>CBDTUI010000076.1:0-13683 GCA_965363765.1 uncultured Acidimicrobiia bacterium
CTGCCTTCACACGGCAGAGGTCACTGGTTCGATCCCAGTATCGCCCACCCATCATTCAGTCCGTGAACATTGGTGTTTCAGGGTTTGTCGCCTGGTCGGATTGTGCCGCTCAGCGGCTAAACCCCACAAAAGCCCCACTTCACGCAGACCCCTGAAGCCCCGATGGGCGTGGCAAATCTGCCGGGTTGACGTGAACATATACTCTTTGGGATGTGCGTGGGTCGCGGTGTCCCATGATCGCCTGCACCTCGGCTGGCATCCACCGGTCGATGATGAACAGTCTGGTCGCTGTTGAATGTCGTAAGTCATGCGTGACGGCATCAATGCCGCTCGCCTCGGTGATCTTCGCCCACACTCGGCATCGCCAGTCGTTGTAGTGGATCGGGTATCCGCTTCGGTATTAAAGTAACCCGACAGATTGGCGACTAGTCGACCAGTAATGTGTCTCCTTAGGCGATCTTCGACATCTTTTGGCATGGGGATTGGACGGCTAAGCCGGGTTACCCGGACTCAGTGATGACTCTCATAACCGCTCACCGCTTGGCCTACGACGTCGGTCAGGCACGGGACAAGGACTGACCTCTCGGGCCATATCGGCACTTGTGCATCTTCCGCCCGACCTACGCATAGTGCCGGTTATGCGCCCCCAGCGGTGTCGTCATTGATGCCCCAGTCGCTAGCCGCTCACGGTGATAATCGTTGCGTAGTGCGTGTTCACTGGTGCGCCCGTTTCCACAAAGCAGTTGACGGCGTACAAACCTTCCTTGTCCAGAACCACCGTCACTGGGTAGTCGGTATCTAGCTGCGTCGGGGGAAACTTCGCCTCAAAGAACTCGTACGGGTCAGTGTTTCCTTGCATGGTGCCCGTGGCCTCGAAAATGCCGACTTCGTCAATCAGCTCAGCAGTCGTGCCATCAGGGACCTCCCACACCACAAACCCCACGCCAGTGCTGGCGGACTCGTTCGTGAACGTGAACGTCACTTCATCGTTCAGGTCGAACTCGGTCGCACCGTCGTAGACACAGTCGGTGCCATCGTAGGTCTTCGTTGGTTCGCTACTGCTGGTACAACCGGCAAGAGCCAGCACCAGGAGCGTCACCTGGGCCGTCATTCGGCGTACAGTCGCTCGTCGTTTCATTCGTTGTCTGCCTTCCGTTGAGGGAGCCGATGGTCGGCCTCACAAGTGCCGTGTGTGTATGGACCGGCCATCAGTCGTCCGGCACCGATATCCACACCGCGGCGTCGGGTCCGTCCGATCCGACAGCCACGAGACCTGGGCCTCCTGCAGTAACACCCCACATCTCAACTCCGCCGAATAGATCCTCG
This sequence comes from uncultured Acidimicrobiia bacterium, assembly GCA_965363765.1. Classification (GTDB taxonomy): domain Bacteria; phylum Actinomycetota; class Acidimicrobiia; order Spongiisociales; family JAENVV01; genus JAENVV01. The sequence goes on from CBDTUI010000076.1 coordinate 1,327, forward strand.
TCGTGAGGAGTGCGGTCCCATGTGATGCCATCTATGGAGGTCCAGACGGCTGCATCCGAGTTTCGCGTTGCGACCCATCCGATCCATCCAACTGATACGAGGCCGGGGCCGCCCTCCGTTAGGTCGACCATCTGCCCTTCGGCCAGAGCCTCCTGATCGTTGGGAACCCGCTGCCAGACGATCCCGTTTTCTGAAGTCCAGACGGCAGCGACGATGTCGGAAGATCGCTCAACCCCGACGGCGACAACACGGGTGCCAACAACGGCTATTGAAACCGCTGCTTGGTTCCCCACGCCACCGAACAGGTCCTCATCATGGGGGACACGGTCCCACACGATTCCATCGACGGAGGTCCAGATCACTGCGTCAGCAGTTGATCCGCCAGACCAGTCGAGCCCTACCGCCACCAGACCGGGCCCACCCGCGGTGACCGCATCCATCGAGAGATCACTGTCGCTTCCGAAGACCGCCGGGTCGTGAGGCGCGCGTATCCACGTGATGCCATCCACCGACGTCCACACCGCCGCACCCGATTCAACATCCCCTACGGCGACCAGACCGGGGCCTCCAACAGTCACGTCCTGCATACGTGCCTCACCAAACAACGCGGCGCCGTGGGGCACGCGGTCCCAAGTGATCCCATCGGGAGACGTCCAGATTGCCGCTTCGAAACCGTCATCTTGCTCAACGTTCCCCACCGCAACGAAACCGGAGGCCCATACGGTCACGCTGGCCATCTGACCGTCCGCAAACACATCGCCATGATTGGGAGTTAGCTCCCATGTGATCCCGTCGACGGATGTCCACACCGCAGCACCACCATCGACATGTCCCTCACTCGGGCTTGACCCAGTCCATCCCACCGCCACCAAGCCTGGACCACCAGCCACGACACTATTCATACTTGCTTCGCCGAAGACATCTGGGTCATGAGGTATCCGGGACCAGGACGACTGCGGCAGTGTCTCAGGCGGAAGAGTCGTTGCAGGGGGAGTCTCATCAGCGGGACCGACACCGTCCTCGGCAACCGGCTTGGCCGGGGCGACCAGCGAGCCGTCTTCGAGAACTTCGACCTGTGTCGTGGTTCGAACGGTGACTTCGAGGTCGGTTCCTGTGACTTGTAGCGTCACATTGAACGGGCCGATAAGAAGCGCGAACACTCCAACGGCGATGATGGCGGCTGCGAAACCAGCAGAGAAGGCCCTTGCGGTGGACAGTCGCGTTCGACGCGGTGTGGGAGGTGCAATATGTCGGGCGAGATCGTCGAAACTAGGAGGATCGGGCGCTTCACCGACCATCTCGGCAAGAGTCGACCTGATCTCGGTGTCAAAGTCGTCAGTCATGAACCTCTCTCCTTAGGTGAGTTTTCGCTCGTGCGAGGTGTCGCCGGACCGAACCGGCGGAAATACCGAGATAGTCGGCAGTCATCTGATTCGTCATGTCCTCCCAATACGTGAGGTACACGACGGCCCGCTGACGAACGCTCAGCTTCTCAACCGCCTGCTGGACATCGGGACGGAACTCCGGAAGAGAAACCACTGGTTGGCTCAACCTGGCCTCCCCATTCCGCCGCCGTCCTTCACTGCGAAACAGGTTGCGAGCTTCATTGGCGACCGCCTGATGAAGGTATCCGCGGTGATTCTTGACCTGCCTCCACCCGGGGCTACCGAGTGATCGGAGTACCGCAGACGACACAACATCCTGCGCATAGACAGGGCCGACCAGAACCGTCGCAAAGCGAACCAACACGACAGCATGGTCGGCGTAAATCTCAGCATCAGAACGTCTCTCCGAGTCGACCGTCACATGCCCTCCGGTATCTCCTGACTATTAGACACCACAGCCCCCCACTTTGACTGACACCCATGCAAGCGATCCGACGCTTACAAGATCCGAATCCACGCATAACGAAGCCTCTTTGTGTCAAGGAGAAGTTTTCGTGCCTTGCGGGGCGCGACGCCCTGGCGGGCCGGTCTGATCGGGCGGCTCGTGGACTCCGATGCGAGGCGCGTTCCGTAGGTGTTCGGTTGCTGATGGAGTGGCGAACGCCCTTGGGTTTCGAAATCGGCCGCCAACCGTTCGATGAATGTTGGTGGCTGGTAGCTGGGAGGGTTAGCCTCTTGCCGATGAGCAGCAAAAAGCGTGACCTCGGCGTTACCCCTCTCAGCGAGGACGTCTCCGCCTGGTACAACGAAATCGTCTTCAAGGCTGAGCTGGCCGATCGCGGCCCCGCCAAGGGCACGATGGTCATCCGACCATACGGCTATGCCATATGGGAGCTGTTGCAGGCCCAACTCGACCAGCGGTTCAAGGACACGGGTCACGTCAACGCCTACTTCCCGCTGTTCATCCCCGAGAGCTATTTCCATCGTGAGGCCGAACATGTCGAGGGCTTCTCCCCGGAGCTGGCTGTGGTGACCCACGCCGGCGGCAAGGAATTGGACGAGCCGCTGGTGGTGCGACCGACGTCTGAGACCGTTATCGGCGAGATGTATGCCCGTTGGATCTCGTCCTATCGAGACCTGCCGGTGCTCATCAATGCCTGGAATAACGTGGTGCGCTGGGAGCTTCGGCCCCGCATTTTCCTGCGCACTACCGAGTTCTTGTGGCAAGAGGGCCACACCGCCCATGCCGACGAAGCCGAAGCCATGGTGGAGACGCTTCAGATGCTCGACGTGTACGCCGAATTCGCCCGCAACGTGGCCGCGATCCCCATGATCGAAGGCGAGAAAACGCCGGGTGAGCGCTTCGCCGGTGCCGTCCGCACTTTCACCATCGAGGGGATGATGCGCGACGGCAAGGCTCTGCAGTCCGGAACCTCCCACTACCTGGGGACCAACTTTGCCAAGGCATTCGACATCACCTACAGCGACCAGAACAACGAGGTCCAGCACGTCCACACCACGTCCTGGGGGATGTCGACCCGGATGATCGGCGCAGTCATCCTCGCCCACGGCGATGATCAGGGTCTGGTGTTGCCACCACGTCTGGCGCCCATTCAGATCGTCATCATCCCGATCGGACGTGACGATTCGGGAGCAGCGGCGACATCGAAGGCCGAGGAGCTGGCTGCCGAGCTTCGGGTCGCAGGAGTGCGGGTACACGTCGATGCTCGCGACGCCTCGCCCGGGTTCAAGTTCAACGACTGGGAGCTCAAGGGTGTGCCGCTGCGAGCCGAGCTAGGGCCTCGCGATCTCGAGGCTGGCCACGTACTCGTCGCTCATCGGGTGGGTGAGTACGACGAGAAAGGGCGTGCCGTCAAGGAAGCGATTCCCTTCAGTGAGTTCGGCGGCCGGGTGCCGGCGATGCTCGACGAATACCACGGCTACCTGTTGGCGCGTGCTGATGCCTACCGGGAATCCAACACCTCGACGGTTGACGAGTGGCAAGCCTTTGCCGAGCAGGTCGACACCGGGTTTGCTCTCGCCTTCCATTGTGGGCGGCCGCAATGTGAAGGCGACATCAAGTCGGAGACTTCGGCCACTCCCCGGTGCATCCCCACCTATGGCGACGCCGCCGAGGGTGTCTGTATCCGTTGCGACAAACCCTCCGACTACGGTAAACGGGTGGTCTTCGGGCGGGCGTACTAGCGAGTCCCGAGTCCTCGGAATCTGTCGTAACTGGTTGATACGAGACAGATTGAACCGGGGCTGTTGACGGTAGTCCGGGCGAGACAGTCTTCTATTTCGCACTGGCTACCGTCCACTTTTGGCTCGCCGCACTTAACTAGGCTGGATGCTTCTGACTGTCTCAGCTAACGGGCCGAAAGGCAGTAGACAACTAGGCCCCACTTTGTGACAGTGATTAGTGAGATAGCTCTAAGGAGTTGACGCATGCCCTACCCACGATGGTTGGCCAAGATCAACAAACGTACCTTCAACCCACGAGCGATAAGAAAAGGGGAGTACCCCGTTGTCACCCATGTTGGTAGGACGTCGGGGCAGTCCTACCAGACACCACTCGATGCCTCCCCGACCAAAACTGGCTACGTACTGGTTGCCAGGTACGGCCCCAAATCGGACTGGGTTCGGAACATCCTGGCGGCCCAAACCGCCACTCTCCGCATAGACGGTGAAGAACACGGTCTCGACTCGCCGCGATTGGTCTCCCAGGAAGAAGCCCTAAATGCTCTGGTTTCCGACGAACCGCCGGCCGACTACACCAAAGCCGAAGACTTCGTGTTGATGGACCACAAGACCTAGACACGAACTCACCCACACATAACGGTACTCATGTGCGGAGCCCCTCATCGAGCTGGTCACTGCGTCGATTTCAGCAGTTCATTCACTTCGATGGCTTGGTAGGTGTGCCCTCGGAAGCCTTCACACGGCAGAGTCAACCAACTGCGGTTGTGACACGGATGAGCAGTTCGTAGCTATCCCTAGACGCCGGGAGTGGCGGTGCACCGTGATACCACTCCTACATCATGAATCCTGGGGATGAGTCCCACATCGCTAGCAGGAAAGCGTCGGCGCCGACACGATGATCGCTATGAGGGTCCATCCGGCATTAGACCCAGTCGTGTACACTTGCACATCGCCAAGTCACAGAGGGGACATGCCGGATTCGACCGAAGAGAGCGATCCGTCGGATGTCGAGTCCCCTGGTCCCGATCACCCGGCGCCAGACGAACCTGGTGACGCGCGCTCTCTACGGATTGAAGGGGAGGGCGCAGGACAATGGAGGCGGTTTGACCCTGATGGCGTCGATCATCATCCAGACCTGTCTGGCGAAGATCTTCCGCAGCCTCACACTGGAGATGTCGGCGAGGCATTCGTCAAGCTGTTCAACCCAAACATGTCGGAAGCCGAGCTCGAAAACGATCGGTCGGATGCACGATGGCGCGCCGATTACGAAGCCGGGGTCGAAGCACGCCGCAAGAACGCCGAGTCCGAGCGAGAGGCCGATTGGCAAGATCCAGCAGGTGTACCGATCGGATTGCCCGACGGATCAAAGATCGTTCTCCCAGACACCGAGTTCGAGGCCTCAGACGGTGTGCTGCATCCCAGCACGAAGACAAAGAAGCGAGCCCTAGCCATTGCAGCGGGGCTTGGAGCAGTCGTCGTCCTCATCGTCCTGCTTCTCCTATTCAATAATGACGCGCCTGAATCGGCGTCCACCGCGCTGTCGGGCACGGAACCGACAACCGAGGAGCCTCTTCCGGGCTTGGATGAAGACCCTCCGGGAGAGAGTTCTGCCGAGCCGGTACAGCCTGAAGATGCGGAGGAGGGAAACGACACTGAAGCAAAGGCGAGTGCCGCAGGGACGAGCACTGACTTTGCCAACGATGCCGTTGGCGACCTGACCCAGGCGTTCCCAGACCTTGACGGCATCGACCCTGACCGAATCGACGGCGGTATCACGGGCAAGCTGGTCTTAGAGACGATCGACCTTGTCGGCGTAGCGGTCACCTCGACGGCACCCGCCGGCCCGACCATCATCGAGATCGCGTTCAATGGCGACGTTGAGAGCGTGCTCACTGAGACCTTTGGCACGCTGAGGAGCCGTACGGTTAGTGCCGATGTGTTGCTCATCGCGCCCAACGGCAACACTCTGAACGTCCTGTTCAAGCCGGATGGCTCGGTCAAGATCTCCGATATACCCGCCGGTATGAGCATCGCCTCAGCATGGGCGGCGCCGGATTCGCTCCGGATAGTCATTCAAGGCCTTTCTCTGGAGCCCGGAACCCAGGTGGATGTCTTGGCCCTCGTAGAGGCCTACGGCGGGATCATGAGAGACGAGGTAACCCTCACCACGACGGGCCCGTAGGGGATAGGCACCGCAAGAAGCGCACTGCCGCATATAGCTGCACGTGGCCGAGGGAAAACGTTACCCGAGCAGTCAGCGCTGTTGCCGTTCTCGCAGGTTCCTTCGTTCACGAGCAAAGAACACTTCCAACCCAGAGCGCCTCCGATCAGCACGTATGTGCTCGGCGTGGTCGGAACAGGTCTGCCCGATGCTCGATGTAGATGACACGGACTGTCCAGCTCGCCCCGCTGGTGGATCTCGAAGCCACCTATTTACTCCTGGCGAAGAGAACCACCGATCGGATTTGAGGGCTAGGCGACTCCCGCAGACGTCACGCCCCCCTCTCAAGGGGAGCGTGACTTGATTCCCCGATTCCCCTCCGCTACGAACTGCTACCCAGAAGAGGTCCTCTCGACCAGGAAGATGTAGTGAGTGAGGATCTTGTTTCCATCGAATTGGAGAACGGAAATGCCGTCGGCCTCGCCCCCGGTACCCCCGAACTTCCAGTGATACGGCGACACAACGAACGCTCCGTCGCTGGACATGGTGCCGTTCTCGAGCACGGAACCGACCGGATATCCGGCTGCGTAGGTCGTGATGGCATCGAGCCCAGCGAAGGTCCCTGTCCCGGTAACGAACCGGATCGAACCATTCTCAGCGAAGAAGGATGCAACGCCTTCGGCATCGAGATCAACCCATGCGGCGTTGTAGTCGGCGGCGATTGCCTCGATATCGCTTTGCCCACCTATGAAGCCGGTGGTCGTCGCCAGTACTAGCGCCAGAGCAATGCTGATCACAGCCAGAACCGCGGTGGCAACCTTCCAAGGTGTGGTCGGGCCGGGACTGGTGTCTGCAGCCCGGGACTTGACGTCGGTGGTAGTCATGTTGGCCTCCCTTTCCATATGACGCGATACATAAGTGGCGGGTGGCCTGCGCTATCGGGCCCACCCGCAGCGCGTTCCTCATGTTCGCGCTGCTGCCTCCTCGGTTGTAGGGCCTTCGGTCCCACCAGGGCGGCGGGTGTGTCCAGGACCCTCTTCCGATTTGGGGTTGCGAAAGCCCTTGAAGCGGAACGCCAATGTCGGATGCCAAATACGATCTTCATCGATACCCGCGAGCCGGGAGCGAAGCCGTGTTTTGGAAGTCGGACGGACTATCGGAATACCACGTGCGCCGTCATCCACATCGCTACCGAGACCTACCGCCATGCCGGGCACGCGGACACCGTGAGTGAGCTGATCGACAGCTCAGCTAGCCTCCTGCCTGCAATGAGAATCTGCCCGAATACGACCAAGCCTGGTGGGTGCTATCGACACAAAGTCGAAACCGCCGCCCGTCACCTCGGCGACGGTTCGGTGTCTCTGGGTTAGCTACCTGCTCGGTCTACCTTTTCTTGGCGTTGCGTTCGGCTGCTAGGGCAGCATTGACGGCGGCGGCGTTGCGAACGAGTTGTTTGAAGGCTGCTTCGTCGATTTTTTCGCCCTCACGGAAGTCGATCGCCCGTCGGGCTTTGCCTTCCAGGCTTGAGTTGAACAGCTTTTTGGGATCCTTAACCGAAGCACCGCGGAGGAAGGTCAACTTCACGACCTGCTTGTAGGTCTCTCCGGTGCAGATGATGCCGTCGAAGGACCAGACCGGAACCCCGGGTGAACTCGGTTTTTCCCATTTCCATTCTTCTTGTACGTCGGGAACGGCATCGAAGATGAGCTGTCGGAGCTGTTCGAGGGTGTTTCCCCGCCAGTCGCCCAATTCGTCAATGCGAGCCCTGATCTTGGCCGCAGCAGCTTCGCTTTCAGGAGTTGTCGATGCCATCTGTCTTCCGATCTTTGTCTCCCGAGGCAGCTTGCCTCGGTGTCTGATGCAGTGTCCAACCTAGGATACGGCACTGTGACTACGAACTTTGTGCCTGATTCTTTCACCGTGCCACAGTCGTTTGCGGGCAAGGGATACTTCTTCGAACCGCTCGGCCCTGAACATAACGAAAGAGATCACGCCGCCTGGATGGGGAGTATCGAACACATCTTGTCAACGCCCGGGTTTGCTGACAGGGGCTGGCCCCAGCCAATGAGCCTCGAGGCGAACCTCTCCGACCTGGAAGCTCATGCCAACGACTTCAACAATCGCTCCGGGTTCACCTATTCGATTCTCGACGGTCATGATGTCATCGGATGCCTCTACATCTACCCGGCAGACGGCGACGAGTTTGACGCCTCGGTCCGATCGTGGGTGACCGCCGCTCGAGCCGGACTTGATGTGGTCGTGTGGCGAGATGTGTCGGCATGGCTGGCTGCCGATTGGCCCTTTGAGAGCGTCCGTTACGCGAGCAGGCCGTAACCTCAAGCGGGTGAAGCTCTGTCGACGTTGGTAGTCCCCAGAATCTCCGATTTCATCAGTCCCGGTCCCAGGAAAGGTCCTACGATGTGCGGCATGTGTCGCTGTGGTCGCCCGGGCCGATCCCTGTGAGGGCCGTCGTATACGATCGATATGGCCCACCCGATCTCCTCCGAGTTGAGGACGTGCCGACCCCGATACCTGGAGCTAACCAGGTACTTGTGCAGGTAGCGGCGACCTCGGTCAATCTATCCGACTGGGAGTGCTTGCGAGGAACTCCGCTGTATGGGCGCATAAGCGGGCTGCGTCGCCCTGGGCGTCGGACGCTGGGTTCTGACATCGCCGGGCGCATTGTTGCCATCGGCTCCGGCGTTACCCGGTTCCAACCTGGCGAAGCCGTCTACGGCGAGAGTCCCATGGGTGGGTTCGCCGAATTCGCGGTGGCGGGTGAGTCGGCGTTCGCTCATAAGCCCGAGGCGTTGTCGTTCGTTGAGGCGTCCACCATTCCCCAGGCGGGTGCAATAGCGATGCAGGGGACAGCTGGCGTTGGCCCTGGTCAACGGGTACTGATCAACGGAGCCGGGGGAGGTTCCGGCTCGTTCGCCATACAACTCGCTAAGCAGGCAGGGGCCTATGTGATTGGCGTCGACAACGTGAGCAAACTGGCGTTTATGGAATCGCTCGGCGCTGACGAGACCCTCGACTACCGAACCCAAGACTTCAGCAAGGTCGAACCGAGTGACCTCGTATTGGATCTTGTTGCTGGCCGATCGGTGTTCGCCTATCGACGAGCGTTGGTGCGGGGAGGCAGCTATCGCTGCGTTGGCGGGTCCGTGCCGGCGCTGTTGCGGGTCATAACGGTCGGCGCCGCCCTAGGAAGGCTAACTGGACGCCGAATGGGACTGCTGATGGTTAACACGGGTCCCAAGACCTTTGAGCCGCTGGCCGAACGGTGTGTTGCGGGTCAGATCAAAATCCATATCGACCGCACGTTCCCGCTAGACGCCGTGCCCGAAGCACTGGCACATGTCGGCGAGGGTCGAGCGCTCGGGAAGGTGGTTATCGAAGTTGCTTGAACAGACCTATACGGCTATCCCAGGATAATTACGCGTCCCACCACTTGAGAATCCGAAGCGACCGCAATGTGATCCACCGCGACGGTTGGTCTTCGCCGTCGTCGACATCGAACCAGGTGCGGCCGGTCGGGTTCCAGTCGAGATCCCAACGACCGTCTTCTCGCCGTTTCGAACGCACATGCTCGATCGCCTTGCCGAGCCGTGGATCGGGCGGCGTTCCAGTAAGCAGACTGGCTGATCGAAAGTAGTCGAGGGCCCGAAGCACGTCGTAGTGGAAGCGATTGGGATGGAGGAAGTACAGGTAGCGATTGTCTGCCGGTTCACCCGTCGTCAGGCGCCTATACAGCTCCCGCTTGAGGAGGTACTCCTCACCGGACCGGCGAGCTGCCTTCGATTCGGACGTTCCTCCGGTAGCTCGTTCGTACTCGAGTAGACCATCGAGGACGTTGATGACCGTATCGAAGGAAGATCGCACCGAACCGTTCTCAGCTTCGCAGTTCCAACCGCCATCTTCGAGGCGCTCAGTCAGCAAACGGCTGACTACCGGTTGCATGTCGACGCCGAAGTACACCCCGTTTGCGACGAGGGCTCCGTTGATGCAAGGTTCGACCTCGCCGTCCCAATAGGGTTGACTGTCGTGTTCCCAGCGGCAGTTGGCTCCGACACTTTCGACCATTTGCTCGGCCCGGGCTGACGTCGGATCGAACCCGAACTCTCGCAGCTGAGCGAGTGAATGGCTTGTCGAGGTCCAAGGTTGGCCTGCCTCGTCACCACCCCACTCAAAATCCGAAGGAAAGTGGGCTCCACCCGCCCATTGCCCGTCTGGCCCCTCGAGAGCCAGCAGCTGGGCTCCCCAACCTTCGGTTTCCACTTTGGCGCGCTCGGAGGACCATTCGTTCTCGGTTGCGTCCAACAGGTCGCGCATGACTTGCCAACGGATCGAAGGGTCAGACTGCTCAGGGTCGAGCAGCCAGTCGATTACGGTGCTGGTTTCAGACATCGAGCGATGCTAACACCACCGTTATTTACCAGTCGAGAGGTTCTGGCCGCACTAAAACGCCGGTCTCGATCCGGCCAATCCGGCCCTAAATCCCGGGGTCGACGCCCGTCATTTCGATCGAAACCTCCCACAAACGCTTGGCCGACTCGGGGTCCTTGGACAGCTCGTTCGAGTCGACCTGCCTGGCCGGACCTTTGAGTTCTCCGAATTGGCTCGGCCCGAAGTATTGTCCGCCTTCGACGCCGGGCGCCGTGGCGGCGAGTTCCAGCGGCCAGGCTCCCTGGGCGGCGGTGTTCAGGAAGGGACTCATCGGTTTTTCGAGAACCGTATACAACAGTCCGAGATGGCGACCCAGTTCGGTCATGGAACCGCCCGGATGTGCCGCCACAGCGATGGTGCCAGAATTCTTTGCCTTCAGGCGCCGATCGAGCTCGTATGTGAACATCAGATTGGCCAGCTTGCTCTGAAAGTACCGTCGGTACTTGCTGTACGACTTCTCGGCGTCGAGGTCGTCGAAGTGTATCTTGCCGGGTTTGTGCCCATTGCTTGAAACGGCGACGACCCGCGAGCCTGCCGTTTGCTCCAGCAACGGAAGTAGGCGACCGGTGAGCGCAAACGGCCCAAGGTGGTTTACTCCAAACTGAGACTCGAACCCGTCGCTGGTTAGTTGGCGAGGTGGGAACATGATGCCCGCATTGTTCAGGAGCCCATCGAGGCGTGGCTCGGAGGAGACCACTTCAGCGGCCTGGCTGATCGATGACAGGTCACCTAAGTCGATGTCGACGATGGCGACGTCAGCGGTAGAGACCGATGACCGAAGTTTTGCCTCTGCTGCAGTTGCTTTCTCTCGGGATCTACAACCGAGCAACACTCGAGCGCCCTGGCGAGCGAACACGGTGGCGGCTTCAAAGCCCAACCCGGTGTTCGCGCCCGTTATGAAGTAGGTCTTTCCGGCAAGATCTGGCACGTCTGCATCGGTGAAGTTGGAAATCAAAAGCTGGTCCTCGGTTGGGGTACCGCACAGGGTAACGACCTTCGACTTTTGCCTGGACCGCCGAGTGCCGCGGCGTTCTACGCCCCGGCTAGATCGCCCGCATATTGTTGTTGCGGGCGTTGTGTTCCACTTCGGCCAAGCCGAGCGCTTCGAGCACCGGCGGCAAGTAGTTACCGAAGCGGCCCCGGAGTCCCTTCTTGAGGCCGTACCAACCGTTGACCGGGTTGTCCGACGACCGGCCCCACGCCTCGACCGTGTCCGGCTTGGCTTCCTTCTGCTCATCGGCATTGCCGAGCGGCATCCAGTCGCCATGCTCAACCAACATGGCGTGGAGCTCTTCGATGGCACTGAGGTGGTAGCGCAGCTCAGTCGTACCGACTCTCACCACCAGGGCGGGTGGGTCGGCAAGTTCGTCTCGAAACGCCGTGAATTCGGACTTCCCTGGCGGGGTGGTCAGCAGCCAGGGGTCCTCGGGGGTGCCGGATCCTTCATACGAAACAGCCATGATCGCTCTTATCCCTTCTCAACTTTGGCCTTGAGGCCCGTAGCGAACTTTTCGAACGAGGGTCCGAGGTCGGGCATTGTCTTCCACATCATGGCGAGCAGTGGTCCGGTGTATTCCTCTCGCATGTGAAATCTGGTGTTGCCGGTTCCATCGGGATCGAGGCGATAGGTGCGAACGCCTTTGAACAGACCTAGTGGCATGCTGCCTTCGAAGATCAGCTTGTTAGGCGGAGCAAACTCGGCGACCTTCAGGGGAAACGCTCGGCCAGGACTCACTTCTGAGAACAGCTTGATCTTGTTGCCGGGAGCGATCGTACCCTCGAATTTCACAACACCGGAGTCCCAGTCTGTGAAACCGGGTCCGTCTTTCAGGACTTCCCAGACGGCTTCGGGAGTGTCCTCGATCACGTTGGATACTTCAAAGAATTTCATGCTTTCCTCCTGTTGTTGACAGGCTACCGATCCATATATGACATCTCCTGGCATATATGAGATCCTGTCCGGATGCGAGCCGACCGAGTGGTTTCGATGATGTTGCTGCTGGAACGCCGTGGACGCATGACCGCCGGCGACCTTGCCGAGGAGCTCGGTGTGTCGCGCCGCACAGTGATGCGAGATGTCGATGCGTTGGGGGCGGCAGGTGTTCCTATCTATTCCACTCGTGGACCCGATGGCGGCTTTCGGATATGGGAGGGCTTTCGATC
>CBDTUI010000077.1:0-13627 GCA_965363765.1 uncultured Acidimicrobiia bacterium
CATCATGATCGAACCATGGCAACAAGTGCCCCCCACAGATCGGTTGCTGACTGCTCATCGAACGTGACCACGCCGTCATCGGTCAGCTTGCGGAGGTGGGCAGCAACAGAATACGCGGCCACCTTGTGCAAATCCTCTGGGACGTCGTCGTAGACAGCCCCGACCACAGCCCCCACCGAACCCGCGCCGGCAGTCAGTGCTTCCACGATCTCGGCTTCTCGTTCGAGACGGTGGGCGATGTAGTAATCAATAACCTCGTACGGATTATCGATGACCGGTCCGTGCCCCGGCATCAGGCGGGAAAGAGCCACAGACTGCAGTCTTTCGAGCGACGCAAGGTAGCTCCGGACATCTTCGACTACCACCGTCGAACCCCCGATGATGTGGTCGCCGCTGAACAAGGTCGACTCGAACAAAAGGCAGATGTGGTCGTCACTGTGGCCGGGCGTGTACAGGACCTCGAGGGTCTCGTCGTCGACGTCGACCCGGTCACCTTCGCTGAGAAGGTCGGTTGGGACAAAGTCGGGGCCAGGTGCGAATCCCAATACTGGTGCGTCGAGTTCGGACCCGAGAGGGTTGGCCATCGGAGCGTGATCGGGGTGGGTATGGGTCACCAGTACTGCCACCGTTCGGCGTTCTCCGACGCTCTCAACGATGCGGTCGTGATGGGCGGCAATGATCGGGCCCGGGTCGATGATGACGGCGCTGCGCTCGCCACCAACCACATACGTGTTGGTGCCGGCACCGGTAAACAGACCGGGATTGGGAGCGAGAAGATGGGCGACGTTCATTTGAGTCCTGCCGGGCGGCGGCCTTCCTGGATTTCTTGATCGATTTCTGCAGCGTGGCGCCCACCGATGGCGCCCTGGAAGGCCGCGTTCACCGTTTTATAGTGGTCTAAATAGCGCAAATGCGCAACCGTCGGCATGATCAGCATGATGTCGCCCTCAGCCCAACGTTGGAGCGCCACGGCAGGACGAAGCCAGTCAGCCGTGACCAGTTCTCTCCGGTCGACCACCAACTCGACCTGGCTCGGCGCCACGGCGAGGTAGAACCTCGTATCAAAACGCAGTCCCATCCATTCGGGGGTAACCCAGGTCGACAGATATACCAGGTCGTCATACGAGAAGTCGTGCGGGGACCGTTGCGTCTCTAGTGATCGGGAGGTATCAACCGGTGTGCCCAGTCGATCGGCCAGCAGGAGTCCGACCTCTTCGAACGTCTCGCGGATGACGGCGGCTTTGAATGCATCATCTGCCTGTCGATCAATTGGATCGACCTTTCCGCCAGGGAAGACCGATGCCCCTGGAACAAAAGGGGCGTCAGGAGACCGCTCTACGAGGAGCACCTCGAACCCGGTCGGCCCGTCCCGCACGACACAAACTGTCGCCGCCGCCCGTGCCGGTTGGGCCGTCACCGAAGTGATCGCCGCTGCATGTAGACCGACATCCGCTCACGGACGACCTTGCGGATCGGCGGCGCCATCAAAGAAAAACCGACGATGTCGGTGATCAGCCCCGGCGTGAGCAGAAAGGCCCCACCGACGAGAACCAGCGCTCCATCAGCCAACTCGCCGGCAGGCAGCTTTCCTTGCTGGAACGCCTCTCCGATCGCCCGCCATGCGTTGGTGCCTTGCTGTTTTACGAGATACGCACCGATGATCCCGGTGACGACCACGATGGCGATGGCGATCGGCCAACCGATGATCCCGGATAGGTAGACCAGCAGGCCCAGTTCGAGGGCGGGGACAACAACGAAGAGCACCGGCAACATGGGGCGAAAGCCTAACGGGTACGATTACCGGCGATGACCCTCCGCGACCTTCCATCTGTCGACGTACTCGCTAAGCAGCTCCCGGGCATTCCGCGCCTGATTGCAACCGAGATCGCTCGCGCCTCGATTGAAAAGGCCCGTGAACTCATCCTTGACGGCCGTGAGGCCGATGCTGCAAAGATGGCTGCCGCCCACGCCGAGAGGCTAAAGCGGACCCAGTTTCGCTCCCTCATCAACGCCACCGGGGTACTTCTGCACACGAATCTGGGAAGGGCACCGGTCCACCGCGACGCTGTAGCAGCTGCCTCAGACTCCAGCCTTAGTTACGGCAACCTCGAATTCGACCTCGCCACCGGCGGTCGCGGAGGGCGTGGATCGTATGCACACGAGTTGTTTACCGCACTCACCGGGGCTGAGTCGGCCCTGGTCGTCAATAACAACGCCGCTGCTCTCCTCTTGACCCTGGCAGCTATCCCCGCGGAGGGCGGAGTAGTCGTCTCGCGGGGCGAGCTGATCGAAATCGGCGGGTCGTACCGTCTTCCCGAACTCATGGCCGCCTCAGGCGCACGTATGGTCGAAGTGGGGACGACGAATAGAACCCGGATTGCCGACTATGAAGCAGTCACCGGCGAGGCAGGTTTGTTACTGAAGGTGCATCCGTCGAACTACCGGGTGGTCGGGTTTACCGAATCGGCAACCAGCGATCAACTCGTGGAACTTGCCAGGACTACAGCCACCCCGTACGCCTACGACATCGGGTCTGGCCTCATCGACGAAACCAGCCCGTGGATCGCCGGGCCACCGCCTCCCTGGTTGGCCGGTGAGCCGGGCGTCAGGCAAGAAGTCAAGCGGGGCACCGGCCTTGTCATGTTTTCGGGAGACAAGCTGTTTGGTGGACCCCAGGCCGGAATCATCGTTGGCGAAGCAGACCTCATCAAACAAATCAAAGCTCATCCCCTGGCGCGGGCCATGCGGGTGCCGGGACCGACTCTGGCAGCTCTGGCGGTGATCGCCGAGATGTACCTCGATGGAAGAGCCGGAGAAATCCCATTCTGGACGATGGCGACCACGCCGTATGAACAGCTAGAGACACGCCTGCACGAGTTGGTAAACGCCGGCATTCCCGGCACCATCATTGAAGGCGAATCGCTGCTCGGCGCCGGGTCAGTGCCCGGTATGACCGTCCCTTCGCCCGTCCTTGCGGTCGACGGCCCCACGGATCGGCTGTGGGACGAGTTACTCCGCGGGGATCGCCCGTTGGTCGGACGCCGCGAAGCCGGAGCCTTCGTGATAGATCTTCGCTCTGTCGACCCACAAGACGACGCCACGGTGGTTTCGACGTTGACCACCGCTTTGGCAGCATGCCGGTAATTGGTACGGCCGGCCACGTCGACCACGGCAAATCCACCCTTATAGAAGCCCTCACCGGACGAGACCCTGATCGGCTCGCCGAAGAAAAGGCCCGCGGGCTAACCATCGACCTCGGGTTCGCCTGGACCGATCTGGCCGGACTCGAAGTCTCGTTTGTCGATGTCCCCGGCCATGAGCGGTTCATAAAGAACATGCTGGCTGGCACCGAAGCCATCGATGTCGCCCTCCTCGTGATCGCCGCCGACGAGGGCTGGATGCCCCAAACCGAGGAGCACTTGGCGGTGCTTGACCTGCTCGGAATACACCTGGGGGTGATCGCTCTCACCAAAACTGACCGGGTGGACGCCGAACTGCTGGAACTCGCCAGCCTGGAGATTGCCGACCAGGTGATCGGTACCGTTTTTGAAGACGCCAGAGTGATCCCGGTTTCGGCGCTGACCGGTGCCGGCCTCGACAACCTCCGCCAGGAACTGCATTCGCTCGCAGAGCTTGCCGACCGCCAACGCCCGCCCGGCGATCCGACGTTATGGGTCGACCGATCGTTCAGCATCGACGGAGCAGGCACGGTCGTCACCGGGACTCTGCTGGGTGGCGCCTTGAGCGTTGGCGACACCGTTTCGGTCTGGCCGGCCGGACGGCCGGTGCGGATCAGGTCCCTGCACAGCCACGAACGAACCCACGACACCGTCCTGCCTGGACGCCGCACCGCTGCAAACCTGGTCGGCATATCCCGCGATGAAATCAGCCGGGGATCCTTGCTCACGATGTCGGCATGGCCAACGAGTACGGCCTTCAGCGTCCACCTCAAAGCCGCCCGTTATATCGATGACATTGCCGAGCGCGGTGCCTACCACCTCCACATGGGGTCGGGATCATGGCCGGTAGAGCTCCGCCCGCTCACCGCGCTCGACGAACACCAACAGCCCGATGAGATAGTCGCGCTCATTCGATCCGAGACACCGCTGCCAGTTCGGGTAGGCGAACGTTTCATCCTCCGCGAGACCGGCCGACAGTCGGTGGTGGCTGGGGGCCGCATCGTCGACCCCTCCGCTCCCCGTCGCTCAGCTGATGCCCTGCTTGCCCTCGGCCACCTAAAAGAAGTACTTGCCGCAGAACCCGACCAGGCCGCCACTCAACTGCTCAATGCGCGCGGCATCTCTTCCGTCGCAGCCCTGGCCGGTTGGACCGCCGGTGGCAGTCCACTTTCTGGCTTGGTGTCGGGCGATGTGGCCATTTCGACCGAACGCGTCCACATCCTGGGCGAGCGCGTCGTTGCCACGATTGAGAGTTTTCATGAGGAACACCCGCTCCGGGAAGGAATGCCAATCGCCAGCCTGGCGAGTCAACTGAAGCTCGACATTGAAACCACCCGAGCACTGGTGTCGGGAGACAAGAGAGTCCGCGATGATGGACCGCACGTCGCTCTTGCGACGTTTCATAGCGGACTCACCGAAGCTCAAGAAGAGAATCTCGACCGGGCATCCGCGTTGCTGTCTGCAGCAGGATTCAATGTGCCCAACCTGGCGGACCTTGGCCTCGATCGGGAACTATTGCACGTTGCCCTTCGCGAAGAGCGAATCATCAGAGTGAGCGACGATCTGGTCTTTCTTCCCGACCAAATCAATGAACTCAAAAACCGACTCAAAGACTTGCCGAGTCCCTTTGGCGTCGGTGACTTCAAAGATGCCGCCAAGCTGTCTAGGAAATACGCCGTTCCACTACTGGAATATTTCGACGCGATCGGTGTGACCAGACGGAACGGAAACGAGCGGGTGGTCCGCTAGCTGGCGCGAGCCCGACGATCAACCTCGGTCGTTCCGCCCCAGATGCCATACGGTTCGCGAATCTCTAACGCGTAGTTAACGCAGTCACCTTGAACGGGACAGACGTCACAGATCGCTTTGGCGCGACACTCACGCCTTTCGCGTTCGTCCTTCTTCTCGAAGGTACTCGGTGGGAAAAAGAGGTGTGAATGATTCCCCCGACATAGCCCTTGCATCTGCCAGTCGCCAATGGCCAAACTCACAGTTCTCTCCTCCTCAGGTTCGCCGCGGGTGCGTTCGGAAGCTACCACCGCTCATGGTGGGCCGCCAGGAAAATTTTAGGAGAGCTAGGGTTGTTTTTCGCGATCTTCTGGTTCGACCTCAAGGAATAAACCCTGAATTGACGCCACGACAACGGCCGAGCCCTGTTTAATACCGGCCTCCCGATGAGCCGTCGCTCGCCAGCGGGCCCCATCGACCTCTACCAGCCCTTCGCCGCTTAGATCCGTCAGAGCAACACCCGGGGAGCCCACGAGGTGGTCCCGTCCCATCGTCTGCGTGGTGAAACGAGACCGTGCCACCGTCGACATCGCAAACATGTAGAACAGGGCAACGCCAACGACCGTGGCGATGATCGACCCGGCGCCGGGCGGCATATCCGGGTAGGTACCGGCTATGAAAAAGCCACCGAGGGCTAGCAACCCGGTCGCGGCATAGGACAACACCCCGAAACCCCCGCGCTGATAATCAACCGTAAGCAGCCACATGGCGAACAATGTGAGCGGCAGGCCCCACCCGAACGGCATCGCCGCTAGGCCATAACCGGCGAGCAAGATCGGAATAACGGCGGTGGCGGCCGCCAGGCCTGGCCCAATCGCGTAGAACTCAAACGCCGCAAATGCCAGCCCGACAACCAGGAAAAAGAAGGCTGCTTCAGGAGTAACGGCCAGTCTCATCGTCCGAGCCCACAGCCCGAGTTCATTGAACCGGACCTGCTTCGACACCTCAGCACGCGGCTGCCCGTCATCTCCCACAACCTGCTGGGCGGTCTGGAGGACAACTGTGCGATCAGCCAACTCGACCGAGACGCCATCTACCGAAACGATCAGCGGTCCGAGCGCGGCCTGCAGGTCGTCAATGACACCGGCGATCGGTTCTGTCACGACCACCAGCTGATCGTCGTCTGCTGGTCCGGCCGGATCACCGATCACCGTCCGAAAGGCTCGTCCTATCTCCACGCCAGGGGCGGCCACAGTGATCTGGGCGGCTTCGGCCAGCCGAAGTGCCGCCCCTTGGGCAGTCGCCGGGGCATCGCCGATCCAGGCAACAATCGGGATGGGTGGATTAGCAACGAGGTCGATCAACTGCTCTACATTCGCCGTCAGCGCTCCTGGAGAATCGATTTTCAGAACCACGAGCTCGGAACCTTCCGAGGCGGCCCGATCAATGGAGGCAGTTACAAACTCGAGCGAAAACTGGTCGATCGGACCCTGCACTTCCACGATGTCGATGACGCCGCCCGTCGGCTGCGCTGCGGCAGGCAGTACTCCCAGAACGGGAAGAAACAGAATGAGCAGGACCAGACGTCGCATCGCGCCTAATGATAGGAGCCGCGCCAGGGCCTCCAGTCGGCGGCACTACCATGGGCGCATGGAAACCATCCTTCTGGTCACCGACAGTCAGTGGGTCCGAAACGATATCGAATCCGCCGTCGTGGCTCCGACCACTTCGATCATTCATGTGGCTGATCCGCGGACGGTCGTCGAAACCGCCGTAGCTTCACCACCGTCGTTGTATGTGGTGGATATGCAGGTCGGTTCGATGGGCGGGATGGCTATCACCCGTGCCATCAAGGCAGCTGCCAACAACGGCACCATCGTTGACCGCCCAGTCCTGTTGCTGCTCGACCGAACTGCCGACGAGTTCATCGCCAAGCGGGCCGGAGCCGATCGATGGTTGGTCAAGCCGTTCACGGCGCAGGCACTGCGCGCCGCGATGGGCTGATCGCCGGTGAACCTGGCCCTGTGGATAGTTCTGGCCCTCTGTCTCATCGCTTCGGGCTTTCTGTCTGGTTCTGAAACAGCCGTGACTGCCCTCCCCCGCGAACGGGTGATGCGCTTAGAAGGCCATCGTGGTGAGCGGTTGGCGCGTCTGGCCACGCATCCCGAGCGGACCATCGGCACGATCCTGATCGCCAACAACTTCGTAAACATTCTGGCTGCGTCGATTGCGACGATCCTGGCCGTCGACCTGACCGACGAGACGATCGGACCGGTCGTCGCAACATTCGTACTGACTGGCGTTGTTCTTGTGGTCGGCGAAATCACCCCGAAGACATTGGCCTCGCGATATCCGGAGGAGTATGGCCTAGCCGTAGCGACCGGGCTGACCGCCATTTCGACCGTTCTCAATCCGATTTCTCGTGTCTTCCGCTGGATCTCGAATCGGCTGCTCCTACTGGTAGGCGTGAGCGACGACCCTGATCGTTCCGTCACAGAGGAAGACGTCAAGGCCCTCGCTGCACTCGGGGAGCAAGCGGGTGAGATCGATCAAGCAGAACGAGAGATAATCGAGGCTTTGTTTGCCGCTACCGACCGACTCGTACGCGAAGTGATGACTCCGCGGGTCGACATCGAGACCATCGACCTGCCCATTGACGAAGCCAAGATCCGAGCGGCCGTTTCGAATACCGCCCACTCTCGCTACCCGGTGGTTGCCCCCGGCAAAGGCCTAGACGAGCTGGTTGGGATTCTGTACGTAAAAGACCTCCTTCGGATGTCCGTGACGATCACCCCCGAGTCAACCGCCCGGCTAATTCGCGAACCCCTATACGTGCCCGAAAGCGCTCCCTTGATGACAGTGCTCCACGAGTTCCGCGACCGCAAGGTCGGATTTGCGATGGTGCTCGACGAACATGGGGGCGTCGAAGGCATGATCACCTCCAAGGATCTCATCGCCGAACTCATCGGTGAATTCCAAGACGAATACGATCCAGGAGTCCCCAAAGCGGACCCGACCGGAACCGGGACCTGGACGGCCGACGGGTCGATGACCGTCGAGGAGCTCGGCGTAGAAATCGACCGCCCACTGCCCGATGGGCCGTATACAACCGTCGGCGGTCTCGTGCTTTACCTGCGCGGCGATATCCCTGCTGAAGGCGACATCGTCGATGTAGACGGTGTCCGGCTCCGGGTCGCCACGATGGATCGCAACCGGATCGGCCAGGTGTCCGTATCCGTCCTCCCACCTGGCCGAACCGAAGACTGAGCCGCTAACATCCCGATCCACGGGACGTGGCGCAGCTTGGTAGCGCGCGTCGTTCGGGACGACGAGGTCGCCGGTTCGAATCCGGCCGTCCCGACAAGTTCTCTCCGCGCCGGGGAGACCAGTCGGAACACCAACCCGTAGGTAGGGCCCTGTTCACAGGGCCCTACCCGTTTAAAGGGAACCCAACCGACAGCCGATGCATTAAACCAATCATGAACTGCCCTCGCTGCGACGTCATCCTCATCCCCACCCACGCCACCGGGAACCGTTTTGAATGTCCGCGCTGCAATGGCCGACTATCGAACAGCAACGACGTCGGTCTGCTCCTCAGCTACGCCCAGCGCAACCGGCTTGTCAGCGCGGCAACTTCACAGACGTACGACGGGCTCAGCTGTCCCTTCTGTCACGCAACGATGGCGCCAGTCGAACTGACCCACCGGCTCGGAGTCATGGAAGTCGACGTATGCGAACCGTGCGTGGCCTTGTGGACCGACCCAGGCGAAATCACTAAGTTGTCGAAATCAACGGTCGGCTCCGCCCCTGCCCAATCGGTTACCGAGATGAACCCGGACTTGCCGCTCAGCTGGCACCGGAGATCTGTCAGCGGGGATGCCGATAGATCCGTGACCGGCGGCTTACTGAGCCTGCTCGTCAAGATTTTTACCGCACGGATCTAATTGCCGGATCTCTAGGCGATCAGTAGCTCGGCGATCTCCACGGTGTTGAGAGCGGCGCCCTTGCGGAGGTTGTCGCCGACCGCCCACAAAGAGATGCCGCCCGGTGTTCCGACCGTCGGCCGGATGCGCCCGACGAGGACATCGTCGATTCCGGCCGAGTCGAGCGGGGTCGGAACCTTGTCATGCCATACCTTGACGCCAGGGCTGGCCGCAATGACCGACGTAGCCTCGGCGACGTCAATGGGGCGGTCAAACATCATCGTGGCTGCGATTCCATGGCCAACCATCACCGGAACCCGGACGCAGGTCGGCTCAACGGCAATGGCGGGTGCGTCCAGAATCTTGCGCGTCTCGTTCACGAGCTTCCACTCCTCATCGGTATATCCCTCGGCGGCGGGATTGCCGGCAAACGGCAACACGTTCCAACCGATGGGCCGGACATACAGGTGGTCGCCAGGTTCGCGCCAGGAGCCATCAACAAGGCCCTGCCGGTTGGTGGCGAGGGCGACGTTTTGGCGAACCAGTTCATCCATCCCAGCCATGCCGGATCCCGAAACGGACTGATACGACGTAGCGACCATGGACCGTAGCCCCGCCGCCCGGTGCAGCGGACCGACCGCCACCAGCAACGCCATCGTGGTGCAATTCGGATTGGCGATTATGCCGGCGTGCTCAGCGAGCGCGTGGTCGTTGACCCCGGCTACGACCAGGGGAACGTCGTCTCTCATTCGAAAGGCCGACGAATTATCAACGACCGTGCAACCAGCGGCAACGAATCTGGGGGCGAACTCCCGGGACCGGTCGCCGCCAGCTGAAAACAGCGCAATGTCGAGACCAGAGGGATCAGCGGTGGCCAGATTCTCGACGGTGACCGAACCCCATCGGGTAGGGATCTCGGACCCGGCCGACCGTTCAGAAGCAAAAAGGCGCAAGTCCTTTACAGGGAAATCGTGTTCTTCGAGGATGGCGAGCATGGTGCGACCTACCGCGCCAGTCGCCCCAACGATGGCCACATGCGACATGGTCATGCTCCAACCTCCTCGGATACCTGTTCCAGATTGAACAGGGATACCAGCGTGCCGACGGCGTTTTGCACGTCAGCCTCTGGCACCACACATGATATACGGATTGATGACGTCGAGATCATGTCAATATTGATCGACTCGTCGGCGAGCGCCCTGAAGACCCGGGCGGCGATACCAGATTCGCTTTTCATTCCCGCCCCGACCAGGGACACTTTGGCGATCGATTCGTTGAGGTCAACAGGACCGGAGCTCAGTTCCGCTCCCACCGCTTCGGCAAGTTGTCTGGCCGCCCGACCCTGGGTGCGCGGGACCGTAAAAGAAATGTCGGTCTCGCCCGCACTGGACACGTTCTGAACAATCATGTCCACGTTGATGCCCCCGCCGGACATGGCCTCAAACAGGCGAGCGGCCACACCGGGGGTATCGGGAACTCCCGACACGGTTACTTTGGCCTGCGAGGTGTCGTGGGCGACACCGCTGACGATCGCCTGCTCCATAGTTGTCTCCTTTACCCAGGTTCCCGGGCCAGTATGAAATGATGAGCGAACATGGATCGGGATGCCGTATCGGCGTCCCACCTCTACCGACCTCGCCATAAGCACTCCTGCCCCGGACGCCGCCAGTTCGAGCATCTCGTCGTAGGAGACCTCGTCCAGCTTCCGAGCGGTGGGGACGATGCGGGGGTCGGCCGTATAGACCCCGTCGACATCGGTATAGATCTCACAAACCTCAGCGTTGTGGGCGGCTGCCAGGGCAACGGCAGTCGCATCCGATCCACCCCTCCCGAGGGTGGTGACCTCTTTGGTGTCGGGAGATACGCCCTGGAACCCTGCGACGATGACGACCTTGCCGTCGTCGAGACTGTTCCGGATCCGGTCGCCACGAATCGCCGTGATCTTGGCCGACCCATGCTCATTGTCGGTCAGGATGCCGGCCTGAGACCCGGTGAGCGACACAGCCTCAACGCCCTCGGCATCGAGCGCCATCGCCACCAGCGCCATCGTGATGCGTTCGCCCGCCGTCAACAACATGTCCATCTCTCTGGCGGGTGGGTTTGGTGAGATGTCGCCTGCCAACGCGATCAGCTCGTCGGTGCTCTTGCCCATGGCAGAGACCACGACGATCACCTCGTAGCCGGCGCGACGGGTGTCGGCCACCCTCCGGGCGACCCTGCGTATCAGGGCGGGGTCACCGACTGAGGTGCCGCCAAACTTTTGAACTATGAGTGCCATGACCAGTCTCTCGCAGCAACGACCCGCCAGTGTACAAGCCTGCTCCGAGCATTCTGACATCAATAAGAAGCTGATCTGAACACGCACCCGATCGAGCGATCTAACATGCCGCTTCGTGTCACGATCCAAAGCAAACAAAGAGGCCGCTCGCAAAGCGCGCCAGAAACAAGCTCAACGCCAACAACTTCTGCGGACTTTACGTCGGTTCGCAACTGCCACGGTTGTAGTCATAGCCGTACTCGGGCTCGCCTCACTGTTCAGCGACGAGACCGGTCCACTCGGTAAGGCCTACGACAACGTGAGGACCTTCCCGGTTGCCTGCGGGGGAGAGCTCCCCGCCTACCCCGCCCGCCAAACGTTCACAGAGGCCACCGACCAGGGTCTGACCGAGAACGCCAAAGCAACCATCGTCACGTCCTGCGGGACCATCGAGCTGGATCTCGATGCCTCGGTGGCCCCAACCGCGGCCAATACCTTCGCCTTCCTCGCCAACCAGGGCTACTACAACGGGACGGCCGCCCATCGCCTCCTCCCCGGGGTTGAGGTAAAATTCGGCGATCCGACAGCTACCGGGAAGGGCAACCCTGGTTTCACTTTCCAGGGTGAGAAGCCAGCCGCCGGTTTTGAGTACACCCGCGGTGTGGTTGCGATGGGCCTCAATGAAACCCAACGCAACGATGGCCAGTTTTTCATCATCCTGGCTGAGGCCTCGACGAGGGCACCGAACTTCAGCCCGATCGGTATCGTCACGGCCGGCCAGGACGTACTCGATCGGATCGCAGCGGTGGCTGTGCAACTGGGTGAGGTTCCCGAAATCAGCCAGCCGTCCGAGACGATCTATATCGAGTCGATCACCATCACCCCATAAAGGCGTCGCTTCTCCAACGAAAGGCGGTACCGTCGCACCATGGCCGTCGACCTCCACACTCATTCGCGGGTTTCTGATGGATCAGATACCCCAACCGAACTCCTCGCAAACGCGGCCGCTGCCCGCTTGTCGGCGATCGCCCTGACTGACCACGACACGCTCGACGGCCTGGAGGAAGCTCAAACTGCTGCCGATCGTCATGGCATCCGGCTGATTCGCGGCATCGAGCTGTCATTGGAGTGGTCGCGAGGCGGCATGCATCTGGTGGTTCTATTTCTCGGCGAACAGGGACCGCTTCAGGAGCGCCTGGCCGACCTTCTCAAAGCCAGAGAAACCCGTAATGCGCGCATGGTCGAGTTGCTCGTATCGCTTGGCTACGAAATCACCTTGGATGAGCTCATCGCCGAAGCTGGCGGCGGGGTGGTCGGACGACCCCACATGGCGGCCATCCTGGTTCGGCGGGGCTACTTTCCTGATCCGCCGGCGGTATTCGACGAGCTTCTGGCCACCGGTCGCCCCGGTTACCTGGGTCGGGACCGACTCGATCCGGTGGAAGCCATCGAACTGGCCCGGGCCAGCGGCGGCGTCCCCATCATCGCCCACCCGCACACGCTCGGCCTCGACACCTCCGAGGAGTACGCCGAAACTATCACCGAGTTGGCCGCGGCCGGATTGGCCGGAATCGAGTGCTACTACGGGGACTACGACCCCGATCGTCAGAGAGAACTGGCCGACACCACCCGACGCTTCGGCCTCATTCCATCGGGCGGATCGGATTATCACGGGACCTACAAAGCCGGACTCGAGTTGGGAACCGGTCGGGGTGAACTGCACGTTCCAGATCATGTGCTGGAAGAACTAGAAGCCAGCCAGTGACCAAAGGTATGGGGCGAGCCGCCCTGATCGTCTCGGCAGGGATTCTCGTATCGAGAGTCCTCGGGTTGGTGCGCGAATCGGTCATGGCTGCCCTACTCGGGGCAGGCAGCGAAGCCGCGGTCTATGTCGCAGCCTTCGCCATCCCCGACGTTCTCTACTACCTGATGGCGGGCGGTTATCTGTCCATCACGTTTATTCCGATATTGTCGCGCCACCTCGCCAACGACGACCCCGACAGCCAATGGACGTCGTTCGCGGCTATCGCCAAACCCGTGACCGCGGTGATGGTGCTGATCACCGGCACCGCCATGGTGTTCTCGACTCAGCTCGTCAACGCGGTGTATGTCACGCTTCCTCGTTTATTGAACGGCGACGCCACCGTGGCACTGGGGCCATCAGAACTGGCTCAGGTCGCTCACCTGACCCGGATCGTGTTACCCGCCCAGACATTCTTCATGCTCGGCTCGCTACTCGCCGCCGTTCAGTACGCCCATCGGAAATTCGCCCTTCCCTCCCTTGCTCCACTCGTATACAACCTGGCGATTATCACGGGCGGCCTTGCGGGACCTTCTCTCGGCCTAGCCGGCCCGGAAGGGTTTGCCTGGGGGGCGCTCGTTGGGGCAATTGTTGGCAACTTCGGCTTGCAGCTCTACGGCGCCAGACAAGTCGGGCTCCGCTGGGTTGGCGGCACCTCATGGCGGGCTCCGGTTATTGGCGAGTATCTGAAGTTGGCGCTGCCGCTCATGCTCGGCCAATCGATAGCCGTCCTCGACGC
>CBDTUI010000078.1:0-13457 GCA_965363765.1 uncultured Acidimicrobiia bacterium
GTACCGGTCGAGGATCGCCTGCATCTGGGCGATTTCCTTCTCTTGGGCGGCGACGATGTCTTCGCACAGGCTTTCGATTTCGGGGTCAGTGATTGACGATTGCTCGCACATGAGGATGGCGCTGGAATGATGCGGGATCATGGAGCGCAAGAACTGCTCGTCCCCAACGCCTGCCTGAGTCCGGGCCATGAAGAAGCTGGCCAGGAAAACAACGCCAAACGTTGCGTAGAGAACGGCGTTCATTTTCGGATTGGCATACATCTTGCGCATCATCGCCAGCATGAGCAGCGCCATGGCGCTAACCATGATGATGGCCATGTACACCTTGTTGATGTTCGGAACGAAGTGGTCGAACGTCGCAATCATCGAATAGGTCAGCACGAACATGATCACGGCGTTGATCGCCAGTGTTGTGCCAAGTTTCTTGTAGCTCGAGTTGTCCATGTCGTTCATGGGGTGTTTCTTCATGTTCTGCACGTTCAGTTCTTTCGTTGCCTACCGCATTGCCCTACCCGCTGGCCGGCGAGTCGAAACCTTCCAGCGATGTACCTGTTGCGTTACTCTCGACACCGAGGTCCGAAGTGGTAAATCCAGCAACCCAGCCGAGACCCAAGGAGAGATAGTGTCCGACAACGAACGAGGACAGGTCCTTCAGGTCAACGAACGACCCGTGTTGCGGTTCGTTCGAACCTATCCGGTCAGCAGGGAAGAGGTTTGGTCGGCGATCACCGCAGCGGACCGAACGGCTCGATGGTCGTTCCGGGCCGAAATGGAACCTCGCACTGGGGGAGCGCTTCGCTTCGACTTGGGCGAGTACGGCACCGCCGACGGCACCATCCTCGAATGGGCCGAACCGTCTGTGCTCGAATACGAGTGGGGCGAGCCCGATTCGGAATGGCGGATCCGCTTCGAGTTGGCCGATGACGGCGAAGGTGGGACGGTCTTGACGTTTGATCACTTCCTGCCCGATCCGACTGATGCGAGCTTTGCAGCTGGATGGCACTGGCATCTCGACCGCCTGGCGGTCCATCTGGCTGGTGATGTCCCTGCCGAGGTCGCCTCGGACGCGCACTTTGATGAGCTGATGGCCAGTTATAAGTCGAAGCCTGCCTGACGCTGGGTTGTAGGGCGGGACGCCAGTTCAGCCTGACGACGGCCAGAAGTTACCCTAATTGACCGGATCTTCAGGTTTGCGGTGACTAGAACTAGGTGTTGGAAAAGCCCAAAACGTGGGTGGTGAGGAAGTACGACCTGTGCCAGAGTCGGCGATATCGATTAGTTCGGTGACCAGATCCTATGGGAAAGTGGTCGCCGTCGGTGGCGTAAGCCTCGACGTGGCGAAGGGATCGATTCTCGGGCTGGTTGGGGCCAATGGCGCCGGCAAGACAACCCTGCTGAGGCTTCTGGTCGGAGCTCTACGACCCGATGCCGGCACGGTGCGGGTTCTTGGCGACGATCCGTACGCCGATCGGCGTAAAGTGCGTGCCCGGATCGGGTACATGCCTCAGGCTCCTGTGCTGTATCAGGATCTCTCCGTGCAGGAGAACGTCTCGTTCTTCGCCCGCGGCCACATTGTTCCGAATGTCGAAGCTCAGGTGAATACCGTGCTCGAGTTTGTGGACCTCGTTGGCGAAGCGGATCGGCCGGTGCGGAACCTGTCTGGGGGACAACAACAACGAGTGTCTCTGGCTGCCACGTTGGCCCACGAACCCGAGGTCGTTTTCCTTGATGAACCGACCGCCGGAGTTGACCCCGAGTTGCGGCACACGTTCTGGCAGCACTTCCGACGACTGGCCGATGCCGGGACGACCATCGTGGTGAGTACCCATCAGATGGACGAAGTGGTCCATTGCGACCGGGTCGCCATCCTGCGCCGGGGGACCGTACTCGCCGACGCCACCCCCGCCGAACTTTTTTCCTCGGGCGGAGCGACTGTGCGGATTCATAGTGACGACGAGATCGTCGAGCGGCAGGTTGGATCGCTCGCCGACGACCTCCCCGGGCTCTTGCGCAACTTCGGTCTCGATCCGGGAGTCACCAGGATCGAGGTGCGAGAACCCACCCTCGAAGAAGTGGTTCTCGGGCTCATCGGTCGGCGGGAGGACGGCGACGATGGGCGGTAGAAGAACGCTGGCCATCGCCCGTCGGGTTCTGAAACAAATCGGACGGGACCGGCGGTTCCTCATCCTGGTGGTGGCCGCCCCGCTCGTGTTGGTGTTCTTCGTCAAGACGCTGTTCGATGCAACCTCGATTCCCGCCCCTGCCCAACAGCGATTCGCGGTTCCATTCGCCGCCTACATCGTTCACTTCGCCACGTTCATTTTGACGGCGATCGTGTTGGTGCGTGAACGGGTGGCCGAAACGTTGGAACGAATGTTCGTGAATGGCTATCGGCAGGTCGAAATCGTCGCTGGCTACCTGCTCGGATACACGGCTCTCGCCACGGCTGTTTCAACGATGGTGCTCGTCGCTCTGCAGGTCCTGTTCGATCTTGGCTACGACTTCCAACGGTTGGCTGAGGCGTTCTTGGTGATCTGGCTGCTGGCTGTCATTTCACTCTCGCTTGGCATTCTCGTGTCGAATGTCGCCCAAACCGAGGGTCAGGTCATTCCATTCATCCCTCTGGTCATCATTCCTAGCTTCCTCTTTTCTGGCATCATCGTCGCGGTTGATCAGTTGCCAGGCTGGGCGCAGGTAGTCAGCCGTTTTTCGCCGATGTATTACGCCAACCAGGTTCTCCAAAATGTGATCGCTGGCACCGGCATCACGTCTGATATGGGGGCGGTCATCACCCTGCCTGCCTACGGACTTCTCGTCCTAGGCCTGGCCACCCTGACGTTGCGAGAGCATTCGTAGGTGTCGGCGGACGGTCACTGACGTCGAAGGTGGGACTCTAGAGGTGGAAGCGCAACAAGATCTTTCGGTCGTCCTGCCGCTCGCTTCGATGCGACCAGATCTTCCAGTGAAGCTACCGGCACATCGACGGCGGCGATTTCGACCACAACTGCGGGCTCGCTGAGACTGGCATACCCATTTGGGAATCCATCCGGAGTGAAACACAGATCGAGCGGACCGTGCTCCGTTATTAGGGTCATCAGCGCTACCTGACCGAGCATGTCGGCGTGAGGTTCGAATGGGACACACAGTCGGGGTCGCCCGAGACCCGGAGTCGTGCGCCGAGATCTGCCAGGGCTGCGGAGAGCCTGGCCAGGTTGACATCATCTGTTGAGGGGCAGATGTCGACGTCGACGGTGGCATGTCCGGTGTCGTGGAGTCGCGCCGCCATGCCTCCGATGATCACGAACTGCACGCCGTGCCGATCAGCACGCGACAAATGTCTGCCACGTGCTCGTCGCTCAGCTCAGGCGGCATCGCCTGCCAGCCGGTAGCCCTGTGCCCGCAGCCGCTCCCTGGTCGATTCGTCGAGCGTCCGCTCCCACTCGGCGAGCACCGTATCGTGGACATCGAGGTCGACGAGGTCCAGTCGAAGTTCTAGCCCTGCTCGTGCCAGCAACCGCAGCAGGGTGGGCAACGTCGGCTGACGGCGACCTGACTCGTAGGCCGATAACGTGGGTTGGGCGATGGCGAGCAGATCAGCGAAGGCGGTCTGGGACAACCCCAGCCGTGCTCGTGCCAGCTGCAACAGCGACCCGGCCACCCGGTCTTCCATGTTCTTCATACCTATAGCGTATCGTCTATTGCCCGCCACGACAGTGTTCTGCTTGGTCTCCGTTAGCCCGGAGCGCACGGTGCGGACTTGGCGGGATCTAGTAGTTGTACACCAACGCTGGCGATGCCGGCCCATCTCCAACCAGGCGGAGAAGCTCGCGTTGGCCGAGGGGCTCATCCAGGCGGATGGTGTACAGAGGTTGGCCGTTTGCCTTGGCTGCTCCGCAGTTGGTCGAATACCGAGGTCTGTCGAGTTGGACTGAGATGATGACTGCCGGGTCTGTGTAGTCGACGGTGTGCCCAACAATCTGGTCGGGGGTTACCTCTTGAGCGGAACATCCCACGAATCCAACTCTCACATTCAGCTCAGTCGTTTCTGCATTGATACTGCTGCCGCGTTCTATCCACCATCGCCCATTCTCAACTCCGCCGCTCGAGCATGCGGATAGGACGAGGCAGGTAATCAGCGCGAGCGTTAGCCGGGGGGTCATGTAGTGCATGGTTCTTTGGGTGTACTTACTGTCGTGAGATTAGGCCGCAGAACGAGGACGCATCGCTAGTGGTTGTTGAAAGCATGATGGCCGCCGTGAGTTGGTTGCCGGGTTCAATGACTGACGGATTGCTATCTCACCCAAGATTTGGACCACGGGGATGGCTCGCACCGTGCTGTGGTGGCCTCTTTGTGCCACGGACTGGCGCGCCGCCCTGGCCCACCGACACGCCTGTGTGTTCGGTCGATCGGCGGTCCCTCGACGTCCAAAGTGCAGAGTGTTCGAGATTGCGGAAGGAGGGCCATCCTCCACCGTCAGGCATTGAGGAGGATCGGATATAGCGCGGCGTACAGCAGGATGAAGAGCAGCCCGGTCCAACGATCGTGGACCTTCCGAGCAACGAGAACTCCGGTCACTATCAGCACAACGAGGGCGGCGGTACCCGTTGACCACAAGGCATAGGAAGCCGTCACCCCAACGGGCGCCAGCGCCGGGCCGGCACCAACCGACAGAGTCGCATCGACGAGGGAGGATCCGAACACGTCGCCGATCGCCAGGTCGCGCTGGCCTTGGCGCAGGGCGGTGATGTCGACCACCAGCTCAGGAAGGGAAGTCCCGATAGCGAGGCCGAAGAAGCTGACGAGGAACTCCGGCGCCGACAAGAGCTTGGCGATCTCGATGAAGGAAAACACCGCCATCATGGCTCCCACCGTCACCACCCCCAACGACAGGATCGTCATCCATACCAGGCGCCACGATCGTTTCGCTGGGAGCGTCATGGTCGGTTCGGAGGCGATCAGCTTGCGCTTCGAAAGGTAGATCGACATGCCCAGCCACAGCGCCATGAGCGTGAAACCATCGGTGCGGGAAATCCATCCGTCGGCGGTCAGTGCCCCGAGCACCACGAGCGAGGCCACCGTGAGGAGGCCCACGACCCGGATCCGCTTGCGGCCCACCGCGAATCGGCCGACCACGAACGGGAGAATACCGAGGACCAGCGTGAGCTGGGTGACGGCCGAACCGACCGAATCGCCCAGGTTGATGTCACCGTTCCCGTTCACCGATGCGACGATGGAGTTGGCGATCTCGGGTAGATCTGTACCCACCGACAGGATCACCACACCGACCACGAAGGGAGACACGCCGAATCCCAACGCCACGCTCGACGCCGATTTAACGGCCTTCCGGCTTCCCCAGATGGCTATGGCCAAACCGACCATTGCGGCGAGCAGCCAGACGACAATCATGTCTTTGCCAGAATGCCCACCGGGCGGCTCTGCCGCTAGAGGCTGATGTCCCCGGCCAGAGGGTCGAGCGGTACCTAATTACTGTTGCGGCCCGCCACCGACGGCAGAATATGCTAAACTATCGTTGTTATCTGTAAGTGCCACCGAGAGTTGCCGATATTTCGACTGAGGAGTCAACCGCATGGACGACGACTATCCGCCAATTCTTGATGCAGCTCAGGTAGCCGATCTGCTGGGTATGAACGTCCAGATGGTCCGCAAATACGCCCGTGAGGGGCGTATCCCGGCCTACCGCCTGCCGGGCGGACGGGCCTTCAAGTTCTTCCGGGATGAGATATTCAACTTTGTCAAACAACATCCAGTCGATGTTGAGGAGACGAGCGACGAAGGGATGCTCGCCGACTAGGCGAGACTCAGAGCGGCTCTAGCGAGCCTGCACAACCAGGGCGATAGTGGGGATGGGGATGTACCAATCGATGTTGTCGGGACCATTCATGACGATGTGGTTAGTGCCGACGATGCCGATTCGTCCGAGGATCACTTTGGCCGTCGCTGGCGTGACCACACCGACCGGCTCTCCGGTCAGTTCGAGTTCTGATAGTCGGGCTTTGAAACTCCGTGAACCGCCACTGCTGCTGGAGCCACCCGAGCGGGCCGCTTCTTCGCGGCGAATGGCCAGCGGCCCTCCGAGATTCGCTGAGATCGTCGCCTCTCGCGAGTCCATGATGGCCAGATCCCCCCGACAGTGCGACAGCCGCCCCATCACGGTGAGTGGGGGCGTTACAAACGACACCACGTCCCCACGATGGAGTAGTTCTGTCACCGCGTCGCTGAGTGATCTGCGACGGAGGGTGAGCTTGAGAGCGTCCGCTTCGGTGTCTTCGGCCTCCCAGCGGATTTCTCGGCTCACCGACTGGCGGAGTTCGGCGGCGAGGTCGTCGAGGTCGGTGTTTGGTGTGTCGGTCATGCGCTCTCGTTTGAATCTCACTGGCGGTGGCGGTTCGCTCACCGTAACATATCGTCTCGAAGGGGAGTAGGGATGTCAGGAGAGACACAGACGATACCGATCGCCGTACCCAAACGCGGGATGCTGAGCCGGTTGAGTAGCGGTCACGTCATCATGATCCTCGCTGGCTTGCTCGCCGCCCTGCTCAACTTCACCCTTCTCCAGCAGCGCGAAGAGGTCTTTCAGGTCGTGGTGACGAGTCGGCAGCTATTGCCGGGCCAGACTGTGGTTCTCGATGACTTCACCTACGCCGAGATACGTGCGGATCAGGATTTGCTCGACACCTTCGTCCTGTCGACTGCCGTCTCGACGCTTGAAGGTCAAGTTGCAGTGCGATCCATACCCACGGGGATTGCCGTAGCTTCCGGCGACTTCAGTCCTGCTGCGGCGCCCCTCGAACAGCGTGCCATGAGCGTGGCTGTGGACAGCGATCGGGCCGTGAACGGTTCGCTGACCACGAATGACATCGTCGACATCATTCTTGTTGACGACGGCCGAGCGTCCTACGTCGCGCTGGGAATTGAGGTGCTCGCCGTGCCTGGTCCCCAGGAGGGATTCGCCAGTACGGCCAGCTACGCAGTGACGATCAGTGTTGACGACGAGACGGCTCTTCGGGTGGCTTCGGCGCTCGATATCGGAGAGTTACATCTTGTCCGGTCTACCGGGTCGCGACGGGCCGACGTTGAATTCTTCGACCCCAGCGTCCAGGACGATCCCAGCGAAGGCGTTGAAGCACCAAGCACCGGCGGTGGGTGAGTATGGAGACCGAACTTGGACTCGTTGTCTCGGCCAGGGAATGGTCCGAACGGTTGCACCGATTCACGGTCGATCACGGCGGGGCGCGGGTCCGAGCTCGCATTCTTCGTCCGGAAGACGCGGTTGCCGAAGACTATGACATTCTGCTTATCGATGACGTCACCTCGTTCCTCAGTCGAAGGCTCGTTCAACAGGTCCAGTCACAGGGCCGCAGCGTCGTTGGGGTCTTCGATACCATCGCCAACCCGGCCGGCCAATCGTTTCTTGAGGGTTTGGGTGTAGACGGCGTCATCGACGCCCATGCAACGGCCGAAGAGTTTGTTCGCGCCGTATCGGCGTTTGGAGTTACGGAACGAGCGGCGCAAGCGGTGCACTCGGATGATCAAGGGGCAGGGGACGAGGCGGGACATAGCGGACAGCTAATTGTTGTTGCGGCTAGTTCGGGTGGTGCCGGTGCCACTGAAATCTCAGTAGGCCTGGCTAATGCGCTGACCTCGGTGAAGGACCGGACGCTGCTGATTGATGCTGATGACGTCGTCCCCGCGATCGCCCAACGACTCGGTTTGGCGCTCCACCCCAACATCCGAACCTCCGTCGACGCCTGGCTGCATCAGCCGGACCGGCTCGAGCGGACGTTTCACGCGTTGCGTCGGGCGGCACTCGATGTCGTGGCTGGCGTTTCAAACACCCAGGACTGGATAGAGCTGAGGGCCGGGGATGTCGTAGGGCTGGCGTCTGGCGAAGCCGAACGTCGGAGCTTTGTTGTTGCGAACATTTCGAGCCGCATCGAGGATCTGGCCTTCCACGGTGGTCCTCCCCGCTACGGCCTGGCTCGTGCGATGATCGGAGCGGCCGATCAGCTGGTCGTGGTGTCGGGGCCTTCGCCGATCGGAGTGGCCAGGACGCTCGAATGGATCGCTCAAGTCAGAGCACTCGCTCCGCATCGCCCAATCCATCTCGTTTTCAATATGGCACCCCGGTCTACCTTCAAGTTGGGAGAGCTGACGCAGGAGGTCACCCGCACGTATGCCCCGTATTCGGTGACCGTGGTGCCCGACGACCGCCGCGTGGCTGACGCAGCGTGGGACGGAGACATTGTTAAGGGCGGAGCCTTCGTGAAAGGGATCGACGATTTGTCTTCAGCCCTCATGAACCGGGCAGTGGCAAGGGCTGCGTCATGACTGCGTATGACGAGATTCGCCAGGCCGCGGTCCGACTCATCGAAGAACGCAAGATCGATCCGCTTACAGCCAAGGATCAGACTCGGGCCCTGGCCGTTGAGGTGGTCGAGGACTACCAACGGCGGGCACATCTAGGGACTATCCGGGCGCTGCGTGATCCGGGCGAGATGGTGAATCGGGTGCTCCGATCGATTGTCGAATACGGACCACTCACCGATCTGTTCGATCGCCCCGACGTCGAGGAGATTTTCATCGAAGGGTCACGGGTCAGTTACATCGACGGCTCAGGTTCGCTACGTGCCCTAACGATTCCTACGACTGAGCAGGAAAACCGGCAGGTCATCACCCGGCTCCTGGCAGAGACCGACCGGCACTTGGATACTGCCAATCCCATCGTTCAAGCCAGGATTCTTGATGGTACGGCTCGTCTCACCGCTGTCATCGGCCCCATCGCCGATCAAGTATCGGCCACAGTGCGACGCTACGCCCTGCGCAAGGAAACGTTGTCTTCTATGGTCGAGCTGGGCTCGCTGACTCCGCCTGCCGCAGGCTTTCTCTGGGCAGTGATGCAGACAAACATGAGTGTTCTGATCTCGGGTCCCCCCGGAGCAGGCAAGACCTCGATGCTGGCAGCCATGCTGACCGCGGCGCCGTCGACACACTGTCTGCGGTGCTGCGAAGAAGTGCGCGAACTGCATGTTCCTATTACGCATGGGTCCTATTACGAGTCGCGCCCCGCGGCCCTCGATGGATCGGGGGAGATCAGTCTCCGTGATCTCGTTAAGGTGATTCTGGCGATGCGGCCAGACCGCATTGTCGTCGGGGAGGTGCGCGGCTCCGAGGCGTTCGAGCTCACGAGAGCAGTCAATGCTGGCTGCGGATTCGCATGCACTGTTCATGCCAACTCAGCCCGCGACGCCTTGAACGCGATCGTCAATGCCGCCCTGATGGCTGGCGAGAACGTGAGCGAGCCGATCGTCAGGAAGGTCTTTTCTGCCTCCATCGACTACGTAGTCCACCTCGGTCGCGATGCCATCGCCGCCAATGACGGGTCCGGTCTTCGGCGTCAGGTCATGGAGGTCCTCGCAGTCGTGCCGACAATGAGCGATGACTTCTCTACTGAGAAGCTATTTGACCGCGAACGCCTCGGAAAGCCGCTCGAGTGGACCGGCCTGCTGCCCTCGCCTCAGGCGGTGGGAATCATCGAGCAAACGTTGCCAGAAGGCATGACGCTGCGGGCCATTCTCGAGGGGCGGGTGTCGCCGCTATGAGACTGGTCGCATCGCTAATGACCGGACTCACTTTCCTGTATGGGGTCGGACTGCTGACCGGTACCGCTCCTCAGCCGAAACTGGTGCGCAGGGAGCGGCCCTCGGTATCGACTCGGCAACTCTGGCTGACCCAGGCAGGAGTTGATCTGACTCCTCGCCAGTTCTGGGCGGCATCGGGCGCCGTGGGTCTGTTGGCGTTCATGCTGTTCTTGCTCATCACCGGCATACCGATCATCGCGCTTGTTCCGGCCATCGGAGTGGGGATGTTGCCGCGTGCCTATTTCGCCAGACATCGCGATCGCAGGCTGTCAGAGGTCCAAGAAGCCTGGCCCGACGGACTGCGAGATATCACCGCTTCCATCTCGTCGGGTATGTCACTTCCCCGAGCGGTCGAAACGTTGGCACTGAAAGGACCGCATCCGCTCAGACTCGCCTTTGGCCGGTACGGGCTGCTGGCCCGAACGATCGGCGTCGTTCCGGCTCTTGAAACGGTTAAAGAAGAACTGGGAGATCCCACCTCCGATCGGGTAATCGAAGTGCTGATCCTTGCCCACGAGCGAGGTGGATCGATTGTGACCGAGATCCTCACCGACCTTGCCGAAGCGACGACACGAGACCTGTGGACACTTGAAGACATTCGCACGGCGGCCATCGAGCAGAAGATCAACTCGCGGGTTGTCTTTGTTCTTCCTTGGTTTGTGCTCATCGCGTTGACGGCTATGACGCCTGCCTATCGAGAGTTCTACGCCTCGCCCGCCGGGTTTGTCGTGGTGTTGCTCGGGGCGGTGTTGAGCGGCTTTGGCATACTCCTCGTCAGTCTTCTCGGGAAGGAACCGCAAGAGGAGCGCGTGCTGGGCGGATCGGCCCGCACCTTCGAGGAGGCGCTGTGATTGTCGACTCGCTAGGCCGGGCTCTACTTGCCGCCATGCTGAGTGGGGTTGCTCTCGCCGGAATCGTGTCGCTGTTTGTTCGCCCGACCCGCCGACTCGCACCGCGGGTGCGTCCCTACACGGCGATTAGCCGAACGAGTCTTGGCCGTGCTCCCGATGTCGTCGCCGACGGGGCAGACTTTCGCGGCATTGGGGCCAATCCGATCGCGAGGCTGTTTGGGCCGATTCTCAGCTCGCTGGCGAATCGGGTCGGACGCGTTCTCGACTCGGGCGGGGACGCCGCCATGATGCTCAAACTCCGGCAGGCAGCGCTCTTTGAGGGGGTCAGTGATGCCGATCGGCTCAGCCAGTTTCGAGTCCGCCAACTCGTTGCTGGTGTGGTGGGCGGTGGACTGGCGACCCTGGTCGGCCAGGTCGTAGGACTTCGTTTCTTGGGCATCGTTGCTCTCATGGCCGTCGGAGTGGTCGCCGGCATTGGGCGCCATCGTGGGGCCCTTGATCGGGCGGTCGATGATCGGCGGGCCAGGATGCGGATTGAGATCTACACGGTCAATCAACTCCTCGCTATGCACGTGCGGGTCGGTGGCGGAGTCACCCAGGCAGTTCAGGAGCTTGTCAACCGCGGCGCAGGGGATGTGATCGGCGAGTTGGCGGAGGCGGCCCGGATGCATCGCAACGGGATGGCCGCCGCCGAGGCGTTCGAGCGGGCAGCCCGACTCACCCCGGAGCCCTATTGCGCTCGTACCTATTCGCTGCTGGCTGCTGCCGAAGAACGAGGTTCCGATCTCGGGGATGCGCTCCTTGCGCTCGCCGAAGACGTCCGGGAAGGACGTCGAGAGTCTATGAAACAGCGGGCAACCAAACAGCAAGCGGCGATGCTCATCCCAACCATCGCCATCCTGGCTCCGGTATTGCTCGTGTTTGTCGCCGCACCTCTGCCATCAATCATCTTCGGAACGTTCTGAGAAAGGAAGGGAATAATGCAACGAGTTATATCGCACTGGGAGAGCGTGGTCAGCCGACTGCGTGACGACGAGCAAGGGTTGAATACAGCCGAACTGCTCGGGAATGCCGCACTGGCAATTGTGGCATTGATCGCCATCTGGGCCGGCCTGCAGGCGCTCGGCATCGACGTCATCGAGCGGATCCGGTCGCTGTTATTCGGCCAGTTATAGGGCCGTGCTGTCAGAGCGGGGGACATCGACTCCTGCGGTGATCCTGGCGGTTGGTATCGCCATGGTCTTTTTTGTCGCGCTCGCCAACCTGGTCCTCTATCAGTACGCAGCCGGTGCCGTGCGAGCGGCCCTTGACCAGGGAGTCCGGGCGGAATCCTATGCCGGGGCTCCGGTCGGTACCTGTGAGGCAAGTATCCGAGAGACCCTCGGTTCCCTGCTGGGCGGGACGTACGGGGATCGCATCAACGCCTCCTGCGTAGTCGATCCGGCCGGGCCAACCGTTGTAGCGACGGCTACGGCGTTCTTTCCATCGATCGCTATCTGGGTGCCCGACTACACGTTCACTGCGTCGGCTAGGGCGGTCAAAGAGGTGGCACCATGACCCGTGACGAGATTCGTAACGAACGGGGAGCAGCGGCGGTCGAGCTGCCACTGGCGATCGGGTTGCTGCTAATACCAACCGCCTTCGTTGTCCTCATGCTCGCACCCTGGGCCGCCCGAGCGAACATGGCCCGACTAGCCGCTGCGGAGGCGGCTCGGATAATCGTTACTGCTCCGACCACTGATCCCGACGATGAATACATCCGGACCGTCGTCGATCAAATCGCCATCAACCACTCAGTTCCCGCCGAGCAGGTTTCGACCACACTTTGCGTAACTCCGTCGATGACCTCCAGTCAGAAAGCGGCTGCTCGCTGCGACGCCCTCGCCAGGGGGATGGAGGTTCGGGTGGAGGTGACGGTTTCCATTCCGTTGGTTCCGTTTCCCGGTAGCGGCGAGTCGTTTGGTGGGTTCAACTGGACCGTCGCCCACACAGAACTCGTCGATCGGTATCGGAGCTTCCCGTGAGGCTGCGCGAGGAATCTGGACAGATCACCCTGTGGGTCTTGGGCTTGGCAGTGGCACTGCTCGGGCTGGGCGGGATCAGCGTGGATCTCTGGCGGGTGATGAGTGAGCGATCTGAGTTGGCCGTGATCGCCGACTCGGCAGCAGTGGCGGGAGCCAACGGTATTGATGTCGATTGGTTTCGAGCAACTGGAGAGGTTCGACTCGTGGAGTCGCTCGCTCATGATCTGGCGCTGTCGATCCTGTCTCAGGAAGATGTAGTCGTGGTCGGATTGACGGTCCAGAACAACCAGATGATCGTCGAGATCCGCCGGGAAGTTGAGTTCTCCCTCTTGAACATTCTCACGGCCGGCCAAGACCCAAGTGTCACGATCGACGTGGTGGGGCGGGCCACCGCCGACCTGTCATGACCGATACGGTCGCGCCTTGGCGGCTCCACTTAGCGAGCACCATCGTCGGCTTGCTGGCGATCGGTCTGGGGGTCACAACCTGGATGAGCGTGCCCGGTTCGACCGATCAGACTTCGGCATCTGGGACGGGGGTCGACACAATCAGCGTGACGCCGACAACGAGCGGCGCCACCGTTGGGTCGGTCACGACTTTGACTAGTCGGAATGAAGACGAGGAGGTTCGTCGCGCCTTGAAAGAAGCACTGGTGGCGTGGGGCGTTTTTGCAGGATCGGGTGATCTCGCCGACGTCGGGCCCTTCTTCGACCCGAGCGGGCCGCAGTGGGCGAGCCTGTCCGCCGAGGCTGGATCTATTGGCAATGGGTTCACTTCCGAGATCGTTGAGCGATCGCTGGAGTCCTCACCTGGGTCGACTCTGTTCGAAGGAGACATCACGTTTGCCAGCAAAGGCCAAATTCGAGTGGTGACTTGGACAATCGACCTCCGGCAAACGCCCGACGGCCAGTGGCGGATCTGG
>CBDTUI010000079.1:0-13081 GCA_965363765.1 uncultured Acidimicrobiia bacterium
GAGATCGCCAAACCCGCCCCTGCCACGATCGCCAACGATGCATACGCGCCGGCGTCAGCGAATCCTCCGCCGACGAGCGGCCCAAGCGAACGGCCGACCGCCATGTATCCCTGTGCGTCCCCAGCGCGTTCGGAAGGGTCCAACGATCGCTCTGACAACATTACGAGCACTCCGGGAACGGCCATCCAGAACGCAAAACCCCACCAGATCATCCCAACGAAGTACCACACCGCCGACCCACCCAGAATGGTGAGCACCGCCGCCGGGCCGGTAGTCGCCATCCACCAGCCGGGTCGTTTGTGTCTTGTGGCCAAGCGGGCGCCGATGAGTCCGGCGAGGGCGTTGAAGCTATAGCCGAATGAGATGGCACGCGGCGACATGTCGAGCAGGGTCTCGGCGGCGGTGGCTGTGAAGATGAAGAGACTTGATCCCGCCAGCGTCAACACCAGCAGAGCGAAGAGCAGCACCGGATTCGATCGAGAACGACTCACTCGCCCGGTCCGCTCGGGCGTCCGGATGTCTCCGACCTTCATGACCACCGCCGGAATGGCGATGACGGTAAGTAGCCCGTAGACCCACTGGTCGCCGCGTTCGGCGAAGTAAGCCAGGATCGGCGATCCAACAAACGCGGTCATCGGTCCGGCCGCCGAGATCGATGCGAGGGAACGTCGGTCGCCCATCGCCTCGGCCCAGACAATCCAAGTGATCGTTCCGGCGGCGGCACCGGCGATAACACGGAGTCCGATGAGCATCCAGAACACTGACATGAAGACGCTGGCGAGATTCGCAACAAGAAAGAAGATCGCCGCAACCCGCAACAACCTCCCTGATGGCGAACGAAACCTCGGTAGGACGAAGCTGAAGATGGCGAACGTGGCGACCTGAGCGACAGAAATCAAGCCAGCTGAGCCTTCAGAAACCCCGTACCGGGCCGAGATCTCAGGGATGAGGAATGGCGTTGCCGCGAACATGGCGGCGAGTGCGACGGCGGCGGCCACCACCGATATGGGCGCGTTGGGCCGGACGGCATAGGCGAGGCGGGTGGGCGTAAACAAGCCCTCAGTATGGTCGCGAAGCCGGCCCGATCTACTACTTGTTCGGCAACCCATCGAACACACGCCCGCTGCGGATCGGCCATACTGAGGGGCCGGTCCACGGAGGAGTACCACATGGCCAGCGCTCGCGTGCTTGAAGCGACTGCGCTCAAGAAGTCTTATGGCGACATCCACGCCGTGCGTGGAGTGACGTTCCACATTGATGTCGGTGAGACCTACGGACTCCTGGGTCCCAATGGCGCAGGCAAAACCACCTCAATCTCAATGGTCAGTGGCCTGCTCCACCGCGATGGCGGCGAGGTCCTACTCGACGGCCAATCGATGACCACCAAGTCGCTCGGTCCCAAACAAGAGATCGGGCTTGTCCCCCAGGACCTCGCCATCTACCCCGACCTGACCGCCCGCGAGAACTTGCGGTTCTTCGGAAAGCTCTATTCGATGCCGAAAGCCGAACTGTCGAAGCGGGTAGACGAGGTTCTCGAAGTTGTCGGACTGTCCGACCGAGCCGACGACCGGTCATCGGAGTACTCAGGCGGAATGAAACGCCGCCTCAACATCGGCATCGGGTTGCTGCATCGTCCAAAGCTGCTCGTTCTCGACGAGCCGACAGTGGGCGTCGACCCGCAGTCGCGCAATGCCATCCTCGAGTCGGTCGAACATCTGTCGAGCGAAGGCATGGCTGTCCTCTATACGACCCATTACATGGAAGAGGCCGAGCGGCTCTGCGACCGGG
Organism: uncultured Acidimicrobiia bacterium; assembly: GCA_965363765.1. Classification (GTDB taxonomy): domain Bacteria; phylum Actinomycetota; class Acidimicrobiia; order Spongiisociales; family JAENVV01; genus JAENVV01. The sequence goes on from CBDTUI010000079.1 coordinate 1,789, forward strand.
TCGGCATTATCGACCAAGGTGAAATCAAAGCCGAAGGCACCCGCCGACAACTCGTGGAGCTCGTCGGACAACAGGACGTGATCCGCATTACGGTCACCGGCGTCAACGACGCTGCTCTCGACGAACTACGCCGACTCCCCGGCGTAGACAGCGTTTCAACCGCGGATGGCGCCCTGGAACTCCTGGTCGCCGACGCCGGGGCACTGCTGCCCGAGGCCATGCGAGTGCTCGGGTCTCACCAGGCCGGAGTTTCTGCCGTCTCCGTTCAAGAGCCCGACCTCGAAGCCGTATTCCTGCACCTCACCGGCAAGGCACTCCGGGACTGATCGATGCGGCACACGTGGACCATTGCCAAGAACGACCTCGCGCTGAGAGCCAGAGACCGATCGATCTACATCATCGGACTCATCGCGCCGTTGGCCCTGGCGTTCATCTTCAACCTGGTCTTTGGTGGCGGAATTAGCGATGTCGGGGAAACCCTCACGTTCGAAGTGGGGATCAGCAACCTCGACGATGGTGCGATCGGGGTGGCGTTCGAAGATGTTCTCAACTCGATCGCCGCAGACGGATTGTTGAACGTCACCGAGTTCGATAGTGCCGAAGCCGCTCGGACCGCTGCCGATGACGGCGACACCGGGGCCGTCTTTATCCTCCCCGTCGGCCTATCCGACAATGTTCTCGGCGGGGCCGACGCAACGATCGAGATCGTCGGCAACGTCGACTCACCAACCACTACGCAGGTTGCATCATCCATTGCCGAGCAGTTCAGCATCGGGGTTCGGACCGCCAACTTGTCGGTTGCTACGGCCATGGCAACCGGTGCGCTCACTCCGCAGGAAGCGTTTGCCGCAGCGGAAGAAGCAGGCACGGCTGCACCAGCGGTCGAGGTGGGAACGGTCGAAGCCGCCTCCCGTCAGCTCGACTCGGCGGCGTACTTCGTAGCGGGCCTTTCGATCTTCTTCCTGTTCTTTATCGCTGGCATGTCCATAACCTCCATGCTTGAAGAACGGCGAGAAGGAACCTTGTCGCGTCTGCTGGCGGCTCCGATCAACCGGCAGTCGATCGTGGCTGGGAAGTCGCTCGCCAGCATCCTTATCGGACTCGGATCGATGACCGTTCTCGTGGTTGTGTCTTCGTTCATCATGGGCGCTGACTGGGGTCCTCCGCTCGGAGTCGCCATGCTCATCGTCGGGGCCGTACTGGCGGTAGTCGCCCTGATGACGGCGGTTGGATCGTTCGCGAAGACTCCCGAGCAGGCCGGCAACCTTCAATCGATCGTCGCCGTAACTCTCGGAATGCTGGGTGGGACGTTCGTCCCAATCGCCCAAGAGGGCTTCCTTGCCAAACTCGCCCTCATCACTCCGAATGCCTGGTTCATCCGAGGTCTCGGCGACCTGGCCGGCGGTGGCATCGGCGCGGCGGTCCCGGCCGTTCTCGTCCTTCTGGCCATCGCGGTCGTCGCGGGGTCCTTCGGACTGGTCATTGCGGGAAGGGCTTTACGGCTATGAGCAAGGTATTGGCCATTGCCCGCGTGAATTTGATCCGGTTCCTCCGGGACCGCTCAACCGTCTTCTTCGTCTTTGTGCTTCCACTTGGCATCGTGGTGTTGATCGGTGCCCAGTTCGGTGGAGACTTCTCGCCCCAGCTTGGCATCGCTTCTGGCGCCGGTGCGGTGGCGGAAGACATCGTTGCCCGACTCGAAGCCGAAGGTTCGATCACTCTCGTCGAGTACAAAACCGAGCAAGATCTGCTGCTCGCCGTCGAACGGGGACGGCTATCTGCGGGAGTGTCGATCCCGTCCGACTTGGATGACATCATCGCCACGGGTCAGGCGGCCAGCGTCGGATTCATCTCGCGATCCGACGGTCTCGGACCCCAACTGCAAGTAGTGGTCTCTGAGGCCGTGGCCGGCGCCTCCGAACAAGTCATGGCTACCCGGTTCGCCGTCGGGAAAGGCGCCGACCCAACCGCCGCGGCTGACATGGCTGCTTCAATCGCTCCCAGCATTCCCGACCTGAGCGTCGAAACGATCGTGGCTGGCGAGTCGCTGTTCCCTGCCACGCTCGGCCGCTTCGATATCGGTGCGTCAAGTCAGTTGGTCCTCTTTATGTTCCTGACCGGCCTGACCGGCTCGGCAGCCCTGATTCAGAGTCGCCAACTCGGCATGACCACCCGGATGTCTGGAACACCGACGTCGATCAGAACGATCCTGGCTGGCGAAGCCCTCGGCCGGTTCGTCATCGTGCTCGTCCAAGGCCTCTACATCATGCTGGCCACGATCCTCCTGTTCCAAGTCAACTGGGGGAACCCATTGGGAGCCGCTGCGACACTTCTTGCTTTCTCTGCGGTTGGGGCCGGAGCCGCCATGCTATTTGGAGCCGTTTTCCGCAATGACCAACAGGCCGGTGGCGTCGCCATCGTTTCCGGAATCGGCCTAGCAGCACTGGGTGGATCGATGCTGCCTGTTGAACTGTTCAGCGACAGCCTGCTGCGAATCGCCCGCTTCACACCGCACTATTGGGCGAATGAGGCATTCGCCGAACTCGTACGTCGCGACGCCACCGTCGTCGACATCCTCCCTCAAATCGGAGTCATGCTGGCTTTCGCCGCCGGCCTCATGGCTATCGCTGCCTGGCGCATGCAGCGAGTCATCACCCGCGCCTAGTCAGACCAATCGGGCGGCGTTGTTCGTGTATGACGACAGCACGAGCGTGCAGTCTGTGTGGCACAACCAGCGCCCCTACCCGCCGGAATGGGGAGGTCTTAGGGGGTTCTTAGGAATCGCTCATCGGGTATTGATACGGATAGACGTAAACTGGTCGGACATGAGTACCGTCCTGATCGCCGAAGATGATGAAGGCGTACGCACTGCGCTGTCCCGAGCACTGAAATTTGAGGGATACGAAGTTGCGCTTGCCTTCGATGGCGCCGAAGCCCTAGAGGCCGTTCAGACCGTCGAACCCGACGTCATCATCCTTGACGTCATGATGCCGCACATCGACGGGTTGGTCGCTTGCCGCCGCATGCGATCCAAAGGCATCGAGACACCCATTCTCATGCTCACGGCCCGCCAAGAGGTGTCTGATCGGGTGGCCGGCCTCGACGCCGGGGCAGACGACTATCTCGCCAAACCGTATGCCCTCGAAGAACTACTAGCCCGCCTACGCGCCCTCTTGCGCCGCACGGACCCGGTCGAAGGCGAAAACGACGAACTCTCGTACGACGACCTAACGATGAATCTCTCGACTCGGATCGTGAAGCGAGGAGAGACCGTCTTCGACCTCACCAAAACAGAGTTCGACCTCCTCGAGCTCCTTCTTTCCAACTCGGAGATTGTCCTAACCCGCGAAGTCATCTATGACCGTATCTGGGGATATGACTTCGAAACATCCTCGAACTCACTCGACGTATATATCGGATACCTGCGCCGCAAAACGGAAGAGGGCGATTCGAATCGTCTCATCCACACGGTGCGCGGGGTCGGCTACGTCCTTCGATTATGAACCTTCGCAGCCGAATCGCACTGCTCGTCGCCGGCTCCGTCGCAGTGTGCATGTTGCTGGTTGCGGCAATCGCGTTCATCTCCACCGTGCGGGAAATCGAACGCGACGCCGATAATCAGTTGAGCGCCCGCGCCGAGCGGTTCCGGCATGAATTCGGCCCGGGATCCGTAGAGAACCCGTCACTCCGTGGTTTGTTCGGACCCAACCAACCGATTCAATTCATCGATGGCGAGGGTACGCCTATCTTCACCTTTGGCATCGAGGAACCGCTCCACGTCACCCCGGTCGACCTCGAAGCCATCAAATCCGGCGAGCCCTCGGCAATTCATACTGAACAAACAGCTGGCGGTGCGTTCCGGATCATTACCGTTCCTGCCGAAAACGGTGGCGGGTTGATGCTCGCCCAGAACCTCGTCGAGCAACAAGAGTTTCTCAATCGCATTCAGGCACAATTCGTTGTGATTGGGCTAATCGGCGCTGCGTCGGCCGGGCTCATCGCCTCCGGCCTGGCGGCCGCGGCATTGCGACCGATGGGATCGCTGGCCGCAGCGGCTGAGAACGTCGCTCGCACTCAAGACCTAGGAGCGACGATTCGTGTCCGTAAGAACGACGAGGTGGGCCGGGTGTCCCAAGCGTTCAACACCATGCTCACCGCCCTCGAGTCATCGCGCAGTCAGCAGAAGCGACTCATCGACGACGCCTCCCACGAACTACGAACTCCGCTCACCTCGTTGCGCACAAACATCGACTTCCTCCAGCGCGCCGACAACCTGGAACTCTCCGAACGAAAAGACATCCTTCGCGACGTCAATTTCGAACTCGAGGAACTCACGACACTGGTCTCAGAATTGGTCGAGCTCGCCAAAGACAACCAGACGAGTGACGAACCGATCATGGCAATCGACCTCGGTGCCCTGGTGAGCCGAGTCGCCGAGCGCGCCGAACGTCGCTACAACCAAGCCGTGGTCGTCACCTCCGACGCCACAGTCGTCAGCGGGCGCCCAACGTTGATCGAGCGAGCGGTTTCCAACCTCATCGACAACGCCCACAAGTGGAGCTCACCCGACACGCCAATCGAAGTGACAGTTGCCGCCGGGGAGGTTCGAGTGCGTGACCATGGCCCTGGAATCAGCGACGCCGACAAAGCACGGGTCTTCGACCGGTTCTACCGATCGGACAAGGCCAGAACACTCCCTGGATCAGGCCTGGGCCTGGCGATCGTTGAAGAGATCGTTGCCTTCCACGGCGGAACGACCATCGTCGAAGATGCCCCCGACGGCGGCGCCGTCGTTGGTTTCCGGGTACAGGCAGCGTCGTAAGGGCCGAATCCCAGGATTTGGTTCTTAGGTTCTTCTTACGTTCTGTTTCTTGTACGTTTAGGTGGCTCCGTCATAGTTCTTGGTGATGGAAGGCACCACTATGACCTCACCAGAGGACCAAACCACCGGAGTCGATGACGCGGTGAAAGCGCCAGAACTTGTCGCCTTCCGGTTCGCAGACCCCCTGCTCGCCCAAGAGGCCAGCATCGCGATGATCCGCCTCGAGCGGCACCAGTCAATCTCGATCGACGACCTCGCCATAGTTAACAAAACGGACGGCCGGGTTCACATCCACCAGACCCGCGACATGAATACCGGACAGGGAGCTGCCACCGGTGGCATGTGGGGTGCTCTCATAGGGCTGGCCGTTGCCGCACCCTTCATCGGGGCAGCCATCGGCGCCGCCGCCGGTGGGCTCTTCGGAAAGCTCCGCGATATCGGTATCAATGACAACGAGATGCGCGACCTCGGCGACAGCCTCACCGACGGTGAAGCCGCCATGTTTGTACTTCTGAAAGATTTCCAACTTGCCCACCTGCTCGCAGAATTGCGGCGCTTCGACGGTCGGCTCCTCCATACGACTCTCGACTCCGCGACCGCAGCCCAACTCGAGGAGGCGCTCGCCTATCAGATTTGACCAGCTCACCGGAACGGGCGGTTAGAAGGCCCCCCAGCCTCCCTCCCACAAGGCCGCCCGTTCCAACCGTTTTACCCGAAAGGAACCAACATGGACACGACATTCATCGCCAGTCGACCCGCCGGCCGTACACGTCGCCCCAAGACTTACAACGCTCATCGAGTGTGCACCGACATCTTCTGTGAGACCGTGCTATCCCGTTACAACCAGCGCGAAGCTTGCCATGTCCATGCTCCCGTCAAGTTCCCTCGCATTCGGGGTCGATTCGAAGACGCCGAATAGGCGCCACCAGCCAGTTCGAGTACGGCTGGAAGATGTACCGTTGGCCAGTCCTCATCATCCCTGATCAGAAGATCCAGGTCATTCGGTCGGACTTCAGAACTTGCTGGGTACTGATGTCGGCTTGACCTACGGTCCGCTGATGCTGGCCGCCTAGCTGGAGTGGATGCCGCCGGCCATCATCTTCATGATCCTGCAGAAGCCGTTCATGTCGGGCCTCTCCATCGGAGCTGAGAAGTAGCAGCCACTTGAGGCAAACAATTGGGCGGGCACCTTGCGGTGCCCGCCCAATTGGTTCGTTATCGGCAGCTCTAGCTTTCGACGATGACCTTGGCTCGCATCCAGGGATGCGGGGCACAGAAGTACTCGAACTCTCCAACTTCGGTAAACGTGTACGACCACGTGTCGCCCTTACCGAATAGACCGGAGTCGAAGCTCAGGCCGACGTCTGTAACAGTGTGGGCCTGGGAATCCTGGTTCACCCACGTCACCGTGGTGCCAACCTTGACCGTGAGCACATTGATGTCAAAATCGACCGGAGCCTCGTTGTCGGCAAACTCATCTGGCGCATCAAGCGGCTGAGCCGTCCAAGCACCATCAACGATATTCACGACCGTCCCCTCTGGGGCAGCCGGCGCTGCCGGAGCTGCAGCGGTACCCTCCGATGTGCCGACTTCGAAGATCTCCGGATTCGGATCACCCGATACGGTGACGATCCCGATGGCGCCCTTGTCGAACGCCCGAGTGAGAGCATGGTCGACCAGGATGATGTTCGACGGTACCTGGCCCAGCAGATCCACGATCACGCCACCACCGGCCGGAACCAAGGTGGTTTGGGAGCCACGAATCGGCGGATTCAGCGAAGCGCCTTCTGGCCAGACCGAATCCCAGTGGGAACCGATGGGATGGAAGTTCGAGTCGAGATTGAGTCCAGCGTTGATGAAGTAGAACCGGGCCCGATCGCCAACATCGATTTGCAGGGCGTTGTCACCGGTAAGGGCACCCTTGGCCCCATTGAAGACCACCATCGTTGGGTGTTCATCGGTCATCGCCGTCCGATCCTGGGTGTAAGGACCCTGATCGGTGGCGGTCAGGTAATACTCAGACTGCACGATATAGAACTCTTTGTCGGGTGTTGGGAGTGGTGTTTCCGGGTCGACAAGGATGCCGCCGTACATGCCATGGGCGACATGGCCGGGTACGTCACCTGCCGCGCAGTGATACATGAACATTCCGGGGTACAAGGTGCGAGCCTCGATGATCGCCGACTCGCCCGGAGCGACGAGAGTGTTCTCCGCACCACCGCCCTGACCGGTAACGGCATGGAAGTCGACGTTGTGGGCCGACAGGTTTTCTTCAGGATTGTTGATAACGAAACGGAGGACATCGCCAACTCTAACCCGCACCATCGGACCGGGGGTTCCGGTGACCTGGTCGTCACCGCGGATCTTGTAGCCCCACGTCTCAAACTCGATCCCGGTGGCCGGGTCGATTACGGATACACCTTCGACGATGTCGAACTCGACAGTCACAATCGCCTGATCCGTACGGTCCGCGGCCGGCGGCACGTTCGGCGCGTACGACACGTTGACTTCATCGGCGGGAGGCGCCGGCAACTCAGCCTTCGGTGTGAGTGTTGGGAGAACTGACCCGAACGCGGTTGCGGCCGGGACAGAGACCGGATCAGTCGATGGTACGGTCGGGGCGACTGGAGGAGCGGTGGCCACAGTGACCGGAGTGAATCCGGCCAGTTGCTCCTCAACGAGCGCTCCAACGACATCCTTGTCGACCGAGTTGTGTGAAGCGAGTAGCACCATAGAAACCACGCCCAGCACCGAGGCGGCCAGCACCCCGGCCAGTGCGGCTGCCAATAACCAGCCGAGGGCAGGATGCGTGTGGGTCGGGGTTTCGGTCGGTCGGGTTGTCATAGTTTTCCTCCGTAGCGTGGAACTGGCTGTTCAAAAACCGAGCGCTTCTCAAGCGCGGAGACGAGCGCCTCACGGGCGTCGACCCACGCATCATGCAAGGCGCACGGCAGATCTTCATTGCAGGAACTTGTTCGCAGGACACAGCGTCCGTCGGCCGTGGGCCCTTCGACGGCCTCGATCACTTCGAGCATCGTCAGGTCTAATTCACCGTTAATGGTGTAGCCCCCGGCGGGGCCGCGACGGGAACGAACCCACCCGGCCGCAGTCAGGGGCGCCATGACATGCTGGATGTGCTGCGGTGTGGAGTCGATGGCGGCGGCGATATCTTCGCTGTTGCAGGTTTCGCCATCGGCCAGATGACGAAGAGCTCGGACGGCTAGATCCGTTCTTGGCAGTAGCTCTAATTTCATAATTACATAGTCTGGAATTATGAAATGCCCTGTCTAGGGCCAGAAGTCCCTATGTCGGCTGCCATTCGAAACGTCCGTGCCCGAGATTGAGTCGGTTACTGACGATGACGACCGCCGTCCCTTGAGCAACCAAGCCTCCAAAACCGACACAGGCCTCGATTTTGTCGGAAGGGTGCGATATGGTCGGACCATGACGGTCAAATTCTCACCCCAGATGTACACCTTCCTCCATGATCTCGAAGCCAACAACGAACGGGATTGGTTCAAAGCAAACCAGGACAAATACGACCAGTACATCAAAAACCCGGCCCTCGACTTCATCGAAGCCTTCGGACCAAATCTTTCAAAGATCAGCCAGAATTTCGTTGCCGATACCCGCGGGGTGGGCGGTTCCCTGTTCCGGATCCAGCGTGACACCCGCTTTGCCAAAGACAAGACGCCCTACAAGACGAACACCGGGATGCAGTTTCGCCACATCATGGGCAAGGATGCCCACGCTCCCGGCTTCTATCTCAACCTGGAACCAGGCGCCAACTATATGGGATGTGGACTGTGGCGACCGGAGACGAAAGTTGCCTATGAAATCCGTGCGGCGATCGACGCCGATCCGACCGGATGGAAGAAAGCGACAACCAACAAGCGATTTACTGACTTCTTCGAGGTCGGAGGCGACTCGCTGATCCGCCCACCGAAGGGATACGACGCCGACCATCCACTCATCGAAGACCTCAAACGCAAAGACTTCATCGCCTCAACTCGCCTCACCCAAAAGCAAGTTACGTCGGCCGACTTCCTCAAAGACTTCACCGACCTCTGCAAACGCACGGTGCCATTCATGCGCTTCATCTGCGACGCCGTCAACGTACCTTTCTAACCCGATGGCTCACGACCACGATCATCACCACGAACCGCGCATGGAACACGACCGCTCCACCATCAGGGCCGTGCTCGGGTACGGCCGACACTTCTTCGCATTGTGGTCAAGCGAAATCAACCGGGCCGTCGTCGAGCTTGCCAACCCGCAGTCGGACATGACCGTTCTCGACATCGGGGCCGGGTTGGGAGCTGCTTCAGTCGAGGCGTGTCAGCGTGAGGGGGTCCGGGTCATCGCCATCGAACCCCTCGGATTTATGCGCACGATCCTCGGAGCTCGACTCAAAGCGCAACTCCTTGGGACCCGGGTGGATGTCCGCGAGGGAGTCGCCGAGCACCTGCCTGTCGACTCCGCCGCCGCCGATCTGGCGTGGATGGTCAACGTTGCGCACCATGTCGGCAACTTCGACGAAGCCGCATCCGAGCTATTTCGGGTTCTGAAACCTGGCGGAACCGTCTTCATCGTTGACGAAGATTTCACAGACGAAACCCACCCCAAGTTCGAGAAGATGGCCAAGCGCCATCACCACCACGAAGACGGAGACCATCCAATGGCGGTCGACTTCACGACTCTCGGAGCCAGCCTTGCGGGTGCGGGGTTTGCCGATGTCGACGTACAGACCGGCGTGCTGGCCGGACGCCCGATCCGACGGGTTACAGCTTCGAACTGAACCTGTTTGACGCACTCAAGTCGCTGGAGCTCCCGATCGGGGACAACGCCGGGTTCGGAAGCGGACCGCTGATCGTTCGAGGGAGCATCGACGCAACCAACGATCTGGATGTCATCAGCCGCGGTTCGGCCGGGGGACGAGCAGCGAGGTCGGCGAGATCAGGTACGTCGCCGAATACGGCGTCGATATCGTCCACTGTTTCGACGACACGACCACGATCGGCCACTGGTGGGGATACGGTTCCTTCGATATCGGCGAACTCATCGAGACGGCGGAACTCATTGACGACCTGCCCTTCGTGCGCCTCGAACATGTCGTTGCCTACAAGAAGATCGCCGGTGGCCCCAAGGACCTAGATCACCTCGCAAACTCGAAGCTGCCAATCTGGCGAACTGATCGCCAACCGGCCCGCGGACGGCTCGCGCTCCGGGCGCCGGTCGTCGGTTCCAGCGCCAGCGCCAGCAGCAGCGCCCGGAGTTCTGTCAGGCTCCGGTCAGAGCAGCGACAACGTCATCGTGTCCACGGTTGCTGGCATGTTCGAGCGGAGTCACGCCGTCCCTATCGCTAATGGAGGGATCAGCGCCGCTGTCGAGCAGGATGCGTACGATCTCGACGTGGTCCGCTCCGCCGTCTCCGAGGATCACGGCTTCGAGAAGTGCCGTCCATCCCAGGTCGTTGACGTGATTGATATCCATGGTGGTGGCGACAACCCGGCGGACATACTCGACGTGTCCCCGCTCTGCGGCTGGGATGAGAGAGGTGCCGCCAAATCGATTGAGAATCGTGAGGTCGGGAGCCGGAATCGCCGCCAGGAGCGTTTCGGCCATGGCAACGCTACCGGTGACACCAGTCACCAGCCACGGCGTATCGTGGCGGTCGTCGAGAGCGTCGGGGTCAGCGCCCAGGGCAACCAGTAGCACCGCAACTTCAATGTGGTCAGCTGCGGCTGCAAGCAGCAGGGCCGTTCTCCCTTGCGCATCTCGCACCTCGATCTCGGCACCATGACGGAGTGCAAGGGCAACGTCGTCGGCATCTCCGTCACCGGCGGCGGCAAGCAGCGCGTCATCCGGGTTGTCGATGCTCGTCTTGTTGAGTCCGGCCGTGAGAATCTCAACGATTCGTGCCTGGAAGCGCGCCACGGCGTGCTCCAGCGGCGTGATACCGTCCGAAAGCGAGGCGAGCTCAATATCAACGCCGCCAGCCACAAGGACCCGGACCGTATCAACATATCGCTGGCTCCCGTCGCCAAGGACGATCGACTCGTGGAGCGCCGTCCAGCCCAACCGATTGATGTGGTCCACCTCGATGCCTGCCTGGATTAACCGGCCGACGACTGCGGCGTGACCGCGTTCTGCACTTCGGATGAGCCCGGTTCCGTTGTAGCTATCGAGAGAAGCAACATCCGCTCCGCTCTCTATCGTGAGTTCGAGCAAGTGTCGGTAGCCTTCGCTCGTCGCGATCAGATATGCGCTCTGAACGGTTCCATCCTTGAAGTTGACATCTGCCCCGGCAGCAATCAGCTGAGCGGCCACCTCGACATCATTGGCCCATGCGGCGTCGATGAGAGCAAGATTCAGTTCATCGCCTTGCAACCCAGGTCGATCCATCAATTGCCCGTCTCCATCCACCACCGTAGTGGTCGTTGCTTCGTCGGTGGTCGTTGCTTCGTCGGT
>CBDTUI010000080.1:0-12983 GCA_965363765.1 uncultured Acidimicrobiia bacterium
GGCCAGAGGATACGTTCGTTCGATGACCGGAACGACTTTTCCTGACTCGAGCAACCCGGCCATGAACTCCAGGTCGTCCGCTTTGATCTGGGCGGTGAACCAGGCCAGCTTTTTGCTGCTGAACGCTGCAGCCACCTTTCGTGCCACCAGATGACGGAACGGACCCATCACCGCGTGTTTCTTACCTGTGATCGCGACGATCTTGCCGTTTGGGACCAGCACACGACTGGTCTGTGACCAGGATCGATCACCAACGTTGTCGAACAGGAGGTCGTAGTCCCGCTCTGACATTGTGTAGTCATCAGTCGTGTAGTCGATGACCTTGTCTGCGCCTATCGACCGAACGGTTTCGACCTTCGTGGTGCTGCAAACCGCTGTCACCTCCGCGCCCAAGGCTTTGGCGATCTGGACCGCAAAGGTGCCTACTCCTCCTGAGGCGCCATTGATGAGAACCCTCTGACCGGATATGAGCCCGCCCACGTCTCGGAGGCCCTGCAGCGCGGTGAGCCCCGCCAACGGAGTTGCCGCCGCCTGCTCAAAACTCGCCCTGGCCGGCTTGGCTGAGATCTTGCCTTCCCGGGCGGTCGCATATTCGGCGAACGCGCCGAACCCGATGTCGCCATAGACTTCATCGCCCGCCTGAAAACGTGTCACGTTCTTGCCAACGCCCTCAACGATTCCGGCCACGTCCGCCCCCGGGATCGGGTGCTTTGGTTTCAACATTCCGGCCACCATGTGTACCAGATAAGGGGTGCCGGTGACCATATGCCAGTCGTAGATATTGAGCGATGAGGCCACTACCCGGATCAGCACTTCGTCGTCGGATGGCACTGGTCGATCCACATCTCGCAGCTGCAGGACGTCGGGCCTACCGTATCGGTCTTGCACGATTGCTTTCATCAAGGTGTTGCCTCCGTCGCCCATCGGGGCTGGGGTTCCTTCCATTTCCATCTGGGAATCATTCATGGCTCCGCCTCTCGTTGCGCCAGTTCGTACAACGTAAGATAACCGTACACCGTAAGATAGTCAAGACTTACTTCGTACGGTAGGATTGTGGGCACACTCTATGACTGTTCAACCTGAGCCCGTACCCGACCAGCGCATTCCTTTGAGTGCGGACCGAGTTCATCGCGCTGCTATCGAACTTGCCGACGCCGAAGGGATCGCCGCACTAACCATGCGCAGCGTCGCCGGAGCCCTGGGAGTGGAAGCCATGTCCCTTTACTATCACGTGGCCAACAAAGAAGCCCTCCTCGACGGCGTAGTAGACACGTTGCTTCATGAAATCGAGGCAGAGTTGGGCGGCTTCCAGGTTGTCAAAGGTGAAACGGACTGGAGAACTGCACTCCGCAACACGATCCTCGTCGCTAGAACGGTGATGCTGCGTCATCCGTGGGCTCCAACGATCATTGACACGAGGACAACGATGACGTTCACCCTCATCCGGTACTTCGACAGCCTGCTCGGAATCATGATCGAGGGTGGATTCACCAACGATCTTGGACATCACGCAATGCACGTGCTCGGTAGCCGGGGGCTCGGCTTCAACAAAGAGCTTTTTGAACCTGATGATCCCCAAGCAGCCGATGACGAGACCGATGCGATGCTGGCCGACCTAGCCCCTCAACTCCCCTACCTCGTCGCCATGTTGGCTGATGTCGCCCATGATCCCACCGAAGACAAGTTGGGCTGGTGCGATGACCAGTCGGAGTTTGAGTTTGCACTCGATCTCATCCTCGACGGCCTCGAGACGCGGCGCATCTCGACGACGTCCGCTCAGCATTAAGTCGAATTGATGATTCTGGACGCACGCAGATGACCTCAAGTCTCACTATTCACCCTCCAGCTAGTTCGTTTGCGAGCGACAACTCGGCCGGTGGCCACCCATTGGTGCTCGACGCCATCAACGCAGCCAATACCGGGTCTGCCCTTGCCTACGGCGAGGATCAGTACACGGCGCGGTGCGAGGAACAGTTCAGGGAGTTGTTCGACGGCGATGTCGTCACCCGTCTCACGTACAACGGGACGGGTGCCAACATCGTGGCGCTAGCCACCCTGATGGCGTCCCTTCCCGGCCCGCACCATGCCATCGTCTGTTCGAGCTGGTCGCACATCAACGTCGACGAGACCGGTGCCCCTGAGCGGATTCTGTCAACCAAGCTCATAGACATCGAATCCGCTGACGCCAAGATCACCCCAGCCCACCTTCGGGATCTCAGGCACCTGCAGGGTGACGTGCACCATGCCCAGCCAGGTGTCGTCAGCCTCACTCAACCCACCGAACTTGGCACGCTTTATACCGTTGCCGAGATTGCGGCGATCTGCGATACCGCCCACGAAATGGGCATGCTCGTTCACGTCGACGGTGCCCGGATCGCCAACGCCACCGCGGCTCTCGGAGCATCGAGAGAGACACTCCGAGCGTTCACCATCGACGCCGGAATCGATGCTGTTTCCTTCGGCGGAACCAAAAATGGTCTTATCGGCGCTGAAGCAGTCATCTTCATGAACGGCGAAGTTGCGAACGGGTCTGAGTTCGTCAGGAAGCAGGTAACCCAGCTGCCTTCGAAGATGCGGTTTCTAGCGGCCCAGTTCAGCGCCATCCTGGCCGAGGATTTGTGGATCGACCTAGGTGCCCATGCGAATGGGATGGCTCAGCTGCTGCATTCGAAGGTCAAGGATCTCGCCGGAGTCGGAATCGGAGCACCCCCGGACGTCAACAGCCTGTATCCAATCTTGGCGGCCGGGGCGATCAAACCACTCCAGGATTGGAGCTTTTTCTGGGATTGGGATCGATCTAGAAACCAAGTCCGGTGGATGACTGCCTGGAACACCACTACCCAGGACGTCGAAGTTTTCTCGACAGGGGTAGCTGAACTCATGCGAGGTTTGGATCCGGAATCGGTAGCGACAATCGAAGAGGCAAAGACCTGAGCCTCCGCCGTGTAGACCCGACCGGACCTCCGGGAGCGCTTGGTCGTGCGTACGCCAGTTTGGCGACGACCCGCCTCGCCCGGATCCTGGCCCGCCGAGTTCTGTGGAAACTCGATCCGTTGCTGTTGCGTATTAGCGGTGGGTCTGCCTCCACAACACTCATGTTTCCGACCGCTCTACTCGAGACACGTGGAGCGAAGTCTGGTCAACTCCGGCGCAATGCGCTTATCTATTTCAACGACGGCGACGCATGGATTGTGATCGCATCAAATGCTGGTGCGCTGCGACATCCAAGCTGGTATCACAATCTTCTTGCTTATCCAGACGTCGTATTCGGTGGGATTCCCATGCGTGCCCAAGTCGTAGAGGACGTCGACGAACGGAGTCGATTGTGGACCCTTGCCGACCGGGTGTTTCCGGCCTTCTCTACCTATCGCAGCGAGACGTCCGAACACGACCGAACCATACCGATCGTGCAGCTAACCGCCAGCGCCAAAACGCCTGGGAGTTTCTACTAACGCGCCCTCGCCTCCCCGACGGCCGGTAGGATTGTTCACGGAACTCTGTCGAGTCTTTTGAGGGGGCACTATGAAACGTAGACCAGTCGGAACTGTGTTGGTGGTTGCCGCCATGACACTTGGATCCTGTGGCGGAACCAGCAGCGACACAACCACGAACACCCCTGCGGGTGGGTCGACCCAAGTCACTATCGATAATTTCGCTTTCTCCCCCGCCACCATCACGGTTCAAGCAGGAACCGAGGTGACTTGGCAGAACTTGCAAGGCTCACCCCATACGGTGACCGGTGATGCAGACGACTTCGACTCAGCCCAGCTGCCCAAAGACGCCGAATTCTCGCAGACATTCGATACCCCAGGTGAGTATGACTATCACTGCGAAATCCATCCCAACATGACCGGCACGGTTATCGTCGAGCCGTAATTCGACCCGACAGAGGCCGACCTTCGAGGGTCTGCTTAGCCACCACCGGTGTAGTAGATCTCGGTGACCAAGCCCGTGCTCAAGTCAAGGACGAAGTCATACGCAGCGTTCTCGTGCGCGATGCCGCAAACATCCCGGCCGTCGAGGACCAGGCAATCGACGGACTCATAGGGACCGGTACCGATCACGTCTTGTAGGTCCTGGCTAGCGATGCTCGGAGCGAGTGCGGCGACCGCCACGGCATCACCGCTGTTGAGGGCTGCCAAAAACAGCTCACCAAGCTCGCTCGCAGAGAGCGGACTGGCGGCCGCTGGTGTCGTGGTGGTCGTTGTTTCAGCGGCGGGCGCGGTCACAAGTGTCGTTTCGGCCCCAGGAGTTACCGCAGTCGTGGTCGTATCAGTCCCCTGGCTCGTTACCGAACACGCCGCTAAGGCGAAGACGGCGGCAACGAACAGTGAAGAAGTGCGGATCATAGTTGGTCTCCCTAAGCGAACCAGAGATGCTACCGCGCTCCGTGGGCTATCCGTGACCCCAGCACAGACAGAACGGGTGTCCGGCTGGATCGGCGTAGACCTGGAAACCGTCGTCGCTTTTCGGGTCGTCCGCAGGTTTGAGAAGACGAGCTCCGAGGTCCATAGCTTCTTCATGCGCCGCGCCGAGGTCGTCGATGAAGAGGTCCAGATGGGCTTGTTGAGGGCTACCGTCCGGCCAGTCGGCCGGCACATGATCCGGCGCCAGCTGAATGGCCATCTTGGGCTGACGGTCGACATAGATCGTATGCCAGTCGTCATCTTTTGAAACGGTCCCGCCGAGGAGGCCCGCCCAAAAGGTGCTCACCTCGTTGATGTTTGCCGCGTCCAGTACCAGCACGGTCTGTGAAATCTTCATAGCCACAGACTACCGCTGAGGAATCCCGGACGGACGTCCCAGATCTGAAAAGGTAGCCTCCAATAATGGGCGTTGAGTACTACTCCGAGTTGCTTGAGTCACAATATGCCGGACTGAAGTGGATCATCATCTCCGACGTGGCGGCCGGTGCCGGTACCGCCGCGGAGCGAATCCTGGCAGCAGGTGCCGAAGCGGTCCTTGTTATAGCCGGGACCCGCGGCACCGGCCCACAGCCTCCCCCTGATATTGAGGTATTCATCACCGGAGCAACGGGAACAACCATGATGGCGGGAATTCGTGCTTTCGCCCGGACTGTCTCTGATCCTTCTCCTGCGGTATGCCGGGCGATCGAGGCATTTGACCCGACCGGCCGGGCCCACGTGCTGTCGAGTTACCTTATTCCGGCTCAAGAAGTGTGCGGCCGACCCGTATACGGAGGGGCCCGTCCCGAATGGAAAGCACTTGAGGACAAGCTGCTGATCGAGGAGGTCTGGCGACGCGCCGGCATCGAGCGGGCAGACGCCTTGATCGTCGAATCCGGCGATACCTCTGCGATCGATGAGGCGATCAGACAGGTAGCTACTGCCGACGGTGCCGTCGTAGCCGCCGACAACACCGAAGGATGGCACGGGGGTGGCGAATACACCCGATATGTCGCACCGGGAGCCGATCGAGGCCAGACCTACGCATTCTTCTCACGTCATGCGCAGAAAGTTCGGGTCATGCCCTTCCTGCGCGGCGTACCGTGTTCGATCCACGGCCTGGTCGGCCCCGAATCGGTCCTCGCGTTCCGGCCTGTCGAAATGCTCGTGTATCGCCGGCCGGGTTCTGATGAGTTCGTCTACACGGGGATGGCGACACTATGGGATCCACCGATCGAGGTCCGGGAGGTCATGCGCCAAGCGATCAAGACTGTCGGTTCCGTGATCCGTGATGCCTACGGGTATCGCGGGGCTTTCGGAATCGATGGCGTCTGCACAGCCAACGGATTCTTGCCGACCGAGCTGAATCCGCGCCTATCCGGTGGCCTTGGGCTGCAGGCGCAATCTGCTGGCGGGTACCCGATAGGGGATATCAATCGGGCACTCATCGCCGGAGCGCCAGTTGACCTCCGTCTTGGAGCTCTCGAAAAGGAGATCGTCGCCGGCGCAGACGCCACTCGGGGCGGTCGCTGGTCGCGACCCATCACGCATCTGTCGGTCGCCGAAACCGCCGAGCAGCCGATCGGCCACGACGGCCGGACTTGGGCACCCAGCGAGAGCCGTACGACCGCCACGATGTCGTTGGGACCGTCTCCGCAGGGCGCGCTGGTTGCCTTCAAGCTCGGCGAGTCTCACGGGTTGAGAGTGGGGGATTCGATTGCTGAAGTTGCTGCTTCATCATTTGAAGTATCCGACCAGCTCTGGGACACCAGGGTCGGAAGGCTTATCGCTGGCAACGCATCCTACGGCTGAAGTCGCCATGCTCAGGCGACGGAATCGGGCCATTCAGGGTGCTCGGCGAGCCAGGTACTCGCCAACCGCTTTGGAGCCCGAGCCAACCACGCTTCGGCGATCACCTCGGCGAGTTCGGCTCGATCTAACTCACGGAGCCGACTGGCCCGAACAAGAACCGCCGCGTAGCCATCGAAATGGGGAGTCGTGAAGAAGGGGCTCAAAGGGTCCTGGACCAGCACTTGTTTGGCAGCCTCCGATTCCACCCAGAAGACGATTACGTCTTCGTACCGTTCGCCAGTCTCGGGATCGACGGCGTCGGGTCGGGGGTTTCGAAAGAAGACGAAGCTTTTGCCTCGAACTGCATAGATCGGGTTATCTGCCGACCCATCGCTGCGCACGGCTCCGGGCATGAGTGACGCGATCTCGTGGACGTCCGTGACGGTCGAAGGTCTGTCGATTCCCATCCGTAGAAGGATATCCGGATCGGGTCGAGGCTGAGGTTGGGCGTACGAGTAGAAACAACTAGTTGGTCGGCAAGCTGTAGAGGATGAAGTCGCTCTTCGGTGTGTAAGTGTCATAGAGTAGCCGGGCCGGATAGTTGGATTCCTGTGTAAGCCAACGCACATTCGGGATTCCCGCAGATCGAGCGAATTCCAGGACATGGTCGATGAGCGCCCGGCCCAGACCGCTGCTCCGCGTGCTCGGCACCACATAAAGATCGCTCAGATAGCACACCATGGTCCCACCGAGCGAACGGTGCATAAGTTGATATTGCACAAAGCCGACAAGCTGTCCTGAGTCCTCGGCGACATCGCACCAAAAATCGTTGTTGTCGTCGAAGATCCAGCCCCACACAGTGTCAAAACCCCCGACAGGCACGGCGGTCTCGTAGAACGTTGCGTAGGCGGCGAACAGGCCCTCCCAGCTTTCGCGATCGGCCGAAGTGAGGGGTCGAATCTCTTCACTCATCCGCATCTCAATTCGCTGCCTCAACTTCGCCGTTCCCGGAGTGTCGCAGATCCTCTGAGCGGGAGAGGCCGATAACGACTATCCCTTTGGGATCAGCTCAATTGCTCTACTGATCCGCCATGAAGGCGCTCAGCTCAGGTTCAGTGGGCGTGGACCTCGCTCCCCGCCGGGTGATGGTCAGCGCCGCCACCGCATTACCGCGTTGGAGCGCCGCCGAAAGATCCGCACCGTCAGTTCGGGCTGCAATGAATCCAGCGTTGAAGGCGTCCCCCGCTCCGACGGTGTCCACAACGTCCACGGCATACCCGGACTCTTCAGTCGTGATGGTCGACGAGCACGCGACCGCGCCCATCGCTCCTCGGCGAGCAATGACCAATCGATCGGGCCCTGCGAGAGCTCGAGCCGCCACGACCGGGTCGCTCGCATCGCTCAGCGGGAATATCTCATCTGCGGCGTCACCCAACACCACATCGGCCTCCGCCACGGCGCTCAATATCGTGTCGCGAAATCCGTCTTCCCATCCCCAGTTCTCAAGGCGGAGGTTGAGGTCGAGCGACACGCTGATGCCTCTGGCACGAGCCAGGCCCATCGTCGCCAGGATCGTCTCTCGGGCCGGTGATACGCGCAGGCAAATGCCCGAAACGTGCAGCCACGAAACCCCCTCAAATAGCGAGGCCGGCACGGGTTGCAACCGGCCGTGGGCCCCTCCGCGTGGCGGCCAAACGTAGATCAGACGATCGCCATCTGGGGGCACCACCGTGATGACGGTCACGGTGGACTCGTCGCCAACAACCTGGACGTAGCCGACATCAACTCCAGCGTCCTCCAAACTCTGCACGGCGAAGCGACCATAGCTGTCATCCCCGACGGCCCCGATGAAGGCGCACACATGGCCCAGGCGCGCCAAGGCAGCGGCCGTATTGGCGGCGGACCCGCCACCGAACATGACCGGATCGGGATTGGCGTGTGGCGAAACAGCTCCGGATGGAAGTCGGATCTCCAGATCGACGTTGGCGTCCCCGACCACCACTATCCGTCCAATGGTTCTACTCCCCTCGCTTGTTCGACAAACCGCGCGATCAGCGAGAGGTCCTTCCGGAATCGACCGGTCTCGAGGATCCGGTTGGTGTGAGTGAGGGAGTCGACTCCCCAGGGCCGGACTGCCGTGATCGCCTCAGCAACGTTGGCGGGTGACAAGCCGCCAGCCAAGATCACCGGGATGTCAACGCTGGACACGATTTCCGCGCTAACCCCCCAGTCGTGGACTGTTCCGGCCGCTCCGATGCCGGCGATACGCGGGTCGACTGAGTCGAGGATCAGGTAGTCGACGACCGTCGCGTACGCCACGGCCTGAGAGATCGATTCGGGTCCCGTAACTGCAATGGCTTGCATGAGTGGCGTGTCTGGGAGCCGACGGCGGAGTTCATCGACGGCTTTCGGCGGTACCGCATCGGACGGGCCACACAGGTGCACGATGTCGGGGCGAACCTGTGCGACCATCGACTCGATCAGGTCCAGGTCGGTTTCTACGCTGAGAGCGACCGACTTGGCGCGTCCTTTCATCGAGGCGCAGATGGTTGCTGCAAGGGATGGTGAGACTTCGCCGGGTAGTCCGCGGTCGGAAGGTGTTACGCCGACGTGATCGACCCCCAGGGCTGCCACAGCCAGGGCTTCATCGGCGGACTGCATCGTGTAGATCTGAACGAGCACATTGTTCATGGTTGGCGCATGATCCCAGCCTGCGAGTCTGACCGCCAAACCGGACCTGGCCTAGCGGGTGGCGGCTACGATCATCCAGTGACTCGGACCAACGAATTTGGCCAACCCATCGGCGACGAGCTCCCCGACTGGCAGCAATCCCCCTGGCCTCCGGCTGAACCTCTCATTGGGAGCCGCGTAGAGCTGGTGCCTCTCAGCGGGGCCGCACATGCAGGGCCGCTTTTTTCGGCATTTCAGCCGGCTTCAGACGAGATGTGGACCTATATGAGCTTTGGACCCTTCGCCGATGCCGGGGAGCTAAAACAAACACTGGAATCACTGGTAGGTATGGAGGGCTGGCAACCATACGCCATCACCGTTGCAAATGTAGCGGTTGGGATCGCCTCGTACCTTCGGATCGATCCGGTCAATGGCGTGCTCGAAATCGGATCGCTGGCCTTCTCACCGGCTTTGCAGAGAACCGCAGCGGCAACGGAGGCGTTGTACTTGCTGATCAAGAGTTGTTTTGAGCTCGGCTATCGAAGGTGCGAATGGAAATGCGACGACCTGAATGCACCATCGCACGCTGCTGCTCGACGGCTCGGCTTCCAGTACGAGGGCGTTTTCCGCCAGGCTACTCACTATAAAGGTCGCAACCGGGACACGGCCTGGTACGCCATCACCGACGAGGATTGGCCCGGTCTGCGCCGTGGCTTCGAGCTGTGGCTGAGCCACACCAATTTTGATCCAGAGGGCGACCAGCTGACTGACCTTGCCTCGCTGCGTCGAGGACCGAAGTAGGCGCGTGTCGACCCGTCGAGATGGGAAGCTGTGGTTCGCGGCAATCGTCGCTGGACTTCTGCTCGTGATCCTCGTTGGCTCGACCATCTATTGGTTCGCCGATGGCTCCGTCGGCACGCCGCAACAGTTCAAGACTCGGGTGGCCGATACCGGCCTCGACGTGGACTGGTCAAACGCTGGACCCCGCAGTGGCGACGGCACTGTAACAACCGACTGCGGTGAGGCTCGGGTGACCGTTAACGACATTGACGGCACCCTGTGGTTGACGGCAGCAGGGAATCGCCAGGTCCTTTCCGCAACCGTCATCCGTGAGCTGGTCTCCTGTCAGCCATGAAAACCAGGTCTGACTGAAATATCCTCGGGAGCTCGCCTCCAAGATTGCCGGACACCGTTATTCTCGGCGCAATCGTATGCTCCGCAAGAGGGCATGGATGTCGACACTGACGTAAGGAGTAAAGATGGCCGAGATTGTGCAGTTTCATCACGCCCAGGGATTGACTGCAGGCCTGGTTGAGTTCGCAGATCGGCTTCGCAAGGCCGGACACACAGTCCACACGCCGGACCTGTTCGAGGGACGGACGTTTGGCTCGATCCCGGAAGGGATGGAGTATGTCGGTTCTGTCGGATTTGGCGAACTAATGGAGCGTGGGGATCGGTCGGTCGAAGGCATGAGCGACGATCTCGTCTTCGTCGGACTGTCGCTCGGCGTCGTACCGGCCCAGAAACTCGCCCAAACGCGCCCGGGCACGCGCGGAGCCATATTCCTGTACTCATGCGTACCCGCGTCTGAATTCGGTACATGGCCGAAGGGGCTACCTGTCCAAATTCATGGCATGGATGCCGACCCCTACTTTGTCGACGAGGGCGACATCGAGGCCGCCCGGGACATTGTTGAAGCCGCAGATGACGGAACGCTATTCCTCTACAGCGGTGACCAGCATTACTTCACTGACAACTCGCTGCCGTCCTACGACGAGGCCGCCAGCGAACTCGTGCTCGACCGCATGATCGCATTCCTCGAGTCGGTCTGAGTCATAGAGGACCGGTCACGTCGTCGCGTGAAGATGCCTGGCAAAGCGATGGTTTCAGGCTCATTGACGCGTCGGTTGGCGATCGCCGTATCATGCGGGCTCCTGGCTGGAGTGCTGGCCAAGATCGGCGACCAGTCGACGTGGCGTTGGGCGACGGATCTCAGAACGTATCCGTCTGCATGGCTGCTCGCTCTCGTCGTAATAGCCGCGATCGACACCTTCTGTACAGCAGGTGTCGATCCTCGGCGGTGCGTTCTCAATCGCTGCCATAGCGTCCTACTACCTCTGGTCTTGGCTCGTGCTGGGGTTTTCGGTTGGTCTCTTCCCGGTATTGTGGATGGGTGTTGCCGTCTTTGTCGCTCCCGCATTCGTAGCGGTGATTCGGCTAGCCCGAGATCAAGGCGGAACGTTGTCTGTGCTCGGCGCGACCGGAGTCTCCGGGTTCATGCTGGCAGACGGGCCTATCCAGCAATACTGGAATGAGCTCACGATCGGATTACCCGAAGGGTTCCCGTTCCATCCTGTCCAAGCTGGCGTCGCCGTCGTCTTTTCCATGATCACGATCGGGATCATGGTCAATTCTCCCAGAGGCCGACTGATCGCCGCTGCGCTAGCAGTGCCCGCCACCGTCATCGCTGCGGCTGTGATCGATGCTGTCTGGTCTGCCGTGCCAACCTGAAGGGAGCGAGACAACAAAACGCTCCAGATTTGCGACTGAAATCCGACCGATCGCTACGTCATTCAGCCGGCAAGATCCATTTGAAGGAACTCATCGATTCGTAGCATCCCCGGCGGTTCCTTGGTAGCGGAATCCACCTGGGCCCAGGCATCCGCTTTCTTGATCACGCGTGGATTGACCAGTTCGATCTGGAATCCGTCAACTTTCAGGACAGCTGATCCAGACTTCAAGATGTTCTGTACCCAGTCCGCTGCTGATCCATACACGAGTATGAAGATGTATCCACCCCCCACGGAGTGGGCGTCGAGCGGAGTTTGGTAGATCTCGCCCGACGAACGTCCTACATGGGTCAATACGGGGCGCTTTCCTCTCCTGAGTTCCATCGGGTTGAAGAGTCTCTTGTTGACGTGGCCCCACCATCTCGGCATCGGCATTGGTTCCCCTTGGAGAGTTCTCTCTCAGCCTATCTGCATCGACCGGCCAGCCGAGATGAAAGCATCGTCGATGCTTCGTTAGAAGGACTCGCCGTACTGCCACGTAGGGGCAGCATCGAGGTCAGAATTCGAGACGTCCAACAGGAGTTTGGCGATCCATCGGCCGATTTCGTCTGGCGGAGCGAGCTTTCCTTCTCTCTGGAGCCTGCGAAAGGCCTGTCTGGTCGGTGAGTCGTCCGGCGAGTTCAAAACGGCATCAACCAGAGGCGTACGAACGGCGCCAGGAAAAGCCCGTATCACCTGCACGCCTTTGAGTTCTTCGGCCGCGGATCTCGCTGCCATCTGAGCGGCAGCTTTCACGATCGAATAGGACGCCCAGCCGACTCTGAGATCGTTCGACGAGTAACTGTCGAGAAACACGATCCGGCCAAGCTGCGATTCGAGTTTTTGGTTGAGGTCGATCGGAACCATGACGTGCACCCGCATCTTGGCGAGCAGGAGATCGGAGTCGATGTGAGTAAAGGCCTGGGGCTCGATCAACGTGCCCGCCGCGTGGACGATTCCGCCAATAGTGGGATACGCGCTGCAGGCTTCGACAACCTGCCGGACTCCCTCCGCGAGCGAAAGATCGACAGCGAGAGCGGTCACTCCAGGATGTTTTTCTGCGAGGTCGATGAGAGGGGCTGAACTTCGAGCTACAGCCATAACCGATTCGTTTCGGTCGGAGAGAGCCACGGTTACTGCGCGTCCGATGCCAGACGACGCCCCTGTGACTACAAACACCATGACCTCCTGGACTCAACTCACCGGACGATACCGTTGGCCGAGCCACTGGAACGAACCAGATTCCCGCCTACCCAGTACGCTCGGAGCCATCTCAACTCCCCGATATCTCCCATCGATTGACGAGATGATCGTCGTTAAGAACATGATCTTCCCGTCGCAGACGTTCGAGCGAGGCAAGGCGTTCAAGCCGAAAACCGACGACAGCGCCTACCCCGATCGCCTCAATCCCAAAGGGTCGGATGAAGCGATACCGGCTGGACGGTTGGTTGTTCGCCCGGTGTGGGGGGCCCAACGAGTCGTTCGACAAGGCTGGCCCAGTCGAAACCGTCGGTAATCTCTGAGGCACGGATCTGGACGAGCCGATCTGCGGGCACGTAGACAGGCA
>CBDTUI010000081.1:0-12883 GCA_965363765.1 uncultured Acidimicrobiia bacterium
CATCAACGAACCGCGTCAGCCCACTACCACTTGACGCTTCGAAGCGAGCTCAGTGAGCGGCTCGGTGTTGAGTGGCAGCCAGTCGAGAACGGCATCGCCGAAATGGCGTACATGCCAGAACTGATTCTTGAGGAATACTCGACACGCACCCACCAGATCGACCGCAGGCTCGACGACAAGGTCGACCGTTTCGTTGACACTATGGGCCGCGAACCGACACCACGGGAGTATTGGAAACTCGATCGTGAAGCTGTCCTCGATTCGCGTCCTGCGAAAGTGAAAGACGTGTCCGCGGCCGAGCTCCACCGTCGTTGGACCGACCAAGCCAGTGAACTCGGTGTTGACCCGGATGGGTTGGCTGCATCGGTGGCGCACCGGACTGTGGCGCGACCGCTCGACAGCGACGTCGCGACCCAAGCGATCGATGACGCGATCGGTGTCCTGGGTGAATCGGTTTCGTCCTGGCATCCCGCCGAACTCAATCGTCATATCGCGGCCGCTCTTCCGACCGACATACACATCGCTGCAGATCAGATCGTGCCAACACTGCAACGGATGACCGACTACGCACTCCAGCATCGGTGCGTCAACATTTCACGCCCCGTCAGCGAAGGCGCCCAACTGCGTGGTGATGGGCGGCCGACCACCGAGTCGCCGATCGATCAGGCATATACGACTGAAGCGATCCTGCGATCCGAAGGCGATGTGCTGGCGTGGGCTGAGCGCCGTGTCCGTTATGACCAGATCGACTCCGCTGCAGCCCCGGAGCGTTCACTGGTTCCGTTGACGAAACCGCAACGCCAAGCGGCCGCCGCGATCGCCGGTGACGCTCACCTGACGTTGATTGTCGGTCCGGCCGGGACCGGGAAAACAACGGCGATCCGGCCAGCAATCGAACAACTACAAAGCGAGGGTCGGGCCGTGTTTGGTGTCGCCCCGTCCGCGGCTGCGGCTGACGTGTTGGAACGAGCGACGGGTGTCGCGTCGGACACGGTCGACAAACTCCTTGTCGAGCATTCGCTACATCGCGCACCCGATCACCGTTTCGATCTCCCCGTCGGCGCCACCCTGATTGTTGACGAAGCGGGGATGCTCGGCACCGCGAACCTCGAACGGCTCACGCAGCTCGCGGACGTCCGTGGCTGGCGTGTGGCGTTGGTGGGGGACCCGATGCAGTTCACATCGGTCGGGCGGGGCGGCATGTTCCAACACCTCGTCGACAGTCACGGCGCGATCGAACTCGATCGTGTCCACCGGTTCACGAACCTGTGGGAACGTGCCGCGTCGCTCCGGCTTCGACGAGGCGACAACAGTGTCGCCGACCTCTATGAGGATCAGGGTCGTTTGCATGGCGGCACGGCGACCCGTATGAAACGAGAAGCCCTCGACGCGTGGCAACAAGCGAGAGTAAACGGTGAAACCGTTGTGCTGTCGGCGCCGAGCAAAGAAGTGGTGCGCGAGTTGAACATGCTCGCGCAGCAACGCCGCATCAATGTCGGGGAGATCGACCGGGATGGCCGCACCATCGCGGCATCGGGATATCAGCTTCATGTCGGTGATGAGGTTGTGACTCGCCGCAACGACCGCACGCTGACCACCAACACCAACCAGCCTGTCCGCAACCGGGATCGCTGGACGGTAGAAGTAATTCACCGCAACGGCGATCTCACTGTCGCTGGGGCGACGGGTGTTGTCCGGCTACCAGCGCACTACTCAAGAGATCACGTCGAGTTGGGGTACGCCCAGACCAGTCACGCAATCCAAGGCCAGACGGTGGACCGCTCGATCCTGTATCTCGACGGGCCGACGGATTCGCGGGGCGTGTATGTGCCGATGACACGCGGGAAACACCGCAACGATGCATACGTCGTCACCCAGCCGGGAGTCACCGCACGCGATGTTCTGGCCGAGTCGATAAGCCGGGACGCAGTCGACCGGCCAGCCCACGCCCGCCGGGCTGAACTGCAAGGCATAAATGATCGGCCAGGAACGATTGATCCCGGCCATCTGCGACAACTGATCGACCGGCTGGCGAAGCTCGAAACCGCCATCTCGGACCACTCCCACGCGATCAGGTCGTTGCCGAGACAGATCGAGGAGGCCGACGAGAAACTCGTAGATCTACAGGGTCGTTTTGTTGCTTCGACGGAACGGATCGGATCTGCTGACGCGGTGTTGGCGAAGCATGATCGGCCTTTACGGCGAAAGGGACACGAGATAGCGATCGGTAACGCGCAACAGATCCTCGCTTCCGAACCTGGGGCGCAGGAACGGCTTCGACGCGAGATCAAACAGGTTTCTCGCCGTAAGGACACGCTCACCAGTGAGTTGGAGATCAAGCATCAACGCACACACCGTGTCCCGACGCTAAAGGCGGAAGTCGTCGACCTCGCCAAGCAACTCGATGATGATCGCCATATCCGTTCCCGGATAGTACGACGCGATGCCCCGGAGCGGGTGGTGGATGTGCTCGGTGAACGGCCGCCGGGTGGTGAACCGTCAAGGGCATGGGATCGGGCTGCGGGTCAACTCGACCAGCACCAGGCGGCATTCGGTGTCGACGACGGGTCGGCCGGTCGATCTGACGGCTTCGCCCACAGCTTCGATCGGGTCACGTCGATGGGCCGTGAGTTGGAGCGAACAGTCACCCAAGAACGGCAACAGGCCAATCGAGGCATGGAACGTCCGTCGCTCGGCATCGAGTGGTGACCGAATCGTCGAGAGACGGATATCAATGCCCATTCCGGGACCAATGCCGGTCCGACGACCGATGATTTCAACCGTGCCGACACCACGTCAGGATATGGGGCGAATTGGGAGCTCCGCAGCCCGTACTCCGGTGGCCTAGTCACAACAGGGCGTATCGCCAGCAACGCTGCGGTCATTGATCCTTCGTGGACTATGGCCGTACACCAAACCGGCACTGGAGTTCCCCCGTTTCGTGAGACACCTAAACCTGAGACAATGTCTCGGGAAAGGAGTCCGGAATGGGCCGACAAGTAAAGTACACCGAAGAGTTCAGACGTGAAGCAGTTGATCTTTTCCTAAGCGGAGACAGACCCCGACGCGATGTCGCGGAATTGCGTCCAAGGAGTACGCTCTGACGGCTCGTTTATCCTAATGCAGACGCCCGAATGCAGCTTCCTTCATTCATCTGGTGGTGGGACGACAGAAGGCGACGGAGACTGGAACTGGCGGAGCGAAGAGGGCCCCGGCGCATAATACTCCGTCGTCCTTCATAGGGCTTCCTATGCAGCAGCTGGCTATTGGGCTGAAGCGGTCGCTTCTACATCAGGGCGACTATTCAATGAATGCCGACGGTGTCCGAAAAATCCGGAACGATGGGCCTGGAGTTAACCCTGTTTGACGGACACATTGTTTCGGACATTCAGGCCGCAAGCCTTGACTGATCATAAACCTCAACCGGCGTGCGATGCCCCAACCCCGCCTGATGACGCTGCCGGTTGTAGAACACCTCAATGTAATCAAACAACACGGTACGCAACTGACTCCGCGTCATCTCCTCCCAGGGCCCGTGCATGACCCTGATCTCCCGCTTAATCACCGACCACACCGACTCAATCTTTGCGTTGTCGAAGCAGTCACCAACACTGCCGAAAGACGGTGTCATCGACCACGCCTTCATCCGATTCTCCGTCTCCAACGAGGTGTATTGCGTCCCGTGATCGCTGTGATGAACAACACCGTCAGGGTCACGCCTCGTCAACGCCATCACCACCGCGTTCACAACCAGGTCCGTGGTTTGGCGCTCACCCATCGACCAGCCGACCATCATCGTGTCATGCAAATCAAGAAGCCCCGCCAAATACAATTTCCCGTCCAGACACGTGAACTCCGTGATATCCGCCACCCATTTCTCATTCGAAGCCGATGCCGTGAAATCTCGTTGCAACAAGTCTGCTGCCGGCGCTGGCCGCCGCTTGCCCCGCCGCCATTTCTTGCGTGAGTGCGCCCCGATCCAACCGTTCTGCGACATGATCCGTGCGACCCGACCCCGAGCACACCTCGTGCCGTTGTTACGCAACTGACCGACCACACGCGGTGTACCGTAGGTGCGACGCGACGCCACATAGATGCTGTGGATCTTGTTCGCGAGGTACGCATTGGCGAGATCACGGTCAGAGACCGACCGGTTGCGCCAGTCGTAGTAACCAGAACGCGAAATCTCGAGCAGCCTGCACATTGCGACAATGTCGAACTCGGCTTTGTGGTCGTCAACGAATCGGTAGCCGGTCACCGGATCGTCTCTGTCGCGAAATAGGCGGCTGCTTTGCGGAGGATGTCGCGGTCTTGGCGAAGATCACGTACCTCTTTACGAAGCCGTGAGAGTTCGTCGCGTTCAGCGTCGTTCAACGATCCTTTCGGCGGTGTTTCTGCTTGTTCAGCAGCCCGGATCCAGTTCCCGAGAGTGCCTTTATTGACACCGAGCGAGGCTGCGATATCGCTGCGACTCCGGTTCGTGCTGAGCGCAAGATTGACGGCTTCTTCTTTGAATTCTTTGCTGTGCTTTGATGGACGTCCCATGTGGGGACTCCTTCCTCTTAACCCTTGAGGTTAAGAATCGGGTGTCCGTCTTCCCGGGTCAACTCCAATTACAACGCGAGGGCGTATTATCCACAGTTGGGCCGGTTCGTCATGGCCGACACAGTGCTAGCTGGTTTGAACCGGTACTCCTACGTTGGGAATAACCCGTTGAACACAACCGACCCTACAGGTCACGAACCGAATCCGTGCGAGGGTGCTGATGGGTACGCTCACTGCACAAGGCCATATGGTGGAACTATGAACTCCTTCACACATGATCCTGGCAATGACGCAACAGGCGGCACCGTCGACTACGTGAGCGGTTCAAGGGCAATCAAGATCAAGCCCTCAGTTTCGGCGGACCCCGCCGACTACGGAATGGTTCCAGCATATGATTGGGACATTGGACGGACCTGCGGGTACAACGCAAGAGAGTGCAGTTCTGGCGCAGACTCGGTCAAAATTCCAACTTACCAAGGGATGCAGTGCCTCCGCCACCCCTGGACGTGTGTGATGAGCGGAGCCTACATCCGGTCCAAGTCGATTGCGGAGGCAGAGCGTCATTTCCCAGTGTCAGAATCACAAGAAAACGGAACGCAATGCAACACGCACTATTCATGGCACTTCTCGCCCAGAAGTGGGGGGAAAGAAAAGCGCTCGCATTTGGCGACGCCCACGAGAAAGACTGGGGGCATGGGTACATAGACACGGAAAAGGATCTCTTGAATAACGATGTGGGTGCTGCGCTAGGAGCCAAGTATCCGGATCTCAGCCTCTACGATCTCGCAGAGATCCTAGCAAATGCCACTGATAGGGGGTACCTGACATGTTTGAATGCCGATCGAACCACCACCGTCGTCTGCTAGCAGGGATTGCCACGCTCTTATTGGCCGGGTGTAGCATGTTCGATACCGATGGCAATATTCTTGTCAGAAGCTCTGCGGCGTGTCAGCCAGATCTGGTTGCCCTAGATCTGGAGAATGGGTACTCGGTCACGAAACCGGACGTAACCGGCAGTTTGCCCCTCCCATTCGCTGTAAGTGGCGACGGTCCGGATTGCGCAGCGGTTGTGGAAATGCTCCTGGAGCATGGGGCGGATCCGAACCAGGTGTCTAGCTTGTACGGTCTTCCGGCATTGGGTGATGCAGTGATGGCGCACGCAGCTATCGACGTATTTGATGCGCTCTTGGCGGGCGGCGCCGATCCTTGCTTCAACCGTTTTGATCCTGAGAGGCCATCGGCTGGCGGCCTCGTTGCTCTTGCTGAGGCCGAAGGCTACGAGGAGGCGGCCGTCCTGCTCGGTTTCGCCGCAGGGGAGTGCTGAATCGACAATTCGCTCGGGGGTTGGCGGAAGGTGTCAAACGCTTCCTTCTCAGGACGACGGCGACGCAGTCGAACACACCATTCGGTTTGCTGACACCGACTACGCAACCGATCCCCTGGTCCAGCGCAAGGCGAAGGAGTTGCTAGAGCTGATGCGGGACTTGGCATGAGTCAATTCAGAATCGGGCGGCCTGAGGTTCGCACGTTTCGGTTTAGCGGAACCCGAAATCTCGCACTTCCTTTCGCAGGATTCATGATCACAATTGTCGGTGGATCACTGTTGGTCCATGCGGCTTCATGGGTGTATGCACTCGACTGGAAGCTGTCATTTCGCGGGGTGATTCAGCTTGGAATTGTCAGTTTCCTATGCCTCGGTGCAGTGCTGCTACCCACGGTTTTTGGCCTTTTCCTGATGATCTGGCTGCCAATCCGGTGCGCTGTAATCATCACCTATAGTGCACTGATTGTAAGGAATCCTTTCCGAACATATCGGTTCGAATACCCATCGGCCGACGTCAGATTGATTGTGCCGCACAACAGTTCGGGCAATCCGAAAGAATGGCAACAACTCGGTATGAAGAATGCGTTGTGGATTGTCTCCGAGGGTGAACGAATCCAAGCACTAGCTACCAGATCCCATGGCCGTATGGGACGCAGAGACGATCACAAACGGCGGGCACTAGCATCGTCGCTAGCTCAGGCGTACCCCAGTTGGGAAATAGAAGAGATCCCGAGCGACTGAACGGAGTGAGGAAGGTTGGGGTTGGTGCAGCTTTGGTCGACAGTCGATGTTGGACTCTCAGATGGCAAGTGTCTGTTGGATGATTTGGTTGATGGCGGTTGCCCGGGCGGTGTGGTGGAGGCCTTCGGCCGCGACACGTAGATAGACGGATGTGGTCGCAATGTTTTTGTGACCGAGCAGGGCCTGCAACTCGGCGATTGAGGTTCCGTGCTCGATCTGGGCGACCGCGTAGGTGTGTCTGAACAAATGCACCTTCTCACCTTCGGGTGCGGTGACGCCAGCGGCGGCGAGCCAATTGTTTACGAGGTGTTGCATCGCACTGTTGTTGAGGCTGTTTCCGTTGCGCCGGACGAACACGAAATCGTCGGGGTGTTTCCCACCTAACCGGTTGTCACGGCGTTCGGCCAGGTAGTTGTCGATGGCGCTGGACTCCACCGGAGAGGGGGAGTGTGCGCTGCTTATCGCCTTTCCCGGTGACCCGATGCGGGTCGGCACGGTGAAGATGCCAGCCACACAACTAGTTGAGTTCCTCCTTTGGTACATCCTCCGAGATCGTCAAAGCTGGTTTGGCCTCAGTCGACGCCAGAGTGTTCCTATCTTCTAACGGATCTTCTAACGGACGGTCTGATATTCGGTGTTAGCCGCGGGGACGGTCCATCACGATAGCTCCACAAAAAGCCTGTTCAGGGGCCTTATCTGATACCCGATGACATCAGCCGATATAGCCCTGAGCGAACTCATAACCCGAAGGTCGTAGGTTCAAATCCTACCCCCGCCACCAAATGAAAGGCCCGTGACCAGCGGTCACGGGCCTTTTGCGTTTCCGGGCATGGATCAGTCCGTGGCTGTGTCAAACGCCTGTCAAACATGCTGGAATGCCTGTTTCTTGACTGACGATGCTCCGGCATCGGTGTCGAGCAATCCGCTGGCCGATTTTGTTTCGATAACTTGCGTCTGACTGTTGCCGAAGCAGCAACCCGTGTTTGGTAGCGTCGTCAAACGCAGTCCGTCAATTCTTGCGACTTGGTTCTCAAACTTGAGAGCATGTATTCAATAGAGGAATCGTAGTCCTGCGGTGTGTATTGCTTTCGGTCGGGTTCATCTGGGTGATGGATTTTGTTTCGTATCCACGATGGGGTGGTTTCGTGGGAGCTGAAGTTGCCCGTGCCGAAGGTTGGCTTGCCAGAGACTGACCGATTGGCTTGCTTGACCTTGTTGTTCAGCGGAGCGTCATTCTCGATGCGTTGGTCGAAACCAGAGATGCTCGAGATCTTCCCAGCAGCAAGATCATGTCTGGACTTCATGCGATCGAAGAGCTCGATGTGAAGCTCGGGCGAACGTATACCGAAGGCCTCGTATGCAACGAGGCTGGTCGACAGCGGCCCGCCAGCGACGGTTAGGCTTAGGTCAACTACCGTGGATTCGACGAACTGTTCTGTGCGTTGCAACTTGATGCATTCATCGGTGTTGTGTCGTAGTGCGTGAAACGTGAAGGGTGAGTGTGTGGCGACGATGATCTGGTAGCTGCCGGATGCTCCGAGCGCTGTGGTCACGGCGTCTATGAAATTCACCTGCCACCCGGGGTGAAGGCCGAGCTCTGGCTCGTCGAATAGAAGGACAGCGCTGTCGAAGTTTGAACCGATCAAGGCGATCTGGCCGAGCTTGTAGAACATCTGCTGCTCGCCAGTACTCAGCGAGCCAAGAGGCATCTTCTTGCCGTAGGACGCGATGATCGGGGAATAGGTGTTAACTCCATCGGTTTCGGTCCCGACGTATCGCAGGTTCTGGCCGAACATCGCTGAGCATGCGTCTCTGAATCTCTGGTCGCTGCTTTCGAAGTGCTCGTGGTCCGAGGCCGTGAACTCCATAGTGGCGTCGATTTGTGCCACGATTCGGTGATCGTCATGAGCTTTCAGCCAAGCCAAAGCTTGAGGTATCGATCGATCTAGCCTCCCCAAGTCCTGGCCGTTCGGCGCCTTTCCTGTCGGTGGAGTGAAGCTCGCCGACACGTCTTCGGAAATCGGCAGCTCCGAAGGAAGATGGACCAGCTCGCCAGGGTCGGAGCGAAGCATCTTTGCGCCGTCGATAGCGTCCTGGTGCGAATCACCTATCGAAGCTGGCACGACCTTCGTGGCCGACGACTCATTCACTACGCGGACCTCGTCGCCCGTTTCGAGAGCGACCGAGATGGTCGACTTCCCGTTTCTAGTGCGGCGGCCTGGGTCGAGATGTCTGACGTTTAGTATCTCGGACAGTAGTTGCGACTTCCCCGATCCGTTCTCACCTACTAGGAAGTGGAAATGGGTTCCAGGGTGATCTGCGAAGTCGATCTTCGCGTCGCCAAAGAGGTCGTCATCCTGGAATTGAACTGACTGTATTCGCATGTTTCCGCCCTCAGTTTGCTCAAGCACGCCGGCCTGCGACGTGAGCATAATGTAGCTGAAGCGGCGGGTGTCATCGATCGCAGCGCGCTTATCAGCTGCGCCGATGCCAGGCTCCACGGCGCTACGATATCTGCGAGCCAGCTCGGGTCGCGGGGCACACTTGTTCAATCAGGATGAACGGTAGAGGCCTCTGTGCCCGTGCATGCCGATCGAGTGGATGACACCGAGCGACGGGTACCTAGGGCGTTGCTCGGTGCCCCCACCCATGGTGAATGCATGGGAGTAGTAGCAGTTCCAATAGCTGGAGGACCGCTGTCTGACCAGTTGGATTAAGTCAGGGTTGTGCTCGGCGAATAGCCGATACTTGCGGGCTTGCCAGGACCTTGCGTCATCGAGTTCGGTGAGGCCGGCGGCCACTTCCTTGACGACCTCGACGACGTAATCCCCGAGTGCAGCGACCACATACGGTATGACCCAGAGCTCCTCCGTGGCGACGATCCGCCTGAGGTGACGTTGGCGGGTGTAGCCGTCGCTGCTGCGGCTGTACAGGCAGTCAGCGATGGACTGTTGCGTCGGCGAGAGTGATTGGTAGGTGGATTTTGGGATCGGGGATTCGTAGATGCGCGACGGGATTCCGATGATGTTCGCCGGCTCCCAGAGGCTTGGGAACGGACCGTAATGGGCCACAATTTGATTCGCCATTTGAAACGTTGCACTCGGCATCGCATCTCTTACGATGCGCAAATCCGATGCGAGCTCGGGCCCAAATGGGGCCAGTGTCAGCTCTTGTCGCGTGACCCATTCGGCAAGTGAAACCCAGGTGTATCTGTGCTTTGTGCCAGATGCCACCGAGTCGAACCAAGAGCTGGAGGCTCGGGCGTCTAGTTGGAGCTTGGTTGCAAATCGTGCCCCGTTTGCCTTGTTCTTGCGGCGCTCGTCATCCCAGCGTTGGCGACTGACGAGGTAGTGATCTCGGGACTGTGTGAGCAGGCCAGCCGCTTGCATAATCTGGACGTCCGTCCACCTGTCGTCCGCACCCGGCACTCCTACCCGAGACGCCAAGTTGGCGAAGGTGTTGGAGAACCCGTTCGGCGAGAACAGGGTGACGGCGGAACGGAGTGCGACGTATCTGCGGGAGGTAGGAAGCCGCTGGTCCCTTGCCTTCTCGATCTCTCGGTTGAAGCTCACGCGACAAATGTAGCTCGGCCGATTAATCGAGTGGGGCGAGTATAGGTGTGTTGCCCTGAGCGGCCTGATCGAGCCTTTGCGCTTCCTGCTGGTAGCTCGGTTGCGACCGGACCGGGTGTGGATTAGTCCCAGAAGTTCCAGACGAGCTGGCCAACCGTCTCTGGGGCCCAGTACGCGACCTGCTTAAGCTCATCGCTTGTGAGCGAGGCGAGCAGTTGGTGACTCACGCCGGCAGTTGCGTCTGCCTGTCTCATGCGGTGAAGGCCGAGATCATCAAGCGGTTGGCATGCGGGGTGATCGATGACTTGAGGCTGGCCGCCGAAGGACGGTGGTTGGTCGACAACCGTGTAGGCCGGGATGATCGTGTGGAGCAGGATCCAGGTGGTCCGCTCCGTGCCCTTGATTCGAAACTGTTCGTAGCTGGTCGTCGGCCGTAGTGGCTCCTCGGTGAGCTCTTCGCTCATCTCCCGCGCCGCTTGATACGGGCAGTCAGTAGCGGAGCGCGTTGTTCAGCACCGGTAGGCGACGTTCCGAATCCAGCCGCTCCCGGCGGGAGCGGGTTCCAATACTCGCTGCTGCGCTTCATAGGTCTTGTTCGGCTGCCGGGCTAGCGGCGACGATGTCGTTTCGGAGTACGAGCTTGGTGCCCTTCTCTACTGCCTTGCCTTCGTGGAGCAGACGGTGATCGAAGACGGCGATCCGCCCGGGTTCCTCGGTGATGACCTCGCCGTCGACGACTGTCTCACCGCCAACGCAGTCACCCAAGCACAGTTAAGAGTGTCTTGGTCGCTTGGTTCGGCTGCCAGGCCTCGTCCTGGTGCGGAGAGAAGCTTCCGCCGAGTCCGTAGGAGTAGACGCGAGTCCTCGGGTTGCAGCCTGTGACAGCCCAGCCGCCGATCGGTGGGCTTTGCACAGGACTGGCGGATTCTTCAAACCAGTCCGCTGGTTCGCCGACTATCGGGGCCAGCGCATCCCACCTCAACATCTCAATTTGTGGGTTGTCAAGGACTGCACGCTGGCGGTCTCGAACACCGCCAGGGCTGAGTCGTTGGCTCTCGTAGTTTGCTGTCCTGGCGAATGATTCGAGGGTTCGCAGTTGAGTCGCATGGAAGAGGCCATCGGCCACAAGCAGGTCAGGTCGCCTTCTGTCGATCTTCATCGTCTCAGTCTGACAGAAGTCGGGGCTGCCAGGAGAACATTGAGACCGGCCCACCACGTGGGAGATCGCCATAGCTTCAGCCCGGGTCGACCAACGTTCGGTCAGATCCAACGAGGTCAGCTATCTGGCGCGCAGCGTCTGCCTGCATGCCCGGAATGACGTGGGCGTATTGCTTCAACGTGAAGGCAGGATCATCATGTCCGAGGCGTTCGCTGATTACCTTCGGAGGTACGCCAGCACTTAGGGCGATCATGGCGTGCGTGTGCCGGAGATCGTGCAGCCTGATCCTCGGTAGGTCAGATGCAGCGACAAGGCGCTCGAACGCCTGCGAGTAGGTCTGCGGGTGTAACGGCTCCCCGTTCTCCTTCGGGAACACGAGATCTTTGTCTTGATAGTCGGATCCCCAGGTGGATCGCTCACCAATCTGCAGCGTCTTGTGGGCTCGAAGCTTGGCGACCGTCTGTTCGTCGAGGTCGATTACTCTCGCCTTGTGGTTCTTCGGTGTCGAGAAGACGAGCTCATACGCGACTGAGACGAGCGCTTGGCGAATGTGGATTCGTGATCGTTCGAAGTCGACGTCGTCCCATCGCAAGCCGAGCACCTCGCCTCTTCGCATTCCTGTCATCGCTGCCAAGTGCCATGCCGTTGCGAGTCGGTGGCAAGTGCTGATTCGCAGGAACTGGCGTAGCTGCGCTGGCTCCCAGAACCGCAGCTCGGTCTGACTTGTTGCTCGTGGTCGAGGCGGTTTGGCTCGTTCGGCCGGATTGGTTGTGAGCAGTCCGATGTCGATGGCATCGGCGAGTGCCTTGTGAATGATCGTGTGTATGTATCGAACGGTCTTGGCACTCAACCCGCCTGGTCCGTTCAGCTTGCCGTCTCGTAGGAGCTGGGCGTAGATGTCGTTGAGCTGCGCTGGTCCGATGTCTTGGAGTTGGCGAGGGCCGAGTGTTGGAATGACGTGTAGGCGAAGGTTGCGCTGGTACGAGTCAAACGTGCTTGGCTTCACCTGTGTCTCCACGTTCGGAAGCCACTGATCCACGACCCAGTTTTGGAAGCTGGTCTTGCTTGGCTCGGAGTATGTGCCGCCGTGGAGGTCGCCCACGATCTTGGCTCGGGCGACTTCGGCCGCCTTCCGAGTCTTGAAGCCGCCGTGCCACTTCTGCTTTCGTTTCCCTTCGAGATCTCGCCCGAGGTCGACGACGACGTACCAATTGACAGTTTGCTTGCCACTTTTGGTGGTGTAGTTGCGCTTGCGGATGTGTCCCTGCATCTCAAGCCTCGACAGTCGTTGGTTGCACGCCGAGCCAGGCGAGGAACGCTGGCACGGGGACGATCACTCTGCGGCCGAGTTTTCGATTCGGGATCTCACCTCGGCGGGCTGCCTCGTACGCGGCGCTGCGACCAAGGCCGAGAAGCGATGCTGCTTCTTCAACGGTGATGGTGAGTCGTGACCCGAGCTCTGCGAGTCCAGGGGAATGCGAACGAGTACGATCGTTCATGTCGGAACCTCCAGTTAGGTTTTGGCCAGGTCCCGGGGTGTTG
>CBDTUI010000082.1:0-12575 GCA_965363765.1 uncultured Acidimicrobiia bacterium
TTAGCATCGTTGTTTACTCCCTTAGGTGTCACCGGTTAAGTGCCACCAACGCCCGTCGTGTTACACCGAAACCTGGCATAACTTCACTTACCGTGGTTTTATCGGTGTTGGTTCAAAAATCTTGAATGCGCAGGTATCGGAGGTCGATCAGTCTTCACCGTTGCCGTGGGCGGCTTCCCACACTGCACTCAACTGGGCGTACACCCCACCGGCCGCGACCAGCTCGCTGTGGTGACCAACTTCGACGATGTGACCGTCATCCATTACGACGACCCGGTCAGCCCGTTGAGCCGTGGCGAGCCGGTGGGCAATGACAATCGCCGTGCGCCCTTCGAGCAATGTCGCCAGCGCCGCCTCGACCACACCTTCCGTTTCAGGGTCGAGGTTGGAGGTTGCCTCATCCAGAACAATGACACTCGGACCGGCGAGCAACGCCCTGGCCAGGGCCACCAACTGACGCTCACCCGACGAGAAACGGGATCCCCGTTCACGTACCTCGGTGTCGAGCTGATCTGGCAGACTTCCGACCCAATCGGCGATGCCCAACGTGGCGCACACCGTCCAAATCGCATCGTCGGTTGCCTCAGGCTGGGCGTACCGGATGTTGTCTCTCAGAGTCCCAGCAAACAAGAAGCCCTCCTGCGGCACCAGGGAAACACCACGCCTGAGATCGTCAAAACCGATCGAAGTTAGT
Organism: uncultured Acidimicrobiia bacterium; assembly: GCA_965363765.1. Classification (GTDB taxonomy): domain Bacteria; phylum Actinomycetota; class Acidimicrobiia; order Spongiisociales; family JAENVV01; genus JAENVV01. The sequence goes on from CBDTUI010000082.1 coordinate 695, forward strand.
TCGACGTCATCTAGCCGAATGGTCCCATCGAGCGGGTCGTAGAACCGGACAGCCAACTTGGCGAGCGTAGATTTCCCGGATCCGGTTTCTCCAACGATCGCCACTCGCTCACCGGCCGCGATCTCTAGGTCGATGTTGTGCAGGATCGGGACGGCGGGATCGTACGCAAAACTGACCGAATCAAACGTGACCTTCCCTTCAACCGTTCGGAGCGCGATGGGATTGATTGGTTCTGGCACCGCTGGCTCTCGGTCGAGAATGCCGAGCAGCTTGGACAGCGCAGCAAGTGCCGCTTGCAGAAGGTTGTACAGGTTCGAGATCTGCACGATCGGCTCAAAAAACCAGTTCAGGTAAAGCAGGAACGCCACCAGCGCACCGAAACTCATGTCACCGTCGAGGACCCGGTTGCCGCCGACCACGAGAATCAATGCCAGGCCAGCCGTTCTCAGAAAGTCGACTGCCGGGAAGTAGGTAGAGATAGCCTTGGCTGCGGCGATGTTGGCGTCGAAATATCGTTCGTTGACCCGACCGAATTCGATCCGCTGGCGTTGCTCCTGGGTATATGCCTGAACGACCCGAACGCCCGAGATGCCTTCCTGAATCGCTCCGAGCACCCGCCCGATGTGTTCTCGAACCTGCTCATAGGCGCGGTCGGCATAAATACGGAACACGACCGATATGGCAAGCAGAATCGGCATCAAGGCGAGCACCGCCAGCGCCAGAGACGTGTCAATCAGGAACATCGCGATAGTCACACCGATAACCGTCAGGACCGAGGTCACCACGTTGATGGCGCCTTCTTTTACGAATTGGGTCAGCGCTTCGATGTCCGACGTGAGGCGACTGACGAGCACGCCAGCCTTGGAACGCGAGAAGAAGTCAACGTCGAGGTCGATGAGATGCCGGAAGGCTCGGACCCGCAGGTCAGCGAGATACCGCTCCCCCACCCCGGACACCCAGTACTGCGAGATCGCCTGGCTGAAGTACTGGAGGACGAGCGCGACGACAAACCACCCGACAGCTCGAAACAAGGCCTGCCGGTCGGCAATCCCGACCGCGTCTAGCCCCTGACGCACAAGCGCCGGACCAGCAAGGCGCGCCACGGTGGCAATGATCGTGGCCAGCAATGCCCCGAGGGCTAGCCATCCAAGACCCTTGCCATATGAGGCGGCTTTACGCAGCAGCTCCCAGGTGCCCTCGGTCCGACCTTCACCTGCTCCGAAGCGAGCGTACATCAGCCCACCTCGGAACTGGCAAGGATCGCCGAGTAGCGGGGCACCCGTTCAAGCAAGTCGGCATGTGAACCAGCCGCGACGACTTTTCCCTCTTCGATGAAGATGACCTCATCCGCCAGAGCGAGAGTCGACGGCCGGTGAGCAATGATGATCGTTGTGCGTCCCGCCATGACCGTTTTGAGCGCGTCGCGGATCTCGTCTTCTGTGACCGCATCCACCGATGAGGTCGCATCGTCGAGAATGAGAACCCGGGGATCACGCAAGACGGCTCTAGCCAGCGCTATCCGCTGACGCTGCCCCCCCGACAGGGAATATCCGCGTTCTCCAATCATCGACTCATAGCCGTCGGCCGTCTCCGAGATGAAGCCATGTGCCTGAGCAAGGCGAGCCGCCAGCCGAACCTGGTCGTCGGTTGCATCTGGATTTCCAAACGAGATGTTGTCACGGATCGAGGCTGAGAAGAGGAATGTTTCTTCGAACACAACAGCAACTTCATTGCGCAGCTCGCTCAGTCGGACCGAGCGTACATCTACCCCATCGAGGCAAACGGTGCCGCTGGAGACGTCATAGAAACGGGCCAGGAGGTAGGCAACAGTGGACTTTCCCGATCCGGTAGCCCCGACCAAGGCGATCGAACGGCCACCCGGTACATGCAGGTCGAACCCGTCGAGGACCGCTGGACCGTCCGGATACTGAAAGTTCACACCCGAGAAGCGAACATCGCCCGGGCCGGGAGGAAGGTCAACCGGGTCAGTCGGGTCGGCGATTTCTGGGGCGGTCTTGAGGAGGTCCAGTACCCGTCCTCCGGCGGCTGACGCACGTGGGATTTCAGCAAAAAACCACCCGGTCAAGCGGAGCGGGAAGTTCAAAATCACCATGTATTCGGCAAACTGGTAGAACTCGCCCGGTGTCATGGCACCTTCAATGACCCGCAATCCACCCATCGCCAGGATGAACGCAGTGGCGATCGGGGCGACGAGTTCGAATAGTGGGATAAATATCGCCCGGTTCTTGATGAGCTCCATGGATCGTTCATAGATCCCGATCGCGGCCAGGTGAACTTTGGCCGTCTCCTGGGCTTCCTGCCCGTAGGACTTGACGACCCGGATTCCGCCTATGGCTTCGGCAATAACAGCCGTGTTGTCCGCAAGCTTCTGTTGTACATCGGTGGCAATGTGTATGACCCGTCGGGCGTAGGTGTTGGCCACGTAAAGCAGCAGCGGGACCGCCAGCGATACGATCGCTCCCAGGGTCGGATCAATCGCCACCATCACGGCAACCACGACGGCGAACATCACCACATTGGCGATCGTGATCGGCAACATCGCGTAAACGAGCCTGACCTGGGAAAGGTCACTCGACGAACGCGACATCAGTTCGCCGGTTGGGGTCTCGTCGTGATAGTTGAACTCGAGCCGCTGGATATGCTCAAAAATCCGATTCCGGAGATCCGTCTCGGCACGATATGACAGCAAAAAGGCAAAATAGCGACGCCCGCCAACACCGAGGGCTTTGATAACGCCGGCGGCCAGGACCGCTCCAACCAGCGGCAACAGGAGATCACGCCGACCACCATCAATTGCGCGGTCGATCACGACCTTGGTCAGGTAAGGCCCGACGACGACCATCACCATCCACACGAGGGCCGAAACCGTCGACAGAACAGCTTCTCGCCGGTAGCTGCCAAGCAAGGAGAACAAAAGACGCAGCCCGCGTCGCGTCCCTGGGTCAATCATCTGCCAACGCCAACTCCGATGCGGCCGTAGCCAGGTCGCCAGCTCGACGGGCGGCCCGACGAGCCACGCTGGCTGCGATTGACCCAGAAACAATGATTACGTAGGCAATCACGTACAGCCAGAGCAGCATGACGGCCACAGCGCCAAAGATCGCCAGTGTTGTGGCACCGGATGCGCCGGCCTGGTCGAGATAGAACCGAAATCCGAGGGAGGCGACAACAATCCCGATCGTCGACAGCAGCGAGGCCAGCCACATTCGGGGAAATCGTTGTGGTGGACCCCACCGGTACAGCGCCGCCAGAAACAAGAAAAAGCAGAAGGCAGCAACGGGAACAGACGCCAAATTCCATACCTCAACTGGCCAGTCACCCCCCACGGCTGCATCGAGGCGCTCGGCTACTGTCGCGCCAGCCACCACCAACAACGAGGAAACGACGAGGGTGACGGCGATCCCTGCCGTGAGGAGCACCGAAATCAGCTTGGCAATAATCCACGGTCGTCGTTCTTCGACCTCGGCGATTCGGGCCAGGACTTCCTGAATCGTGTGAATCCCTCGGGATCCAAGCCACAAAGCGACGATGCCGGTGGCGACGATGACCACGTCTTGCGCCCGATTTACCGACCCTGCGACATCTTCGAGGACCCGGCCGATAAAGACCACCGTCTCGGATGGAGCGACCCGACTGAGGGTGGCGAGACTCTCCTCGAGCACCTGATCGGACCGCCCGAAAACTGAAGCAGCCACCACCACTGAAGCCAGGGCCGGCACGAGGGCAAAAAAAAGGTTGTAGGCGATTGCCGCCGCTAGCACTGACGGCCCGGCAGCTCCCAAGCGGCGAAAGAACCGAACCGGTACGGACGAGTCCACCCGGCTTCGCATCGTTGCACCCATGACGGGCAGGTTAGGCGAGAAACCCACAAATCAAACAACCCCCGGCTAACTTGCCCCGATGCGGTGGACCTCGTTTTGTCTAGTCCTGCTCCTCATCGGTGCCTGCGATTTCCTTGGTGATCCGTACCCCGACAGGTCGACCACCACGGTCGAAGAACAACCAGCCCTAACGGCAACAACGGCTGCGCCACTTCCAACGACGACTACCACCACGACTGTGCCGTCGGTTTCGGTCGGACAACCGTGGGGTTCGGTCAACGGCGTACTCCAGTTTCGGGGGAACCCACAACGCAACTACTACGGCTCGGGGCCCATCCCCGATAGGCCCGAGATCTTGTGGCGTTATCCGGATACGGCCATGTGCTCGAGCTCATCGGTCGGCTCCGAGACGCGCCAATGGTGCGGAACGGGATGGACCGGGCAACCGGTCGTCTGGCAACGCCCTGACGGCACAACCGAAGTCATTTTCGGCGCCTACGACCGGGCCGTTCACTTCGTCGACGCCCAAACCGGTCTCGACACCCGCCCGCCTTTTGTTACCGGGGATTTGATCAAAGGGTCGGTAACCCTCGATCCCGACGGTTTTCCGCTTCTGTACTTCGGGAGCCGCGACAACAAGCTACGAATCCTGGGACTCGATACCGACGTTCCCTACGAAATCTGGAGCCTTGACTCGGCCGATCATCCGGGCATCTGGAACAACGACTGGGACTCGAATCCGTCGATTGTCGACGGAATCATGTACGAAGGCGGCGAAAACGGCTTTTTCTTCGCCATCGAACTCAACCGCACGTACGACGCCGGTCGGGTGGCGGTGGCGCCGACGATTCTTGCCAAAGTTCCCGGCTGGAACCAGGAGCTGATCAACGCGGTGGGAGATTCCAACGCCTCAATCGAAAGCTCCATCGCCATCCACAATCAACGCGCCTACTTCACCAACTCCGGGGGTCGGGTGGTCGGGATCGATCTCAGTCGGATCCGCGAGGGTGAAGCCCCCATCGTGTTTGACTTCTGGGCAGGCGACGACATCGACGCCACCCCGATTGTCGATGATGACGGGTTCGTCTACATCAGCGCCGAGCTAGAACGATTCCTTGGCCGAGCCGACGACGTTGGTCAGATCGTGAAGCTCAACCCGTTCACCGACGGAGACCCTATCGAGTGGTCGGTGAAGGTTCCCGGGGTAGATGGAGGCGACGGTGGCCTGTGGTCAACCCCGGCGCTCGGAGACGGAGTGCTCTACGCCAGTACCCACCCGGGTGAACTCCTCGCCATCGATACGGCCACCGGTGAGGTCAGATGGCGTGAAAATATTGGTTGGCACGCATGGTCGTCACCGATCCTCATCGATCGAACTCTCCTCGTCGCCGTGAACTGTGATGCCGGCGGCGCGCTCCGGGCCTACGACGTGCAAGACCCGTTCGCGCCGCAACAACTCTGGGAACAGCCTCTCGGATCTGGCTGCATCGAGTCCACCCCGACCGTCTTCAACGGGCAGATCTTCGTCGGCTCCCGAGATGGCTTCTTCTACGCATGGGGATCGAACTAAAGAAACGTCAGGTGCCACCGAGCTGAGCCAAGAGGAAGTCTCGCTGGTCGTCGAGCAGCGTTGACAACAAATCGAGTCGTTCATCAACCGACGGCGAAGCCAGCAGGCGTTGGCCGTCGAAGGGCCCGACTGGGGCGAGTGCACATAGCTGATGGCAGGCCACTTCGGGCTGGCCAGACAACTCGTAGTCGAGGGGGCCGGTATCGATGCCAGCTTCGGACACCAACGCCAAAACTGATCGCAGTTTCTGATCGATTTCGTTCACGCGACCAGCTGCTGCTGGGGACGCATCCTCCCCCAACCGCTCGACCAGGGCGATCGGGTAAGGATCATCCGGCAGCCAGTCGACGACCTCGACTCGTTCTACGCCCACCGCGACCATGGCGATTTCGTTGTTCGGCAGGTCGGAGACGTCAACGATTTGAGCCACCGTGCCGATCGTGGATCGGACGTCGCCGCCACCGACCTCAAAACCTCTCTCGATCAGAACGACCCCAAATGGCGCCTTCTGATCAACACATTCACCGATCATTTGCAGGTATCGAGGCTCAAAGATGCGCAGGGATAGCATCGCGAACGGAATGAGCGGACTTCCAAGCGGGAACATCCGCATCGATTCCATCAGGTGGACTCCGTGTCCATCAGGTCAACTCCGTGTCCATCAGGTGGACTCCGTCCGCCGCTCCCTGACCGAAAACCGCAACCGGCCAGTCTCCACATCATCGATCGCCATAACAAACGAATATTCACCGGGCTTTTGAAACGGCACGTTGTTGAATGTGAACGCTCGCACAACGCCATGCTCGAGCCCATCAGGGACACCCTTGGGCGGAGCGGCAGTCAGCGAGTGGCGAATAGTGTCGAAGATCGGCTGGCCATCCTCGTCGACCAGCTGCACAGTCAACTCGAACGTTTGGGACTCTGACGACCACGGGACCCTGATTCGGGTTCCGATCCCCATCGTGTGATGCCTAGCCGGGAATGACCTAACCCAGATCGTGTCCCATCCACCGCCGAGAACGAACAACTTGCCACCCATAGCTTGAACTCCGTCGGCGAGTAGAGCAAATTCGATAGAGGGTGTGAGTCCTGGAACGACCATCACATAATCCTAGCCCCACCCCAAAAACGGCAAATCGGCCTACCATGATCCCGTGGACTTCAAGCAAATGCTCGCTGATGCCCGTCGGAGCGTACGAGAGGTGATGCCAGCCGACCTCGCAGTTGGCGAAGCCGTTCTGATCGACGTTCGGGAACCCAACGAAATCGCGCTCGGGACCATCGACGGCGCCCTCACTATCCCGCGCGGCGTGCTTGAGTCCGAAGTCGGTCACCTCTCCCACGATGAGCCGATCGTGACTTTCTGTGCAATCGGCGAGCGGTCACTTCTCGCCGCTGCCACCCTTCACTCGATGGGGTTTGCGGACGTGCGAAGCCTGGCAGGCGGGTTTGCGGCCTGGCAGGCAGCTGGCCAGCCGTGGGCAATTCCTGCCACGATGTCTATACCGAGCATGGCCCGTTACAGCCGTCACATCGCCCTTCCTGAGGTGGGCCTGGCGGGCCAACAGAAACTTCTCAATTCACGGGTGGCCATCGTCGGTGCGGGCGGTCTCGGATCGCCTGCTGCAATGTATCTGGCTGCTGCGGGGGTCGGAACCATCGGCATCTTCGACCCCGATCGGGTGGATGTTTCCAATCTGCAGCGCCAGATCATTCATGGAACCGACCGGATTGGTCAGTCAAAAGCCGACTCGGCCGAGCGCACGATCGCCAACCTCAACCCCGATGTCACGGTCGATAGTCATCCTGTGAACATTGTGGCCGCCAACGCCGTTGAGCTGCTGGCCGGATATGATGTGATCGTTGACGGAGCGGACAACTTTCCCACCAGGTATCTCATCAACGATGTCGCTCAGCACCTCGGCATCCCTGTGGTCCACGGCTCCATTTTCCGCTTCGAGGGCCAGGTGGCTGTGTTCGATCCCAATGATGGGGCCTGCTACCGATGCCTGTTCCCTCAGCCGCCGCCTCCCGAGCTGGCACTCAACTGCCAGGATGCCGGTGTTCTCGGGGTCCTGCCAGGCGTCATCGGATGCCTCCAGGCGACCGAAGCGATCAAGCTGCTCCTCGGTATCGGTGTGCCACTCCGAGGCCGACTTCTCACATACGATGCGCTATCCCAAGAGACGTTTCAACTGCGCATCAGCAAAGACGCCGACTGTCCGTCATGCGGACCTTCCCTACCGGCAATCGTCGACTACGACGAAACCTGCCTGGTCCGATAACTCCCAGACGTTCAGCGGGCTCCGAAGCCGGAAAGAACTGTCCACACACTCTGGCCTAGTACGTGCAGATCTAGCCACGGGGACATGTGCTTCACGTAATAGAGGTCATACGTGAGCTTGTCGACTGCCTCAGCTTGATCGTCCGCGTACCCGTAATTGACCTGAGCCCAGCCGGTCACGCCAGGTCGGACCAGGTGCCGTTGCTCGTAGAACGGAATCTCACGCGCAAACCGCTCGGTAAACGTGACCTGTTCAGGCCGAGGACCAACCAGGGATAAATCACCCCTGAGGACGTTGAACAGCTGCGGTAACTCGTCGACCCGGAATCGACGTAGGAACCGACCCACTCGCGTAAGGCGTGGATCCTCCTTCGAAGCGAACTGCGGCCCAGCCGCTTCAGCGTCGAGCACCATTGTCCGGAACTTGTACAAGGTGAATGGTTCCCCATTCCGTCCGGTCCGAACTTGGCGGAAGATGACAGGGCCAGATGAATCAATCCGAATCGCCAGGGCAATCAAGGCACCGAGCGGTATCGCCAGCGGCGCTGACAGGACGACGGCCAGTACATCGAAAACGAACTTGCCTCCGATGTAAGGAGCCGTCTTCGTGACAGGCGTCGACAACTCCCACCCTTCGGCCAGGTGCACAAGGGGCATACGTCCGGTGTGTTCTTCGTAGACCGAGCTGAGCGCTCGGACCGGAATCCCTGCCAGGGCTACTGATGAAACAAACTGAGCCATGCGGTCCGATAACACCGCCCGCAAGTCGACAACCACCGTGGCGCCGGGCGCCGGAGGGTCGAGTTCACCGGTAGAGGATGGATCAACGAGGCCTAAAACCTCGGTGTGTTCGGCATTCCGGAGGTCATCGATCAGGCCTTTTTCGTTCGTGATCACCAGCATCGCCTCCGTCCAAGGTCGGCGGCGCCGAATCGCCCGCTGGGCAATCCCGCCCGCCAGCCAGGCGACTGCGGTGACTGCAAAGAACGTTCGAGACAAGTAGGTGGCACTGCCAATCACCGCCAGGGCCGTGAACGCCACCCCGAACACCACGATCGCCACACCCCGGCCATAACTCGGACGAGGAGCGCTTGCCGCCCACATACGCGCCGAAATGAACGAGCCGACTAAAGAGCCGACAACGAACAATCCGGCCAGTGGCATGATCGACCGGCCCCCACTGAGTTGAACCTGCCAGGGAGCTACCCGGAAGGTCACATACGAGGCGGCCACTAGGGCGAGAAAGAGCGCAGAAAGGTCGGCTGCGGCCGTGGAGAGAAGGAATCTCCTACGCATAAGGCAATATCTTACTTACGTCTCGGGGTTCGGGTCGATCATCATCGATGCCAACGCCACGAGGGTGCGCACTCCGAAGCCGGTTCCCCCGATAGGCAGATAGCCGCCTTTTTCGTGACCCCAGGCCGGCCCGGCGATGTCAAGGTGGACCCAGGGGCCGTCGCCAGCGAATTCGGCGAGGAAGAGTGCCGCGTGAATGGCTCCCCCATACCGATCTCCGGTGTTCTTCATATCAGCCACCTCAGAGTCGATAGCTTTTCGGTAGTCAGCGGGAAGCGGCATCGTCCAGACTCGTTCGCCCGCCTGCGCCGCAGCCGCCTCGACTAGCTGCCCGGCGGCGTCCAGGTTGGTCCACAAACCGGCGTACGAAGAGCCGAGCGCGACATGGGCGGCGCCGGTCAATGTCGCCAGATCAACGATGAGATCCGGGTTGGATTCGGCAGCCAATGACAGGCCATCCGCCAGGACCAGCCGGCCCTCCGCATCGGTGTTGAGTACTTCCATCGTTTTACCGTTGCGGGCGGTAAGCACGTCTCCTGGCCGATTCGCCGCCCCGCCCGGCATGTTCTCCGTCAGTGGAACATAGATCCGAACCCGGGTAGCGATCTTCGCCTGAGCAATGGCCACCAGCCCGGCCAGTGTGGCGGCGGCGCCGGCCATGTCCGACTTCATCGTCTTCATAAACTCGTACGTCTTGATGTTCAGGCCGCCCGAATCGAACACGATCCCTTTGCCAACCACCGCCAGGGTTTGGGTGTAGCTCTCGGGGTTGTATTCGGCGATGACCATCCTGGCGGGCGCGGTGGATCCGGCATTCACACCCAGCAAGCCGCCACACCGCTCCCTGATGAGATCGTCGACGTCCCAGATTGTGATGTCGATCGGCAAATCGCCGACCAGCGTTTCGAAGGCTTCAACGATCAACTGCGGAGATTTGTCGCGAGGCGGCCGATTAACGAGATCGCGGGCCCAACTGACAGTCGTAGCGATTGAGCGCGCCCGGTCGAGCTCTGCGTCAGCCACCTCACCGACCATTAGGAGCGCACCGGTGCCCGGAATATCGGAGGCGTGGTACTCGGTGAAATCGTATTGGCCGAGTAGAAACCCCTCAGCCACTGCCTGGGCCGCTCCGTCGAGATCTACACGGTGGAGCGAGGTCGTCAACTCCGGAACACGCCCTACAGAGCGGGCAAGCCATCCAGCTGCTTCGCGCAAGCGTTCGTGATCCAGCTCGGCGCCGAGTCCGACCACATAGACAACTTGTTCGCCCTCAGAGACGGCGGTTACCTGGGACAGCTTGCCAGTGAAACCCGCAGCAGCAAGTAGTGCGAGTTGGCCTGTGCCGAGTCGATCAAAAACCTCAGGATCGGTCGATACTTCGTTGCCTTCGTAGACACCGATGGCGTGAACCATTCCCGGTTCCGTGGTCGCAGCAATCGTAAGGGTCACTTTCTCTCCTGTTTTGATGGTTGCCAATTAGCCTCTGAGGCACGTACGAGCATGAAGACATAGTCGGCGAGTCGGTTGACATAAGGAACGACGAACGATCCTTCTAACTGGCCGGCATCGGCGTAGGCGACGCAACGTCGTTCTGCTCGACGAATGATCGCTCTGGCTAGGTCGAGGTGGGCTGACAGCGGAGCTTCACCAGGCACCATGAACCCATCGGGGGCCCCGATATCGGCGATCAATCGGTCGAGGGCCGCTTCCAGATCGAGAATCATCTGATTGGTAGTCAGGCTTACGCCCGGCACCAGTTTGTGACGATTTGCCGGGTCGGTGGCGAGTTCAGCTGCCACCACGAAGAGCTGGCGTTGCAACGAAAGTATTTCCTCGTTCAGCTCACCAGTGGCGTGGGCCCTGGCCAGCCCGAGGGCCGACACGGCCTCGTCCACGGTGCCATAGGCTTCGGGACCGAGGTCGGCTTTTGATACGCGTCCGCCGTAGAAGAGGCCGGTCGTACCGTCGTCACCTGTCCGTGTGTAAACCTTCACGAGCCGAGAATACTCGCCGCCAGTTGATTGGCCGCATCACCGATAAGCGAGCGGCCAGCCACTGCGGCACCGAGCGCGGTGAGCACCGCCAAATATGACAATCCGGTTGCGGCCATCACCCCGGCGTAGGCCGGTTCCTTGAGTGAAAACCAAACGCCGACCATGAGGAGCACGCTCATGGCAGCCAGGCCGATAAAAGCCCATCCCACCACTGAATCCAGTCCGGCTCCTCCCATGATTAACAATGCGGCATCGGCCACAAGCGCAACTCCGGCGACCAGGTCGAGGCGTTGCAGTGCCCAACGGGGCAGCTTCGGGTCGACCAGGTACCAATGCCCCAGCAACATTTCGTCTGTCACCCCACCGAGTGCAATCGCACCGGAGACGGCGACAAGCACGCTCCCGTAGGTTGACGCTTCAAACACGAATCCGACTCCCGATAATCCGAAGGCAATCGCCGCCAAGCCGGGATGCCGGGCGGCAGCCAGGCCAACCAAGGTGCCGATCGCGCCCAGCCAGGTACCGACGCCTCCATTCGGGACTGTCCATCCGCCGACGAGCAGCACGGTTGCCCCGGCGACCCAGAAGAACCCTGGGCCGACGATCTTCCAGCGGGCCACGAAGGCAACTCCGATAGCCATCCCGCCTGCCCACATCGAAAGGATCAAGCCAGGAGTCAGCACAAGTTCAGCAAGCACGGCCCAAATGATAGGCACCTAACGCCAAGCCCCCCGACCTAGGAGTCTGCTGAATAATGCCGTTGTGCAGATTGGCGGCCAGACGCGCCAGTCGCAAGGCCGAAGTTTCGCCACTCCTTGAGCCGGAATGGCGGGGCTGAGAACACCGCGAGTGGTGATGGCTGGCCGTCAGGATGCGTGGCATGTGTTTGTTCAGC
>CBDTUI010000083.1:0-12499 GCA_965363765.1 uncultured Acidimicrobiia bacterium
ACAACGAGTCCTATCCCTGCGTTATCGGTTACTGGCATGACCTCGCCTTCGACGCGGTCACGGTGCAACATCGAGTACTGGGGCTGTTCCACGACAGGGGGATGTAGTCCGTTGGCCGTAGCGAAGGCGACCGCTTCAGCAATTCGCTCGGCAGCCCATTCAGAAGTACCCCAATAGGTGATTTTGCCCGAATCAACCAACCCCGAGAACGTCGACACGATCTCCTCCATAGGAACGTTCTCATCGTGGCGGTGAGCAAAATAGAGATCGAGGTAGTCGGTCTTCAAATTACGTAGTGAGTTGTCGATCGACTCCCGGATGTGTTTGCGCGACAGACCACGGTCGTTGATGTCATCTGACATGGGCCAGTAGACCTTTGATGACATAACCAGCGTATGGCGTGGGTAGTCGGCCAGGACCATTCCCATGACCTGTTCGCCCTTGCCAAGCGCATACACGTCGGCGTTGTCGTAGAAGTTGACTCCGCCTTCATAGGCAACTCGGGTGATCTGCTTGATGAGGGGCAGATCTTCGACCGATTCACCGTAAGTTGTCCAAGCCCCGAGGGCGATCTCGGACACTTTCAAGCCCCACTTGCCAACGTTGCGGTACTTCATGTCGCCTCCTCGATGAGCAGCCAACACTAGATCACTACCGATGCGTGACCGGCCCCGTGGTAGTTTCAATCCATGGACTTATACGCACGCGTCAACATTCTCGGCGGGCGATCCGTTCGCCTGCCTCGTGGCAAAATCAGCGACGCCATCACCCTCGACAACGACCCGGTGGGTCGGGCACTCAGCTGGGTAAGCCAGGGCGCCGACTTCATTCATGTCGTCGACCTCGACGCAGCCGCCAATCGGGACTACCAAAACCGAGACCTCATCGACCGCCTCATCGGGGAAGTAAAAGTCCCGGTCCAGGTCGCTGGAGGCGTCCGGTCGCAAGTGGAAGCGGCTCGCTTGATCGAGTCGGGCGCATGGCGAGTCGTTATGGGCACCGCGGCCATCGAAGACCAGACGATGGTCTACGAGCTATGTGCGAAGTATCCAGAACACATTGCCGTTTCCCTCGACGTCCGACCTAACGAGGAACTTGCGACACGCGGCTGGACGCAGAACAGTGGCCGGTTCCTCGAAGAAGTCCTTCTGGAAATGGCCTCGGCCGGGGTGGCGGCTTTCATGATTAGCGAAGCCGGTCGCGACGCGCTCGTGGAACCTCCGGACAATTCCATGATGCGCGACGCACTGGCGATCGTGGAAGAACCAATCATCGCCGCTGGCGGCGTGCGCCATCTCGACGACTTGCGCTCCCTCATGGCGCTTCAGAAACGTGGCCATCACCTCAGCGGTGTCGTCGTCGGCCGTGAAGTCACCCACGGACGTTTCACCCTCGAACAAGCCAAGGCGGTCTTCGCCGAGGGCGTCGTCGAAGAAACCGTAGACAAGGCCGTTGAGGTGGCCCCTCACATCGCTGACGCAGCCGAACAATTCCGCCGGGTGGCATCCGAATGCGAACTTGCTGCCTCGGAAGCTCGCACGGCTGCCGTCCGCCTTATGGAGATGGACGTACCGAAGGGTTCGGCCCATGCGTTCGCCGCCCACGGCCACCTCCGAAGGGCCGACCAAATCCTCAACGAGCTCGCCACCCTGCAAGCCGAGCGCGGTCGATCCTAGGATTTCCAGAACGTAGGACGGTTAGCGGGCGGCTGCAGCCCGAATCTGGGCGCCGTCGTATTCGACGATCGTGCCCACTTCGAGCGTTTCGGCTGCCGCCAGGATTCGCTCAGCCCACTCCATCGCCCAGCGCTGGTTTTCGTTAGTGGGGGCGAGACCCTGGTCCCTCACGAGAGCATCGAAGAACACCGAGCGGAACGGCGCATGACCTAGATGAGCCAGGCCGGCCACTCGTGCGTACTGGCACTCACCACCGCTTCCAATACCCACAAAAGAGGCCTGATCAACACCACCTAGCTGCGAAGCGCTACTCGGCCGAACCAGCTCCCCCTCGACGGTGTCGCACCTGTCGTGCTCCCCCATGCGAACAGCTACAAACACTTTCATCAAACCTCCATAACTCGGTCTGATGAACGTATCTTCTCGCTGTGACAGAAACCGTGAGACGCTTTCGGCGGCGAACTGTCCTACTTGTGCGGGGCGTTGAAAGCCGGGATCCCGGTTATCGCCTGACCGAGGATCAACGTATGCATTTCGTTCGTCCCCTCGTAGGTGTATACCGATTCGAGGTTGTTCATATGCCGGACGACCGGATATTCGAGCGTAATGCCGTTGGCGCCGAGTACCGAGCGAGCCTCGCGGGCAACTTCGAGTGCCATCCGAACGTTAGCTTTCTTACCGAAGCTCACCTGAGCAGGATGTAGTCCGGTCGAATCTTTCAATCGTCCCATCCGCAGCGCAACCAGGGTCGCCTGGTTGATTCCGATCATCATCTCAACCAGCTTGTCCTGGGTCAGCTGGAAGGCGGCAATCGGCGTCCCAAACTGTTGTCTCTCTGCCGAATAATTCAAGGCGGCTTCATAACATGCCCGGGCGGCGCCCACGGCTCCCCAGGCGATGCCGTATCGAGCTTCTGATAGACACGAGAGTGGACCCTTCATGCCTGAAACGCCAGGGAGCATCGCCGACTCTGGCAACCGAACGTTGTCGAACACGAGCTCGCTCGTAACCGAGGCCCGCAAAGACATCTTCTTGTGGATCAGATTGGCAGTGAACCCGGGGGTGTCGGTCGGGACAACAAATCCACGAATGCCGTCTTCGGTCCTCGCCCACACAACCGCCACGCCGGCAATGTTGCCGTTGGTGATCCACATCTTGGAGCCGTTCAGGACCCAGTCCGAGCCGTCACGTTTGGCGTTGGTTTTCATCGAAGCAGCATCCGAACCGCTGTCCGATTCAGTCAGGCCGAAACAACCAATCACTTCGCCGCTGGCCATACGCGGGAGCCACTCTTGTTTGTGTTCCTCGGATCCGTATTTCCAGATCGGGAACATCGCCAACGAACCCTGGACCGACACCAGGGACCGCAACCCCGAATCGCCCGCTTCAAGCTCGAGGCAGGCGAGCCCGTAGCTGACGGCGTTGGTCCCGGCGCAGCCGTACCCTTCGAGATGCATGCCGAGCAGTCCAAGCTGACCCAGTTCTTTAGTGATCTCGATTGGGAAGATGCCCTGCTCGAACCAGTCGTCAATGTCGGGCAGGATCCGATCAGCCACAAACTGGCGCACCGTGTCCTGGATCATCCGCTCTTCGTCGGATAGCTGGGATCGCAGATCAAGAAAATCGAGCGGGTCAGGTGTTGTTGCCATCAGGCCTCCAGAGCGGCATTTCGTATGGACAGTCTATTGGTCCCACTAGCCGATCGGATCGGCAGCGACACCAGACCGCCACGCCTGACGCCAAATCACCTAGACCGGTCCTTCGGCCATACTGCATCCCATGCCCAGGGTTCGTTTCGGACGTTTCAGTGTTCCGCTCGCCAAAACAGGAACGTTGGGACTAGCTGTCGCTGATCTGCTCGTCACCTCACGCCGTTTCATACGGGCCAGCGACGCAAACGACCGCCCACACCTACATGACCTGGAGCGCGCCCTGGCAAGGCGGCTGTTCGAACGGCTCGATGTTGACCTCGACATCCGGGGCCTTGAGCTTATCGACCCAACCCGGACCTACCTTGTAGTCGCTACCCATGAATCCCTGCTGGACCCGATCGCGTTGCAACATCTGCCCATCAATCTCCGGTTCATCGCCCGGCAAGACCTACTGTCGGAACCGCTCGTCGGGCGCTACCTTAAAGCGACCGGCCAGCCACTGGTCGACCCGGAGCAGGGTTGGCGAGGCATGCGCCAACTCATCGCCCATGCTGATGAAATCGTTACCGCCAACGAACATCTGGTCATCTTTCCGCAGGGGTCGATCCTGGGGATCGAGCTTCAGTTCCGTCAGGGTCTGCACTGGCTCGCCGAACGGCTCGGCTGGCCCATCTTGCCGATCGTCCTGACCGGAGGTCACCGAATTTGGGAGCATCCATTCGGGCCCACCGTTCGGTTTGGCAAACGGCTGAGCATGCGGATCCTTGAACCCGTCTCATGTCATGATCTAAATGTCCCAGCACTTGAGAGCGTCATGAGGACACAAGCGCTGTCCGCGACAGTCGCTCCTGCCCGCCGTTTCGACCCGGACCGGGACGGATGGTGGGACGGATTCGCCTACGAGATCAACCCACAGTTTGCTGACCTGGCTGGCCGGGTCGCCAAACGCCGGACTCAATAGAACCGGATCCAAAAACAGCAACCGAACCTGTGCCAGAATCGACAGTGATGCTTTATCCGTTTGTTCTCGATCCGATTCTGGCCCCCAAGCCGTGGGGCGGAGACCGCCTGGCCTCATACGGCAAGGCCGTCAAGCCTGGTGATCGGATCGGAGAAAGCTGGGAAGTGGCCGACCTCGACCTCGAAGCCGATGGGACCGTTCCCTTCGGGAAGTCCCAGGTCAGCAACGGGCACCTGGCTGGTGAAACACTGAGGGGCCTCATGACCGAACACGGCAAGGATCTCCTCGGAACCCAACCAACGTCAGGCCAATTCCCGTTGCTCATCAAACTGCTCGACGCCAGAGAACCCCTCTCCGTGCAGGTCCACCCGACTGCCGACTATGTGGCCCACCACCCAGACACGCACACGAAAACGGAATCCTGGTATGTCGTGGAAGCCGAACCAGGAGCGTTCATCTACAAGGGATTCCGGCCAGGAACGACGCCCTCTGACGTGGCGAAGGCAATCGGCACTGCCGACATCGTGGAACTTCTCCAACCGGTTCCGGTAGCCGCTGGCGACGTACACCATCTTCCCGCAGGGACCGTGCATGCGCTCGGAGCCGGGGTGCTCGTCGCCGAGGTGCAGACGCCGAGCGACACGACGTTCAGGCTCTACGACTGGAGCGTCGAACACGGGCGTCACGACCGACACCTGCAGATTTCTGAGGCTCTCGCTTGTTTGAACTACCGACTACCGCCCGAGTCTGCCACCGGCGATGCGGGCGAGTCGCGATCACTGATAGAAACAGATCTCTATTGGATGCGTGAGCATCGAGTGTCACCCGGCCCAATCCAGTGCGACCCACGACCGGGTATCAAAGTGCTGATGGTGCTTGAGGGCGCCATCTCGGTAGGCGACCTGAGCGCCGAAAAGGGCACAACGGTGATCATCCCCGCGTCGAGTCCAGCCGACATCGTTGCGGACGCTTCCTCCGTCATCTTGGAGATAGGACTCGTCTGACCGGACATTGTCCCGACCGCGCTGGTGAGCCACCGACCACGGACGATCCGTTACGTTTCTCTCAGCGCAGGGTCGAACAATCGAGTCTCATCACGGCCAGCTGCGACCGGCACATAGCCCGGCACCAGATGTTGGGGAGTATCGAGATACACCTTCGCCTCGGGGACCTGGGCGAACCGCCCGTGGCTCCACCGGATCTCGACGTGCCCGTTGACCTCGTGAGGGCGTCCATCCAGGCGGTCCTTGAATCGGGCAGTCCACTGCACGACCGGCTGACCACGAGTCAGATCAGCGGATTGGTCGAAGCCAACAAAGTTGTACCGTTCCCGCAGGTCCCAGGGCGTCGACACCCGGTAACGCATGTCCTGTCCGTCGGCTGACTCACCGAGAACGAAATAAGGCGCTGACTGGAGACGCAGCAGCCTCCACACCTGCTGTTCCCGCGCCGACTTGCGACCAAGTTGAGCGGCCCATCGCGTCGAAGAGTTCACAGCTACCTCGTCTGCGAACGAGCCATAGGTGCCGACCATGTGCCCTGGCAGTTGGCGGGGCAGACTCCGTTTAAGAACCTCTCGATGTTCCTGGTCGAGGTCGGTCACCAAGGTGGGTAAGTCGGCACCCGCTTCCTCACGGACCGCCTCATAGAAGGCCTGATACGTTCCGCCCGCCACTTCGGCAAACCAATCCCCGGTGGTTTCGGTACGGTCGGCGAGGAGGCGATCAAACAAATTCGACGGCGACGAGTTCGTCAGGATGTTCGAGCCGTACTTGCAGGACACGAGATACACATGGTCGACCCGCAGGTCAGCCGGGATCTGTTCATAGCCGGGAGGCCGATGGCCACCCTTCCATTCAACAACCCATGGCGGACGACCACGCAGCCCCTCCGGAGAAGCGGCGAACTGGGTGCCGTTGCGCCAGGCACGTTCGAACAGGCTGGCATAGGTCCCGGTCCGGTAGGCACTCTCCAGGCGTTCGTACTCGTCGACTCCCACGTTGCGCAGACCCGGCGGCCGGACCCCCATACCGTGCCGGAGGTCGGAGAAGCCGAACATGGCTAGTCCGGTGACGATTTCGGTGATTTCAGTTTTGAGCGCGGGCATCGCTACGAAAGAGTTTTGTGAATTGAAGTTGGGCACCGATCAAGTCCGCTGGCAGGTCGGACTCCGTAAAAATGTGACGGTAGGTGTAGACGTCGATCTCGACGCCACGCAGGTCCATCCAGGCTCGGACGGCGTCGCCCCATCGCTCTTCGAGTAACGCCTCACGAACCTGGGTCGCACCTTCTTCACCAAGTTCAGCGGCATGGGTCTGAGCGACTAGTTCAATAGCGAGAACCCGGTGAAGTGTTTCGATGTCTTCGGCGAGATACACGTCGGGTGGGTCGTTGGCGACCACCGCGTAGGCCACCCCCGACATCAGTCGTCTTCGGCGGGAGGCAACAGGTCGAAGCCCTTTTCGATGTCGTCATCCGACCAGAACCCGGGCAGGGGGACGTCGGTTCCCTGGGCGTAGGCCCGCAGACGGGCGACCCCCGTCGGGTCGAACATCTCGATGGCGTCGAACACGCTCCAGGTTCCCACCGCATGGAGCGCCTTGTCCCCGGGACTATTGGCTTTAGGCAGATTGGAGGTCACGATCAATAACTTGGCAGACGGTTCTTTCGCCTTGAGCACATGCGCACGCCCGAGAGTCTTCCAGAGTGTGTCAGTTCGGATCAGGCCAGGTCGTACCGTCGTAAAGGCACCGGAAACGTCAACGTAGAACAGCTGCTCGCCAGGCTCGTCCTCGATAAGGAAATTGAACTGCACGCCGGCTTTCGGCAGTTTGACGTCTTCTTTGATGATCTTGAACCCGACTTGCTCGAGGACTCCCTTGGCAAGGTCCTGAGCTTTCTTGCCTTCCCTTGTGGCCCGCTCCTGGAAGTGTTCGGCCCGATCCTCGTGAGTTTCGAACAGTTCGATTGGGAGAGGTTCGTTGTCGATCGGCATGAATGCTCGCCCGGCTGGCCGACGATGTTTGGTCGCTTCATACCGCTCGGAGGCAATCCTGACGTAGTCCTCGTCGAGGTCGAACCCGACCGAACGCCGCCCACTGCGCATGGCAGCCACCATCGTGGTTCCCGATCCCATAAACGGGTCGAGGATGAGATCGTTCTCGTAGGTGTACAGCTCGATAAGACGGCGAGGCAACTCGACCGGGTACGGAGCGGGATGCTGGACACGCCGGGCACTTTCCGGATCGATCCGCCACACGTCGAGGGTGGCTTCCATGAATTCGTCTGTCGAGAGCGTGTTTTCGTAAGGGAACCCCTCGGTTTCCCGCTGCTTGGCGCTCCTGGCCCGGTCGAAGCGGCCCTTCGAAGCGACGATGACCCGCTCGGTAATGTCGCGAAGAACCGGGTTGGCGGCTTTACGGAACGATCCCCAGGCCACCGAACCCGTGGCACCGTCAGCTTTGTGCCAGATGATCTCACCGCGCAGTAGGAGTCCGAGGTCGTCCTGGAGGATTTTGATGACGTCGGCAGACAGGCTCCGGTAGGGCTTGCGCCCCAGGTTGGCGACGTTGACGGCTATCCGTCCCCCCGGTTCGAGGACCCGTTTACATTCGGCAAAAACATCTTTGAGCATTTCGAGGTACTCGAAGTACGAAGTGGGGATCTGCGGAGTGGGGCCGTGTCCACCGTCTGCGCCGAGCACTGCCTGTTCGTACTCCTTGCCAACAAAGTAGGGAGGTGAGGTGACCACGAGGGCCACGGATCGGTCGGGGAGAAGGCCCATGTGTCGGGAATCGCCATGGACGCAGGGGGGATCGGGCAGGATAAGCGTCGACGGGGCTGGTCCGAGTTCGTCGTCATCGGACACTTCCGGCGGCGTAAACCGGGCGTAGAACGCCGAGGCATCGTGGTTCTCTCGTTTGCCCACGCCAAACGCCGACGTTTCCGTGGCGCGCCGAACCTCGATATCACTCTCATCAACCATGCCAGCAGGTTACCGCCCCCCACCGACACTTTTCGCGACCTCCAGTCTGGGCCGTGTCAGAACCAGTCGACCGCGCGGCAAAGGACCACTCGCACCATTCATTGTCGTTTCCCCCAGGGCCGAAGGCCCGTCGCCCGAGCTGCGCTCGGGCAGGGGAAAGGGTGTGACCTTGCTGTCACATTGCAGAACGGCTTGCCGTTCTGCGGACGGACTGGCGTAGCCAGTCCGGCAGGTCACGCACCTTCCCCCCGGAGCCGACAATGAACGCAGCGCCCCGGGGGTTTGACCGGCTTAGGGGAAGATGGAGCGGATGGCGAGGATCAGGCCGATGACGATCAAGGGGACGCCGATGACGGCGCCGATCACCGTGAGACTGATGATGACGCCAGCAATCATCAACACAAAGCCAATCGCCAGAAGCACCAACCGGCCGGCCAGTTTGAAGGGAAGCGCCAGCAGCTTGCTCATTCGTACGTACCGATCTTGATATCGCCAGACACCGATTTGCAGGTGATGTCGACGTTCTTACGTTCGCCTTCGAAGGGGCTGCCACCCTCGGGGACCTTGCATCGTCCCGATCGGCTCAACAGGTCTACATCAAGGATCCGACCCTTAGGTACCGTCACCGAGACGTCGCCGGACATAGTTTTCGAACTGAATCGTGAGCCGTCGAATTGAACAACTTTTACATCTCCCGAAACCGACTTGGTGACGAGATCGTGCGAGGCGATCTGAATGTCGATATCGCCCGAAACCGTCGTCAACGTACAGTCGCCTTCGGCGCGTTCCACGCTGACATCGCCCGAAGCACTCGCCACTGACAGCCTCCCCGACACCTTGCCGAGGTTGGCATCGCCACTGGCGGTCTTCAATGAAACATCTCCGTCGACCTGCCCGGCGCGGATATCCCCGGAGGCGAGGCGGACCTCAAGTTCGCCGATCCGCTCTACCTCGACGTCTACCGATGCACCCGACATGTCGAGCCGAGTAGAGGACGGTACGACGAGATCGACATGGTGGCTCCCGCCAGCGACGCCTCTCCCCTCAAAGCGAACCGTGATTGTGCTGCCGACCTGACCGATTTCGAATTCGTCGGCTCGTCGTCCCGTGATCATGACTTCCACAACGTCATCTCCGCCGGTCCGCACCGATAGACGCCCCGAAGGAAAGGCGACCGAGATTTGAACGCGTTCGGCGACTTGGAAGAGTTCTCGACGCTCGCTCATGTTTCGATCCTGGTGCGCATTCGGCCAGATCCACTCGAGGTTTTGCGATAGGCCTTCGAGGACAGGTTCTTGACCACCCAAGCGTTGACTGAGTCACCGGACTCGCCTGCCTGGTTCTCAATAAGGTTTTTGAGGGCGTCCGGCAGCCGTAACGTGAGCCGGGCTTCGTAGTCACCGGAACTGAAACTGACGCCGTCGGGTTGACGGATCTGGATAGTCGGATCTCCGTCCTGGATGACCACCGACACTTCGTGGTCGGGTAGTTGGGAGGACACCTCGGTGGCGGCTTGCTGACCGAGTTCCATGGCAACTTGCCGGATGGCTGGCTCGAGCGCCGAGATAACGGCGCTAGCAAGGGCAGCAATTTCAGAATCGTTGCCAGCCAATACCAGTTGGTTGGTGAGTGACGCTTCGACAGAAGCGACCGCAGCTTCGATATCCATATCAGTGATTCCTTCGGATCTTCCGGTCCTTGCGCACCGCCAGGCGGCTCGGAGCGGTCAGGTGGCGATTGATGTCTGCCAAGCGGGCTTCGTGAAGGCCGCTCGCCAGTTTGAGATTCGTGTTGATCATGTCACCCTCCTCGACAGATGTTTACTGTCTTATGTGATGTCATAATGATGTCATGATGCTGTCAGTTTGTCAAGGGTCAATTCAGAAATCGCAGAATCACTCGTCGTTGCTGGCCAGAAGTGGCCTAAGTGGCCGGCTCAATTCGCCACTGATCGAGTTGGCTGGCGATGATTTCGCGCACTTCGAGCACCACATCTTCGGCCTTTTGGCCCGCTTCACGCAGAATTGGCCGTCCGAACGAGATCCGTACGACCGTCCCGAAGGGAATCGGAAACATCTTGTTGGTGAGGAGGTGCCACGAGCCATCGATCGTGGTCGGCACAATGTCTAGGTCGGGAGCGGCCTTCATCAACTGCGCAGCACCGACCGGTTTGAATTCTTTGAGGTGGCCGTCACGCGAACGAGAGCCTTCCGGGAAGATGACCGCCGACACGCCCCGCTCCTGGCAGCGTTTCCCGAAATCACGAATCACCCGGACTGCATCGCGTCCAGCGGCCCGGTCGATGATGGCATTGCCACCCCGGCGCAGGTTGTACGAGACAAAAGGAATCCACTTGCTGAGTTCCTTCTTGGCGATGTATTTAGGAAAGTTCGAGAAGAGGACTCCCCCGATAATCGGCACGTCAAAGAACGACTGATGATTCGACACGAGAATGTAAGGCCGGTCCTTGCGGACTTCCGGATCTCGTTCGATTTTGAGGCGGACCCCCGAAGGAAGAAATGCCAAGATCAGAATTCTCTGCATCACCCCGGCTGCGACTTCGACAGCGTGCTCACCAAACAGGCGAGACACCCGCAACGCCAGATCGGCAACAACGAACACGACGGCAAACAACAGCAAGGTGGGGATGGTCGTGATCCAATCCCACACGACCAACCAAAATCCTCGGGGTTTCTCTTTTTCCGGCATCCGGCAATGGTAACCGGACACCTCAATAAGCCCTCGCCTCGCTTTCACCTTTCGGCTCGAGACGGCCGCCTGCGACCGGTGACGTAGGATGCCGGATGATTTCGACCAACGCCGGTAGCCATCAGGGCCGCATATCGGCCCGCGACTGGGGCCTCCTCCTGACGATCTCGGTGATCTGGGGATCATCGTTCTTGTTCATCGCCATCGGTCTCGACCATCTTGGTCCGGGAGTGATCGCCACGGTCCGGGTGGCGCTCGGGGCGGCATCCTTGTCGACTCTTAGAGCGTCTCGCGTCAGGATTGAGCGATCCGACTGGCTAGCCGTAGCCATCGTCGGGATCGCTGGAAACGCGGCACCTGCCCTGTTGTTCGCCCTCGCCGAACAATCCGTCAGTTCGTCGGTCGTCGGCATGTTGAATGCCGCAGTTGGCCTGGTGACGCTGACGATCGCCTTCGGCATGGGAAACCGGTCGATGACCAGCCGCCACGTCGCCGGCCTAACGCTCGGATTGGTCGGGGTCGGTCTGCTGATCTGGCCGACGATGCAGGGAGCCCGCGCGGAGATAGTGGGCGTTGGATACGTCGCCCTTGCCTTGCTTGGATACGGGATCACCAACAATCTCCTCCCGCCGCTTCAGCAAAAGTATGGCGGCATCGCGGTCATCGCCAGGGCTCAGATAATCGGCACCGTTGCCTTGCTGCCGTTCGGTATCGCCGACCTGGGCGAATCGAGCTTCGCCTGGGGATCGGTTATCGCTGTCATCATCCTCGGAGTCTTCGGAACGGGCGTGGCACGCGCCATGTACGCAACCGTTCTCGGCCGGGTCGGCGCCCCCCGTGGCTCAATCGTGGCCTACATCATCCCCGTCGTCGCCGTAGTGCTGGGCGTGACGTTCCGCAACGAGAGCGTGGAACTCGTGCAACTGGCTGGCCTCGCCCTGGTTCTCGGCAGCGTTCTGCTCACCTCCTCCCGGCTCAAGCAACCCACAGCAGCCGACTAGGAGATACCGCTCTCAAACGCGCTGACATCAGCCGGCGTGTGCAATCGGTAGACATCGGCATGGGACCAGGTCCCGTCCAGGCTCATTTCCCCGTAGCGAGTTCGTGTCCGGTCGAAGCGAGTCCAGGCCCAACGGATCAGGTTCTTCTCGGGATCCCAACGATATAAGTTGGTGAACGGTTCGCGATTGCCGTTCCAGAGTTCCTCGCGGGTGAGAGCCCGCCTGACGGTTCGTGCCACCACCCGCCGCATGATGACTGGCTTCGACAGGTCGAGCCATACGATTGTGTCAGCCCGTCGCATGTGAACATTGCCGCTGACCGAGACGTAGTTGCCGCACGTCACCCAGCGGCCGCCTGCTGCGTCCATCTGGCGTTCGAGCTCAACGATGAAGTCGGCGGGCGGACGGGGTATCCATCCCGGTTGGTGGAAAATAGCGTCAAGCTCGATGTGAGTGAGGTCGAGCTGCTTTGCCAGGGTCCTGGCGAGGGTGGTCTTGCCCGATCCCGAACTCCC
>CBDTUI010000084.1:0-12406 GCA_965363765.1 uncultured Acidimicrobiia bacterium
GAGGAAGTCCGTGATCTCGCCCACATGATGGAGGAACGGTTCCAGGTCACTGTGACCACCACCAGCTACGACGAGGACGGCGGCGTTGGATTGGGCGGCAGCTAGCTCGTGGACGTTGCTGATCGGGACCACCTGGTCGGCATCGCCATGAACGAGCATTACCGGGGCAGTGACCAGGCCGATGCGGTTACATGGAGCGAAAGTGTCGAATCGGACACCGATGGTTCGCTGTATCGCCTCGAGCAACAGGCCAAGAATGGGTTCCGGAATGCGGCTCATCTGCATACGCATCATGTCACCAGGGTGTGCAGGTGCCGAGACCGAAACCACGGCATGCAGATTGTCACTTTGGGATGCGCTCAGAATGGCTGCTCCGGCTCCTACCGAATGGCCGATTACCCCGACCTTCGCTACGGCCGGATGATCGAGTAACCAGTCGACAGCGACATCGAGATCTTCGGCGAAGCGTGGCATCGATGTGAAGCGGTCGTGTTCAGAGAGCCCGTGGTTGCGGGCGTCGAGGAACAGGGCGTGGAACCCGGCTTGGTGAAGATGGGAAGCAAGAGGAAGCATCAACGAGGCATTGCCACCCCAGCCGTGTAGGACGACCACCGCCGGGGCAATGTCGCCGACCGGGATAAACCAGCCGTGTAACCGTTTCCCGCCGACGGTACTCAGCCACACCTGTTCCTCAGGCAATCCAAGATCAGCCGGTGATCGTGTCGAATCTCTCTGGGGAGGAGCGAAGGCCTTTTTCAAGGCCCGGGGCGCCGCGTAATAAGCCGCGCCCACGATCGCGATCGGGAGCCAGATCCAGCGGGAAGGCGCACGGCGACCTAGGAGCGTCCGGGCGGTTTTCGCGTCGGTCTTCATGTCGGGCGGCTGACGGTACCGAGTCCCTCGCCCATCAGGTCAAAGCAGTAGACGATGTGATCAGGGAGCCGGGTGCGCCCTCCGTCGCGGAGCCAGTGAGCCAGCGAGGCACGCATCGCGGCCAGGGCAGCTCCGGCGATGAGCCGGGGGCGGATATCGTCGGCTCCTTCAAGGCCGAGCCAGTCTGATACGGCGTCGGTGATCGCGTGTTCCCAGGTTGCTTGGAGCAACAGGCTGCGGGCATTCACCGATGGCGTTGACGCAATGATGCGGAATCGTCGCAAGAGTTCTTCTTGTTCACTCTCGTAGTCCGCGGCGACGGTCAGGAAGGCTTCGCGCAAAGCCAACCAGGGAGCGTGATCCGCAGGAATCATCTTCAGGGTCCCGACGATTCGTTCCAGTCGTATCGCGTAGTCAGCGAGGATCACATCCTCTTTCGATGGGAAGTAGTGAAAGAACGTTCTGGGCGCTATGTCGGCAGCGGCGGCAATTTCGTCAATCGTGGTTCCGTCAAAGCCTTGTGCTTCAAACAGGTCAAGCGCCACCCGCTCGATGGTGCGTCGGGTCCGATGCTTCTTGCGGTCTCGCAGGCTGGTTGGTTCAGACATTGTCTCCACTATGGCATTTCTATGCGGATCATGCAAACTTGCAGTTACTGCATTTATGCGTATAATGCACACAACAACAACTTTGAAAGCAAAGGAACCTTCATGCTCGCTCGACTCGGCCACTTCGCATCTTCTCACCCATGGCGTTACATCGCAGGTTGGATTGTTGCCGTCGCAATCCTGGCCGGGGCAGTGGTCGCAATCGGGCCCGCTTTCACCTCCAACATCACGGCACCAGCCTCCGAAAGCAGTGCCGGTCTCGACCTTTTGACAGCCGAGTTCCCCAGCGCTGGTGGAGACTCTGGAACGATCGTGTTCAAGGTCGACCAGGGCGTCACCGACCCCGAGATTCAGTCCGCCATGGCTGGATTCTTCGAAGCCACCACCGAGATCGAGGGCGTCGTCAACGTGATAAGTCCCTATTCCCCGATCGGCGCAAGCCAGATCTCCACGATTGGAGACAGCGCCGGGAAGGTGGCATATGCCCAGCTGGTGCTTGAGGCGGGCACCACCACCGATGACGGCGCCAGGATCGGCGAAGCCATCACTGCCATCGCACCGGATATCGATGGATTAGAGGTCGCCCTCGGGGGCGACATGTTCCGCCACCGCGAGCCACCCAGTTCAGAAATGCTCGGACTGGCCTTCGCCGTCCTGGTGCTGATCCTTTCCTTCGGTTCGGTGCTCGCAATGGGGCTTCCCATCGCCACCGCGCTCGCTGGTGTCGGCACGGGGGTGCTCGCCACTGCCCTGTTGAGCAATGTCATCGAGATGCCCGACTTCGCCGCGACGATCGGCGTCATGATTGGGCTCGGCGTTGGCATCGACTACGCCCTCTTCATCGTGACCAGATACCAGGAACACCTCAACGCGGGCGAACCAGTTGCTGATTCAGTGGCCGCATCACTCGATACGGCAGGACGGGCGGTCCTCTTCGCCGGCGTCACTGTTGTCGTGTCACTGCTCGGTATGTTGCTCATGGGCGTCACCTTCGTCACGGGGCTGGCGTTCGCCGCTGCGACGACCGTGCTTCTCACGATGATCGGATCAGTGACTCTCCTCCCCGCCCTCATTGGCCTGGCAGGACATCGCATCCAAATAACCCGATGGAGTGGCCTCGTCGCATCACTGCTCGTAGCGATCACCATGGTGGGTGTCGCCCTCGACATCCCCGTCCTACGATTCGCAGCTCCCCTTGCGGTGATCGTGGTCATCGCTGGTCGTTTCAAGGGTCCGCTCAACAGAGCCATCAATCTGTCCTCGAACAAGCCTATGGAAGAGACAATGTCCTACCGGTGGAGCCGGTTCGTCCAGCGCCGCGCCGTAATCATCACGGTCTCGGCAACGTTGCTCCTCCTCATCGTTGCTATCCCCGTCCTCTCCATACAGCTCGGGTTCGCCGACGCCGGGAACGACCCAGAAGGAACGACCACCCGGCAGGCATACGACCTGCTCGAAGAAGGATTCGGTCCAGGCGCCAACGGGCCCTTCATTCTCGTCACGGAACTGAACGACGGTGCCAACCTCATGGAGATCCAGGCGGTTACTGACACCCTGCAGCAGGTCGATGGAGTCACCACGGTTTCACCGGGGATTCCCAACGACCCGCAGCAGCCGACGGCCGTACTGTGGCGCGTCACCCCGGCAACATCGCCCCAAGACCAGGCAACAGCCGACCTTCTCCATGCCCTGCGCAACGACGTCGTCCCACAGGTCAACGACTCCACGGGGACGGACATTCTGATCACCGGACCGGTCGCCGCCAACGTTGACTTCTCCGACTACCTGTCACAACGCATCTGGTACTTCTACGGCGCGGTGCTGCTGATCTCGTTCCTATTCCTCATGGCAGTGTTCCGCTCGGTCCTCGTACCGCTTAAAGCCGTAACCATGAACTTGCTCGCCATCGGTGCTGCTTACGGAATCGTCGTTGCGGTCTTCGAGTGGGGATGGGGTGGATCCATCCTGGGCGTCGAACCCGGGCCGATCGAACCATTCATTCCGATGATGCTGTTCGCGATCGTGTTTGGGCTCTCCATGGACTACGAAGTGTTCTTGATGACTCGCATCCGAGAGGAGTACGGCAAGACCGCAGACAACAGCCAAGCCGTGGCAGACGGGTTGGCAGCCACCGCTCGAGTCATTACCGCTGCCGCACTCATCATGGTGTTCGTGTTCGGCAGCTTCCTGCTTGAGGACATGAGAACCGTCAAAGTCCTCGGGCTAGGTCTCGCCGCTGCGGTCGCCATCGACGCAACCGTGATCCGGATGCTGCTGGTGCCAGCAACGATGGAACTGTTGGGCGACAAGAACTGGTGGATCCCTCGCTGGCTGAACCGGATCCTCCCCAACCTGATCGTCGAACCAGATCGCAAGCTAGAAATCTCCCAGGACAACCAGACCGCGACAGTGGACGCATAACCCGGGAGTTCTCCACAGAGCCCCCGGAAGACGGGTCCACAGCTCCCGTACTAGGGAACCCAAAGCCCCTCACGGACGGAAATGGTTCCAGCTACAGGCACTCCGGTGGTGGGTGGGGATCGTCCCGAGCATGGTGGGGTGTGCGTCGACCAGCCATATCGCAGTATGAGCTGCCCAAGACCCCGACGGGCTCGCAGAGCGGCCTTTACTTAATTCTTCCCCTTTATTACGTCGCATGGCGTGTAAACTCGTAAGGGTGAGCGACACGAACAAGCAAGTCAATAACGCCCGGTTCCGGTCGATGGCGGATCCGAGCAGACGCCGGATTCTTCGTTACCTCGAGGATGCCGGAGAACCGTGTGATGTGCGGACCCTCGCCTCGGGGGTTGGACTACATCCGAATACGGTTCGCGGTCACCTCGCTCTCCTCGAAGAAGCCAAAATGGTACAGCGCAAGATTCACAGACGTGAGACCCCAGGACGTCCCCGGATGCTCTATTCCGGGGTTCCTCGAGACAATCCCCCCACATCGGGGAACTACCGTCTGCTCGCCGAGGTGCTAACCACCTCGTTGCGAGCAGGCTCGGACACTCCCACCGAAGCCGCTGAGGCGGCGGGTAAGTCCTGGGGTCTCTACCTCACAGAACACAGCTCCCCGGCTCGACCACCCACCTACGACGAGGCGTTAACAACGATCACCAATCTGCTCGATGAGATGGGATTCGAACCGGAAGCTGTCCAGGCGGATGGCGACGCACGGTCGGTCGACCTGCGCGACTGTCCGTTTCGGGACCTCGCCAAAGACCATGCCGACATTGTCTGCAGCATTCATCTCGGGATGCTGCGGGGGTCGGCCGAGGCATTGGGCGGGGTGGTGGTGATCGATTCACTGTTGCCATTTGTGGAGCCGTCCAGGTGTCGCACCTTGACACGACCGGCGTGACGTCGACCGTCGAACTCGACCAACTCTGGCAAGGTCTGTCCGCGGTCCTCGACCCAGAGTTAGGTGTGTCGATCACTGATCTCGGCCTGATCTATTCGGTAGAAGCCGACGATGGCTTAGTCCAGGTAGTCATGACAACAACCACACCATTGTGCCCTCTCGGTGCCTACCTGGAGAAACAGATCCAGAAGAGATTGCTGGAAGTCCCCGGCGTCAAACAAGTCGAGATTGATTTGGTTCACGACCCGCTCTGGCGCCCGGACATGATGAACGACGCCGCCAGGGAGACTCTGGGATCGCGATTTGCTCCAAGTCGACCAAGTCGCTCTTTGCTCACTATTCGGCGGAACCGAGGCTAATGCTGCCCTTCAGTGTCGAGGTAGACAGTCCCATCCTCGACAGTCACTGAATGCGTCAGAACCGGCCGTGTCGCTGGCAGACTCATTGCCTGACCGGTAGCTAGGGAGAACGTCGATCCGTGTTTGTAGCACTCGATTTCGAGTTCATCCTCGAGTACATCTCCCTCCGACAACCTGACCTTCTGATGGCTGCACCGATCGTCGAGGGCATATACGCGGTCGCCAATTCTCACCACGACCACCCCGGCCTCGCCCACCGCAAATCGGTAGGGAACTCCTGATTCGAACTGTGCGAAAAGACCGAGAGAAGTTCTCGAAGAAGGGCTCGCACTCACCGTATCAGTTCCCGGGCCATGAGGGCTTGGCAGGTTCATCGGTCAAGAGATTCGCTGCTGCCGGGAACACGTCGTATTCCTCAATCGCAATGTGTCTAACCAGCTCATCGGTCAATTGATCCAGCTCGCTCGCGCTGACCTCTGCGGGGAGTGCCAGGTTCGACGCGAACCGAACGTGATCCTCCTCAAGATCATCGACGTAGTACGCGTTGGCGATCCCAGCCTCCTTCAATCTCGTAAACACGCCCTGCTCCTCGCGCAAGACGTGCGCGGTCAGCGAGTCCTTGAGCCGGATCACCGCCTGAGCAAGGCCCGGTGCTCCGGACGAAGCTAAGCGAACGGCATCGTCGGCAAGCATCTGAATCTGCTCGTGCTCATCGCAAAGTGCGGCAATCTCAGGAACCCTTCGACAACCGCAGTAGTCACACATCGCTTAGGCCGAGGTTCTTGGCGATTTCGCTGGCCTCACTCTCAGACAAGGCCGCCAATGCTGGCAAATATGCCACCTCTTCCTCTTCGAGATGAAGCGAGATGATCGCCCGCAGCGAATACAGGATTCGAGGCAGGGAGTCGACATCATCCTCGGCCATTGCCGATGCCAACTCGGCCACAAGGTGGGAGATGACCTTGTGGCCGAGCGTCATCGTCTCAACTGCACCTCCCCTGGCCCGAAGGACACGTTCAGCCGCCGGGTATAGCTGGGATTCCTCGGCAGCCGCATGGGGAAGGAGATGGTCGTTGAGAAAGTCAATCGCCTCGTCAAGTGCCACCTGACGATCGGCAGATTCGAGTGTGGCGACCACCCCGGCTAGATCGCCCAGCAGTTCAATAGACGGGCGGAGGCTCCGATGCTCTTCGGAAACTGCGGATGCGACCCTGGCTCCGAGATTTGATCGATCCGGCCAGGAGTACTCCGCCACTGACGTTTGATGATCAGCCGCCGACGGCGGAGGCGCTACTACGTGGAGTGCCGTCATGCCCGACTCGCCGCCACGGATACCTCGGACCGCGCCGGCGGGGATGACGGCTACATCTCCGGCTCTTACGTCATAGACCTCATCGTCGATCCGAATCTGACCATCTCCGTCCAAAACAGAGATCGTGAGAGCCACTGGCGGGGCATGGGGAGGGATCTCCTGTGATGGCATAAACGCAGCCAGAACCACCTTCATCTCCGGGGTGTCGGCCAAAATAACTCGACCAAACCCAGCGTCCGAAAATTCGGCCAGGTCGGTGCTTCTCCCAACCTTTGCTTCAAAGGTCGTGATTGCCGGGTCAACTCGGATGGCCATGACATGTCCCTTTCGCCCGCGTGCTACTATTTTTCCAGTCTACACCGTTTTTATTTTGTAGGGCCGATGGAAACAACCCAAAAACATACCTCTTCCCTAGCCTGGAGCGTGCTGGGCATCTCTGTAGCGCTGACTGCGCTGGCTTCCCTGGTGGTTGCTGCGTGGGCCGGGTTGGGCCGGCTTGGGGCGGTAGGTAACGCCCCAAGTGCCGGGCTCCACGGTCCGATCATGGTCTTTGGATTCCTGGGAACGGTCATCACCGTCGAGCGAGCCGTCGGGCTCAGGCGACGCTGGGGTTGGTGGGTACCAGTCTTCTCAGCACTTGGTGGGCTGTCGCTCCTGGTCGGGCTGCTGGACGTGGGTGCCGTCCTTCTGGCTCTGGCCGGAGTAGGTCTTACTCTGATGTATGTCGTCTCCGGGAATCTGACCGGCTTCGAACCTCACACGGTGATCATGGGTCTAGGTGCTGCCTCCTGGGTCATCGCTGCTATCGGGCTGGTGGCGCATACCCCGATCCCGCTCGTCGTCCCGGCGCTCACTGCATTTCTGGTTCTAACGATTTCCGGCGAACGGGTCGAGCTTTCCAGGCTGGGGCCTCGCTCTGGGGGGCGCTGGACGATGTGGCTGCTGATTGGTGCCGTCGCCTTGTTCATCAGTTCAGCTCTGGCAATAGCAATTCCTGAAGCAGCATCGGCGATCGCGGGAGGTGCCATGATGATCCTGGCCGTCTCCGGCTGGTACGGAGATATCGCCCGCCGCACGATCAAGATGTCCGGCCTACCCCGATTCATGGCCGCCGCTCTCCTGGCCGGCTACTTCTGGCTGTTCATCGGCGGAATAACCCGGGCAGCGTTCGGATCGGGCCTCGGTTCGGCCGCATACGACATTGCACTCCACACCGTTTTCGTCGGATTTGTCCTTTCGATGGTGTTCGCTCACGCTGCGGTGATAGTTCCTGCCGTCACCGGTATCGACCTTCCGTACCGTTCGATCTGGTGGGTTCCGCTAGTGGTGCTTCACGTCTCGCTGCTGGCCCGGGTCGTCGGAAGGCTCACTGGCACGGTTCTCTATACCTGGGGTGGCGTGGGCCACGTCGTGGCGATCGCGACCTTTGTGGCAATGGGAGTCGGATCGGCATTAGTGGCTCGAGCTGGCGAAGAACGGGTGAGCCTGTGAGCGCAACTCAAGCTCAATCGCGTCCTCGAGAACTCGCTTTTGATCCCCTCCGTTGGGTAGCGCCAGTCTTCGTGGTTGCCACACTGCTCGGTCTCCTGATGCGACTCTCCTTCGTTGGAATCAGCACCGGTATCCCCTTCGATCACCTCCTGCATGCCCACTCGCATGCCCTCTATTTTGGATGGGCCGGCCTGACCATCCTCGCCGCGGCCTATCCCGACTCCGGTTGGGAGGTCAAACTTGCCACGTGGGCTCTCCCGGTCATGACGCTGGCATTTCTCCTGGTGGGATACGCCCCACTTTCCATCGCAATGTCAACCGTGATGATGTTTGCTTGGTATCTGGCGATCTGGAGATGGTGGCGTGCCCGGCGGAACAACCTCGATCTCTACACGACGACCAATCGGATCGGCTTTACCTACGTGATTCTGGCCAGTCTTGGCGTTTGGGCCATGGCCTACTTCAAGGCGACGGGGATCGGGGAGCCCATGTCCTCGCGCGTTGCAATCCATTCGTTTCTCTCCAATTTCGCATGGTTCTTCCTCATCGGGACCGTGGGACTCGCAGTACGGGAGAGGGCCGTCGACCCGACGACGGCTCGACGAGTCGTCTACTGGTGGGCTGGCCTCGGGTGGATCACTTTTCCTTTGGGTGTTGCTGCAGGAACAACTATTCCCTTCGTCGGCAACGCTGCCCGAATCGCAGCGATCCTTCTTGTCTACCCGACCTGGCTTTGGGTCCGCGCGCTATGGGCTTCGCCTGCGGGCCAAGGTCTTCGGTGGGCAGCAATATGGCTGGCAATCAAGATGGCCTCCGACGTAGCATTGGCCGTCGGCGGCGAGGGGATTCACCGAATCCTGGGACGACAGGGTGTGGTCATCTACCTCCATGTCATGTTGCTCGGCTATGTCACCACCATGTGTGTCTGGTTCCTTTCTAGGGCCAGCCACACAGATGTAACCGGTGATTTGGTTCTTCATCAGGTAGGTACGCTCGTGATGCTGATTGGCATCGCCTTGTTGGTTACTCACGCCCCCAACACGGTCGCGCTTTGGACGGCGGTTGTCGGGGCTGTGATCGTCTGGTTCGCCGCGCTTCGCTGGGCTCCACGGATCACCTATGGGTTGGGAAACTCTTCGCCATGAACCCGTTGTCCCTTGACCTGGATTCAGCTACATGAGAGTCGAACCGTCCCGCCAGACGCGAGTGGTGGAGTCCCACAGCATTGCTCGAGCGGCGTTCTTAGGTGCGTTGTTCTTCGCAATCGTGGCCATCGGCTGGGCCCTTGTCGTGCTCAGCACTGGAGGTTTTTGGTGGGGCCCGATGCACGCGTTTCTGGCCGGAACCGTGTTGCTGGCAATATCGGGAGCGAGTCAGATGTTCACTATCACATGGTCATCAACCCGACCTCCGTCAGGCCGGACTGCGACCACCCAACGGTGGCTACTGATCGTAGGGACGACTGCAGTGCTCGTCGGGGTGAGGGTCAGCTGGGATCCATTGACGTGGATCGGAGCCGGCGCCATTGTTTCAAGCCTGGTCGTGCTTACCCTATCCATCACCAGTGCGGTCCGTCGTAGCCTGCTCCGCAGGTTCGACCTGTCCGCCCAATTTTATCTGGCAGCCTTCGCCGCCGGGATTATCGGGGTAAGCCTCGGGGCAATAATCGGGACCGGAAATGCCGGAGCCGCATTCCCAGAGCTCAGACTTGCCCACTCGCATCTCAACCTGATCGGGCTGGTAGGTCTTACCATCGTCGGGACAATCCCCACGCTATTGCCGACCACGGCCTACCGACGCGCCGTCAGTGGTCGGGAGGCAATCGTCGCACTCTGGCTAGGGCGCGGAGGGGTCTTGTTGATCGTCGGTGGAATCTGGAAATCGGAGCTGGTCGGAGTCGGGACGATTCTGGTCGGGCTTTCGGGCGGCACGATTCTGGTTGGAATCTTGGTGAGACTCTGGGAAGAGGGACGCCAAAAGCTGGCGTTTCTCCAGATCACGGCAGGCACGATCTGGTTGGTTGCGTGGGCCATTTCCGATGGCATTCAGGTGGTCAGCACCGGTCAGATGTACCCATTCGGGGGATGGACCGGCGCGGCGGTGGTTGCCGGAGTTGGACAGGTTCTCCTGGGTGCAGTCGGCTACCTTCTGCCGGTCCTCAAAGGCTCCCCTTTCGAGCACAGCCGGGCAGTGATGGCGCGGTGGCCGTGGCTACCTCTTCTCGCTGCCAACGGGGCCGGAGCATGTATCGCGGCGGGGTGGGCATTCGGTGCGGTCGCGATCACCGCGACCTGGATCGTCGACTTTGGCGTGAGAGTGCTCGTCGTTGCCCGAGGCCCCAGATCAGACTCACCGGGTGAACCTGGAATGGACTCTTGATCTGCTGGACAACAGTGACCGACCAGCGTGACGGAGGCAACCTTGGGCGATGGGCCAGCCATCCATTGATGTCGTTCGTCAGCTGCGAGCATCAGGGAGCAGCCTTGAGGATGTCAGTGCGGGAACGAAATGCGTCGAACTCTCGAGTCAACTCGAAGACGAAAACAAGCGACGGTAGAGTCGCCCCAGGGGCTGCACCGAATGTGGCAGCCATGGCAACGAGAGCGAAGGCTTCGTTCCGATGTGCCCCCCTCTAGACGCTGAGGAGTCAACGTGACCATAGACCAGAGCGCAAGGCGGGTTCTGCCGAAGGAGCCCGTGGAGTCGCTGCCCGAATACGTTCTAGGTGGGGGTGGAGACGCCCTCAGGAATACCGAGCACGCCTCCCCGGAAGAAATAGTCGGAGTATTGAGCCAGGCGGGCCTGCGCGGCCGCGGCGGCGCCGGATTCCCTACCGGCGCCAAGTGGGCCTCGATTCTCAATGGTGGAGGTCGACACCACTATGTGGTGTGCAATGCTGCTGAGGGAGAACCGGGCACATTCAAAGACCGTGCGCTGATCCGCGCTAACCCGTACCAGGTGGTCGAAGGACTCGTTATCGCCGCTCGAACGGTCGGCGCCGTCGAAGCTTTCATCGTGGTCAAGGAGTCATTCCGGACCGAAACGGAACGACTCTCCAATGCCATTGGGGATCTCGCGGAAGCCGGATGGCTGGGCGATATCGCCGTGACGATAGTTGCCGGCCCTGAAGAGTATCTCCTTGGAGAGGAGAAGGCACTCCTCGAGGTAATCGAAGGCAACGACCCTCTCCCCCGCTGGCTCCCGCCCTACCTCCACGGCCTCTACGCCACCGCACCCCAGTTGGGCTGGCAGTCCCATGCTGCCGAATCCGGGCACGCCGGCGAGCACACCTCCAATCCCACACTTGTCAACAACGCCGAGACTCTGGCCCAAGCCACGTGGATTCTCTCCCACGATGCTGCTGCTTTCAGGAGCGTTGGGACTAACGAGTCGCCGGGGACGCTGGTGTGCACGGTGATTGGCGACGTCGCCCAACCCGGCGTCTTCGAAGTTGATATGGGGACTCCACTTATCGACCTCTTGAACCGAGCCGGGGGTCCTCTCCCGGGAAGAACCATCAAGGCAGTATTCCCGGGGGTGGCGAACGCAGTTCTGCCTGGGGGACTGTTGGAGACGCCGCTCACCTACGAGGACATGCAAGCCGCCGGATCAGGGCTCGGTGCGGGAGGATTCATCGTCTACGACGATTCAGCCTGTATGGTCGAAGTCGCATCGGTTCTTTCGAGATTTCTTTATGTCGAGTCATGTGGGCAATGCCTGCCTTGCAAGCTGGGTACCGGCCACATCACCGAGGCTCTGGAACGAATCCGTGATGGTTCGGGATCCGTTCGCGACCTCGATACCATCACTGAACGACTCCGGATAGTCGCCGACGGGAATCGTTGCTATCTGCCCGTGCAAGAACAGAATCTGGTTTCGAGCATCATGAGTGCCTTCCCCAATGACATCGTCGCTCATCTCGAAGGTGGATGTGTTGGCGCAAACCGGAGGATCCCGATCCCGAAACTCGTTGACCTGACCGACGGCGTCGCCACCTACGATGAGAAGCAAGAGCGCAAACAACCCGACTGGACCTATTCCGATGCATAGCCAGTGCCTGTGGGACCGCTAATGATCGGACTCCCGGTTTTGTAGCCACGAATCCCGGGGCAGGGGACACTGTCTGATGTCTCTCTTAGGGTATCGGGGTCTGGTTCCTGTCTTGACTGCTGCTGACTCTGTTCCGGCGCCGGAGAGGGCATTGCCGTTCAACGCGACGAACAGCAAGATAACGGCCGCGGTGAGAAGCATGTGTCCGAGTCCGGCGATCCCTGCGATGGCGACGTTGGACTCGTCGTCGAGGACTGTGAGACTCCCATGCATGGCCAACATCCCCTCCGGGATCACCAACCCGGCGTGGTAGGTCTAGTAGAACCATCGGACTGATCGTGTCTCCGAG
>CBDTUI010000085.1:0-12034 GCA_965363765.1 uncultured Acidimicrobiia bacterium
GACGACGGTGAAGGCACCATGTTGGCTGCGGCACTGGCGTGGGCGGAAGCATCCCTGGCGGTTGCTGCCAACCGATCGGACGGGATCGACGTTCAAGCCATCGAGGAGCGACTGCAATCTCTCAAGGCGATCGCCTCACAAGTCTCAAATGTCCGCCGTTCTCTCACCTCGGTCGTTACGTCGGTCAATAGCATGAAGGGCACCCTTGATGAGATGCGGTCTGATCTGTTGGCCCACATTGACGATATCTCCCGTGAGCTCAATCGAAGCGATGACGACGAGGATCATCGGGTAGTTGAGCTCCACTCCGCCTGAGCCAAGGACCGTTCAGTCCTGCCAGTTACGACGTGATGCGCCGGAGAGTCGCTGCCAGGTCGCCGTCCAGGTACTCAAACCCCGTCTCTTCGAGCACGCGTGGGATGACTCGCTGACTTGCCAGAAGCACCTCGTCGGCGAACTCACCTCCAAGCAAGGCCTTCAGGCCGAAAGCCGGCGCCGCCAAAAAGGATGGCCGACGCATTGCTCTTCCGAGTTCGCTGGCGAAATCTCTGTTCAGTACCGGCTCGGGAGCGGCGAGATTTACCGGTCCCGTGATCTTCCCCTCGATGATGTGCATGATCGCCCGCACCTCATCACGCAGGCTGATCCAGCTCCACCATTGGTTGCCGGAACCGATCGGCCCGCCCATCCCGAACTTAAATGGCAGCAACATGCGAGGGAATGAGCCTCCGTCTGACCCGAGGACAAGCGCCGTTCGGGCAAAAGCGGTGGGAATCCCGACCGTAACGGCCGGCCGAGCTGCTTGCTCCCATTCGACGGTCAACTCGGCCAGGAATCCTTTGCCCGATTCGGAGGACTCGTCCAGTTTGGTGTCGCCGCGCGACCCGTAAAACCCAATGGCGGAACCGGACAAGAACAACGAGACGTTCTTATCGATGGCGAGTCGAGCCATCGTGGCCGTTCCATCGACCCGGCTCGCCATAAGCGCCTGTTTCTTGCGATCAGTCCAGCGTTCCCCGATGGACTCGCCAGCCAAATGCACGATGACGTCAACCTCGCCTTCTACGGAAGTCCATCGTTGGGCGGGATCCCAGAGGACTGTTCCCGGACGCCCCGACCGCGACAAGGCGATCACCTGGTGTCCCTGTGCGTTCAAAACATCAACGAGCGCCGAACCGATGAATCCGGTCGCACCAGAAACAACAACCCTCATTCCAGTCCCCTCTCGCATGTACGACTCAGGCCGAAGCGACCCGGGCGGCAGCTTGCCCTTCTGAACACTCGTCGAGGATAGGGCAGTACCTGCAGTACATACCCGGCACCCTATCGAGCGGTTGGTCCAGGGTGATTGCCTGCCGCGCCGTGATCGCCATCTCTGCCACCCGTACGCCAGTCGCTTCAACGGTTGCCTGGGAGGGGTGCGATCGGTACTGCTCGCCTGATTGCACCGAAAACGCTTCGATCGTGGTGGGGAGATCGCCGCTGTCCAGATACCAGAGCAGGGCATAGAACTCGAGTTGCTGGGCTACGTCGCCGAGGTCGCCAGACTTCCAATCGACCAACCGCACCCCGCCGTCGTCGTCATATACCGCATCGATCCTCCCGAGCAGGACGATGTCTTCAGCCAGGTCCGCTTCGAGGTGGATCTCGGATGCCCGGAATCCGTCGCTCGGTAGTTTCTTGAATCGCTGATACATCTCGCCAACTTCGGCGATTGTTTCGCGCACTCCGGTAATACCGAGCCCTAAGTTGGCCATCTTGTAATTGATGACGGACCCACCAATTGCCCTTCGGCAAACGTTATCGAAGTCATGTTCGGCAATTTCGCCACCTTCGAGATGTCTCGCAAAGACGGCGTGCGCTAGCGCTCCCCGAAAAGAGGCGACCGACTCAGCTCCGTACTTGCCGTCGAGACGCGCCCCAAACAACGCAGGGCAGTTGAGAAACGACATATATCCGGAGGCCGAGATCCGCAGCGGCTCTCCAGAAGGAATATCAGGTATGTGCACAGAGCCCATGGTATTGCTCCAGCGTGGGGATTACTACACTCCTTAGCTCGCACGGAGACTGAATGAGCCGCAATCAACGCATCATCGTCACTGCGGTCGGGGGACTCCTTACGATCCTCCTGCTCGCATTCTTCCTGACGCGCCCGGCCGAAGACCGAATCGCCCGGGCGGTAACCATCGGAGAAATGCCCGTCGCCGGCCTCACCGCCCTAGAAGCGACCGAAGTGGTGGTTGGACGCGAGGATGCCTTAGCTGCCCTACCGGTGGTAGCGCAGGTCGCAGACAGTCAACGATCCGCACTACCCGACCAACTCGGATTCACCTTCGACACGGAGTCCGCCGTTAGTCGAGCACTCCTCGTGGGACGAGACGGATCGATCTTTTCCCAGTTCGGATCCTGGGTCAAGGGTCTATTCGTAGGTCATGAGATCGAACTGGTGGCCGCACTGGACCCTGTGGCCGTTGGTGCCGTCCTCGATGACTGGGACGCACAGGCCGCCGCCGAGGGCGATGTGGCCAACATCACCATCGAGGCCAGTGTTCCGGTGGCTACCTACGCTTCACCGACCACCATTGTCATTCGCGACAGAGCGAACGACCTCCTCTTGGCTGGGGTTCTCGACGTCGACCGTACCCCCGTCACCTTGGGGTCTGAAACCAACACCGGAGGTATTCGGCCCGAAGCCGTAGACGAAGCTCTCGTTCTCGCTCAGCAACTGGTTTCGGGCCCGATAACCCTCACCATGGCTGACCCGACAGCCACATTGCGGCTGTCGGCGAACGAACTTTCGGACGCATTCATCACCGTCATCGACGAAACGACGATTACCCCGAGCCTGGATCCGGCCATCCTCGAACCCCGGTTCGCCGAGTTGCGTCAAGCCTTCGCACTAACTTTTAAGAACGCCGAGCTAGTCGTCGCCGAAGACGACACGGTGTCCATCATCCCGGGCGAAACCGGCCTGCGAGTCGACAGCGAACGAATAGTCGAGGCCATCATTACGGCCGCCCAGAC
This sequence comes from uncultured Acidimicrobiia bacterium, assembly GCA_965363765.1. Classification (GTDB taxonomy): domain Bacteria; phylum Actinomycetota; class Acidimicrobiia; order Spongiisociales; family JAENVV01; genus JAENVV01. The sequence continues at coordinate 3,025 of CBDTUI010000085.1, forward strand.
ACCGGATCGGAGCGGGCAGCTACCGGTTGTTGAGGATGCCGAACCCGACGTAACCGTTGCAGATCTTGAAGCGCTCAAGATCGAACATGTGGTCAGCTCATTCACGACATACCACGACTGCTGCCAGAACCGGGTTATCAATATCCATCTCATGGCAGACGCCATCGGCGGGACGATTGTCATGCCAGGCGAAACATTCTCTGTCAACGATACGGTCGGCGAGAGAACACCCGAAAAGGGCTATCTACCCGCCGGCACCATCGTCAACGGTGAACTTGAGGACACGTTCGGCGGGGGCGTATCTCAATTCGCCACGACAATGTACAACGCTGCCTTCTGGGGCGGGTACACCGATGTGACCCACAAACCGCATAGTCTCTATTTTTCCCGATACCCCGAAGGCATCGAGGCAACTCTCGACTTTCCGTCGATCGACCTGGCATTTCGCAATGACACTGACGGCGCCATCTATCTGAAGACCCAATACACCGACACTTCGCTAACGATCAAGATCCTCGGCAGCAATGGCGGCCGGACAGTGTCGGGCGAACAGCGAGGTGGATCCACCAATCTCTCGGTGGTCGCTGAAGGTGACCCCGCTGTGGCTGTCCGCGTGTCGGCTACCGTTTCTGACCGCTACGGGTTTACGTCACCCGACACCGTATATCAGGCTAACCCCGAGATTGAGCCAGAAACGTCCGATACGATCCAGAACGGCCTCGACGGTTGGTCAGTCACGATCACTCGTATCCTCACAAACCCCGACGGGACTACGACTTCCCAGGAGTGGGTCGCCCGCTACCGGTCGCGGCCGATCATCATCGAAGTTCATCCGTGCAACGTGCCGAAGGGCAACGATGGTTATACGGGCCAACCGTGTCCGACCACCACCACGACCTCCCTGCCGCCGGATACCACGACCACCACCGTCGGTTCCACTACGACGACCGCGCCTTAGTCTGTTCGCTACTCGGCAGGGGGGCCTTTGTTGCCGTCGTAGACAACAAAGAAGTCACGGATCGCCCCAGAAGTGGTAGCCAGGGCGTCCCCATCCCATCCAGCGGGGCGTTCAACCGAAACGACATTTGAGTAGACATACACGTTGGAGAGCTTGGGGTCGTCGGTAAATAACCGTTCGGCCAGTCCAGCCGGGAACGTGACAGCGGCGGCGGCGTCCGAAGCCGACGAGAACGCTTCGCCGTCTTGTCCTCCCAGCGACCGGTCGGTATCGAACAGAGCGACCTTGCCGATCACGGTAGGTTCCGAAACGTTGATTGTCTGGCCCATGGTTACTCCTTGCAGATACGCAACATTAGCGCTGGCGGTTCGACGTTCGGCTGCGTTCACCAATTCGGTGCAGCTTCATCAAGTTGGTCGATGCCTGCTGGTTCGGTGGAGTCCCAGCGACCATGACGACGCCCTGACCAATCTCACAAATGCCACTCTTTTCGAGGTATTTCTCGGCGCTGGCCAACATGAGGTCGGTCGAATCGCGACGTTCGCTCATTTCTGGTGTCACGCCCCAATAAGCCGCCATACGCCGATACGTGACCGGGTCGGCAGTGAAGGCAATAATGTCGGCACTCGGCCGATACTTCGACAAGAGCCGAGCCGTGCTCCCTGACTCAGTGAACGCCGCAATGACCTTGAGATCCAGATTTACTGCAGCCTCCACGGCAGCTTTGGCGGTAGCGGAGGCGAACGTCCGGTGGGAGGCGAGAAAGTCCACGGCCTCCATGACGCTTTTCTCTGCCTCAACGCAGATACGCGACATAAAATCGATCGTTTCGACGGGATACTTCCCGATCGCCGTCTCACCCGAGAGCATGACCGCGTCGGTGCCACTCATGACTGCATTGGCGACGTCGGTAACCTCTGCCCGGGTGGGACGCGGGGAATTGGTCATCGATTCGAGCATTTCAGTGGCCGTGATCGACAAAAGCCCGGCGGCGTTGGTGCGGTTGAGAATGTCGAGTTGAACACGCGGCAGCGTCTGGAGTGGCAACTGGACTCCAAGATCGCCACGCGCCACCATCGCACCGGCCGCTTCCTCAAGAATGTTGTCGAGGTTTTCGTAAGCCTTGGCGAGTTCAATCTTGGCGATAACCGGGACCCCGCCGGCGAGCTCACACACCTTGGCCACGTCCGCGCCAGAGCGCACAAATGATGCAGCCACATAATCCACATTGAGGGACCGACCGAACTCAAGATCCGCTTCGTCTTTGGGCGTGACCGAAGGAACCCGAAGAGACGTCTGCGGGAACGCGGCGCCCTTGTGGTCCGATAGGCTCCCCCCGACAGTGACCCGGGCGATAAGCGAATCCTCTCTGACCTCATCGACGACGAGGCGGATAAGCCCGTCGGCGAGCAGGACATCTTCGCCGACCTCGACATCTTCCACGAGGAACTCGTAGTCGATCGGCACGATCCCGGCTGAACCCGGTTGTGATCCGGGAACCAGGCGGACCGTCGTTCCAGCAACGAGGTCGATCGGGCCATCTTCGAATACACCGACTCGCACCTTCGGACCCTGAATGTCCTGCAGGATTGCAACCGGGCGGCCATGACGTTCGGCGGCTTGGCGAACCCACTCGGCCATCTGTGTATGGGTCTCGTATTCGCCGTGCGAAAAGTTCAGACGGGCAACATCGAGGCCGGCCCCGACAAGATCGGTGATCAGCGCCTGGCTAGCCACCGCCGGACCCATCGTGGCGACGATTTTGGTTCTGCGCATTGCGACACCCTACTCCAGTTCTGATCGCCTTCCCGTCCGCGTTAGTGTCCCCCGCATGAGATTTGGAGCTTTTGTACCGCAAGGATGGCGGCTTGACCTAGCTGGCATCGATCAATCAGACCACTGGGCAACAATGCACAACGTCGCCACTGCCATCGAAACGGCTGGCTACGAGTCCTTGTGGGTCTACGACCACTTCCACACCGTCCCCCAACCGACTCAGGAGCCGACCTACGAGGCCTGGACCCTTATGGCCGCTCTCGGGGCAACCACGTCGACCATTCGACTCGGACAAATGTGCACGTGCAACTCGTATCGCCCCCCGGGATACCTCGCCAAAGTGGCCGCCTCCATTGATGTCATCAGCAACGGTCGCTTGGAGATGGGCATCGGAGCCGGCTGGTATGAGCATGAATATGTCGGATACGGCTACCCGTTCCCGAAGCCGTCCGTGCGGATCGGCCAACTTAATGAAGCCGTTGAGATCATGCGCGCTCTGTGGACCGAAGATACGGTGAATTACGACGGCACGTACTACAAGCTGGACGGTGCGATCTGCTCCCCAAAGCCGGTCCAAGACCCTTACATTCCCTTGTGGATCGCCGGAGGCGGCGAGAAGCTAACTCTGCGGGTGGCCGCTAAATATGCTGACTACACCAACTTCGGAGGCTCCCCCGAGGAATTCACGCATAAGTCATCGTTGCTCGCCGACCATTGCCGTGATGTCGGCCGCGACTTTTCGTCGATTGTCCGATCCTCGAACCTCAGTCTGATCTGTGCCCCAACCGAACGCGAAGTCGCCGAGCGGATCGACCAGGCAGTGGCGCGCATCGTCCCTCTCGTAGGCGAAGAAGTCGCAGAATCTGCCAGGCGGAATGTCGAACCGATGTCCGGCACGCCCGATCAGGTGCGGGACAAGCTGCAACCGTGGACCGAAGCTGGCGTCGAGTACCTGATTCTCAATTTCCCGGACGCGGCCTATGACACTTCAGGCCTTGAGCTCTTCGCCAAAGAGGTCGCCGACCTCCCCTAGCCCGACGAACCCAGGGTTCCAGCTAGCGCAGGGGTGTCTTCTCGGGGCCCCAACTATCGAAATCCGAGGGTACGAACCCTGGGTTCCAGCTAACGCGGCTAGTCGGCGACAACGACTTCGCCCCAGAAGGCAACGTAATCCTTGATGTTTGCCGCGGCGTCTTTCGGTTCCCGGTATACCCAGGCAGTAGCAGCCGCATTGGTGCCCGGAACGGACACGTCGTAATAGTTGGCGGTGCCCTTCCATGGACAAACAGTGGTTTTAGTGGCCTCTTCGAAATGGTCGAACTGCACAGATGAAGGCGGAAAGTAATGATTCCCCTCAACCATGACGGTCTCGGTACTTTCAGCGATTACGGTGCCGTTCAGGGTGGCAGTGGCCATCATGTTCCTTGAGTTGGGTTACTTCCGTAACACGAACGAGGTCCCAACCTATTCCCCGCTAGCGTCTCCGCATGCTCATTGGCATTCCAATCCGTAGCTTTGCCACGGCCAAAACTCGACTCGCCGAGCACTTGACTGCCGACCGGCGTCGCCAGATTGCGCTGCAGTTGGCGACCCACACGGTTGCCGTTGCCGCATCTGTTGCCGAGGTTGTCATCGTGACCAGTGACTCCGAGGTACGTCAATGGGCACGAGCGCAATCGTTGATGAGCATCGACGACGGCGGAAACCTCGATCGAGCCGGTTCAGCGATCGTGCGCCACGCCGACCGGCAGCCCTGGGGACTACTGCACGCAGATCTCCCCCGCCTCGAATCCTCTGACCTCCACGCTGCGTTCGCAGGCTTCGAGGATCGCGGTTCTGTTATCGCACCGTCATGGGACGGCGGTACGAGCCTCATCGTCGGGACGGGACCGTTCACATTCTCATATGGGGCAGGCAGCTTCCACCGCCACTTGAGCCACCGACCAGATGCAGCCGTCGTCATACGCGCCGGTCTGGCGCTCGACGTCGACGAGCCTGAGCATGTCACGTGGATGCAGCGCGGTAGGCTTTTGGAATGACGACCAACATCTACTCGCCGGCGCGTCCAGGCGACCCGAACGACCGCCTTGCGACACCCGACCGAGCTTTGACGATCGGTGCTCATCCTGACGACGCCGAATTCGGTGCAGGGGGGACGCTGGCTAAATGGGCGGCAGCTGGATGCCAGATCACCATGCTCGTCGTCTCCGACGGCTCAAAAGGGACCTGGGATCCCGACCTCGCTCCCGAGCTTCTCATCGCATCTCGTCAGGCGGAACAGCGGCGAGCCGCAGACCTACTCGGCGCCGCTGATATTGTGATGCTCGATCACGTCGATGGCGAGATCGAAAACTCGGTGAAGCTTCGCCAGGAGCTCAGTTTTTGGATCCGAACGACCCGCCCGGACGTGGTGCTTTCTCATGATCCATGGAAACGGTACATGCTGCATCCGGATCATCGGGCGACCGGCATGGCGGCTATTGATGCGATCGTGGCGGCCCGGGACCACTTATTCTTCCCAGAGCAGCTCAGCGAGAACGTCAGCAAACATCGCCCCGGAGCAGTGCTCCTCTGGTCGGCCGATGAAATCGACTACTGGGAAGACATCAGCGAAACGTTCGACAGCAAGATTGCCGCTTTGCTCGAACATTCGACGCAGGGGCCGACCACGATGGCAAGCGCCCAGGACGACAAGACTGCCCGCGACCAATTCGTTGACAAACTTCGCACCTGGTCAGCCACCATGGGCGAACCCGTCGGGCTGGCAGCTGCAGAAGGCTTTAAAAGGCTCTTTCCGTAAGTGCGTTCCGCAAAGTTCTAGAACCTGGTTACTAGTAGATGGTCTGGGATGAGTCGGGGTCGAAGAAATGCAGCTTCGAGGTGTCCACAACCAGGCTGACATTGTCACCCAGCTTCGGCGCAAAGTCGGGGTTAATTCTCGCTACGAACTTGGTGGAGTCGCCAAGCGACGACTCATCTGCGCCTTCGTCGGCGAGCAGCTCCCGAATATCTTCGGTGACGACCGGCCGGAAATCCAGGTGGAAATGTACAAAGGCTTCCGAGCCAAGTTGCTCTACCAGGCCAACCTCGATGGGTAAATCGCCCGGTTGCCCAATCGCAGCTGCTACCTCGAAGGCTTCGGGGCGGACGCCAAGTACGACTCGCTTGCCGGCATAGGCCGCCAGTCCGGGGCGACTAGCAAGGTTCTGGGCATTGAGTTTTAGCGTGGTCTCGCCGAACGAGGCCGTCATGCCGTCGCCCGAATCGGAGAGGTCGGCGTACACGAAGTTCATCGAAGGGGACCCGATGAAGCCAGCCACAAACAGATTCACCGGCTGGTCATAGAGCTCCCGCGGCGATGCGGTCTGTTGCATGATTCCCTTGCGCATGACCGCAACCCGGTCACCCATGGTCATGGCTTCGACCTGGTCGTGGGTCACATAGACGGTGGTGGTTTTGAGGCGGGCATGAAGCTGGCCGAGCTCGGAACGCATTTGGACGCGCAATTTGGCATCGAGGTTCGACAGTGGCTCATCCATGAGGAAGGCGGCAGGTTCGCGCACGATGGCTCGACCCATGGCCACCCGTTGGCGTTGGCCACCCGACAGCGCTTTGGGCTTGCGGGGAAGGTACTCGGTTATCTCGAGAACCTTGGCTGCTTCCTCAACGCGGCGGGTAATTTCATCTTTGGGCATTTTGCGGAGCTTCAGCCCGAACGCCATATTGTCGAAAACAGTCATATGCGGATAGAGGGCATAATTCTGAAAGACCATCGCAATGTTGCGATCTTTGGGCGGAATATCGTTGACGACGGTGTCGCCAATCTTCATCGTTCCCTCGGTGATGTCCTCGAGTCCAGCGATCATCCGAAGCAGCGTCGACTTGCCGCAACCCGATGGGCCAACGAGTACCATAAACTCGCCATCGTTGATTTCCAGGTTGACATCCGTAAGAGCGCGGGTGCCACCTTCGTATATCTTTCCTACCCCGTCCATGCTGATAGACGCCATGTCTCCTCCAAAAACTGCAGTCGGCCAGTTAACAAATTACCATGTCAGCATCCAGCGTGAAGGGTGAGCGTACGTGAACGGAAATGTTGTCGTCATAACAGGAGGAACAGGCAGCCTCGGAACCGCGCTCGCCAAGCGGCTCGCTGCGGCTGGTTCGTCGCTGGCGGTCACCTATCTGATCCCCGAGGAGGCCGAGAAATTCGAAGCCGAACTACACCTCGACGAGTCACGGTTGCTGCTCAAGCGAGTCGACTCGACGTCGGCGAGCGGCCTCACCGAGTTTATGAACAAGACCGCAGACAAGTTCGGCAACGTCAACGGACTCGCCGCCCTCGTCGGTGGCTGGGCCGGCGGTCGCGACATCGACGAAACGGACGACGTACGACTGGAACGTATGCTCGACCTCAATTTGCGATCAGCGTTCTACGCGGTGCGAGCCGTCACCCCCCACCTGAAAGCGAACGGATCAGGCCATATTGTGCTTGTAGGCAGCCGGGGTGCCGACGACGGCCCCTCCGGGCAGGCAGCCTTTAACATCGCCAAGGCTGGCGTTGCCGCCCTTGGGAGGTCCGCTGCATCAGAGTTGAGCGACTTCGGGATCAACACCAACGTCGTGCAACCGTCGGTGATCGACACACCTGCCACCCGCCAGGCAGTACCGTTCGCCGATTACGTCAGTTGGCCGACCCCCGACGAGATCGCCGCGGTAATCGAATTTCTTCTGTCGGACGCCTCGAGCGTTATGTCGGGCGCCACGCTTCCGGTGTACGGGAACACCTAGGCGGGTTCGGAAATCTCTACCGCCACGGCGCTGAAGCTGTGTATGCGTGACGTCCCCGCCATCGGACCGATCTCGGCGGCGCCGATCATCCCGGCGAGGGCCGCAGATTGACAAGCGGACCCCACCAGTGATGCGTCATGGTGGGGTTGCCCAAAGAACGCCTCACCGCGAGCGTTGGAGGTGAACAACAGCATCCCGCTCCCGCCCGCAAATCCAGCCACCGCTTGATTGAGATCGTCATCAGCAGATCTCGCGTCGCGCAAATGGAATTGGATCGTTGAACCGACACTGACCTCATCACCAGCCAAGATCGACCCGCTTGCCCGGTCCGCCCCCGCTACGGCCGTCACGTGATAATCGCCAGCGGCGCGATCGGTGGCGTACTCGTCGATGGCAACCCCGATCTGCAGACCAGAACGAACGAGCTTCTGGGTGACTTCATCAAGGCCCTCGATGAGCTTTTCGACAAACGACACCGCGGAAATCCCGGCGATCTGCTCGACTACCCGCCCGGAGGCTTTTGTGACTGTGGCAGGGCTACCGACTGGGAGAAAACCTTCTGAAACAACCGCCTGAAACATCAACGAACCGGATAAGCCGACGGCTACCGCACCGTTCGTGTAGGTCTGTCCATTCAGGAAGATGAGCGTCTCATTAGCCAACGAGCCGGGGATGCCGCCGACGACGGGGACCGGCTGCAACGACTCTGCGAATTGGCCAGCGGGGAAACTGAATGGGTCGGCAAGCAGCACCACTCCCTTGGTTGTGTCCGGCAGGTCACTGCCCCCGATGCCGATACCCTGATCGGTCGGGAACGCCCTCAGGCGGAGCGGGGTGGCTTCAACGTCACCGAGCCAAGCCGCCCAAACGACCAGTGCTGCGCCACTCTCGAACTCCTCCGAGTCGGCCACGATGCCGCTAGATATCGCACCAAGACTCACTCCGGACATCGACGTTGCCGCAGAGAGGTGGCCGGCGACTAGCGCCGTATCGGACCCATGATGAAACGTTGCAAAGCAGAACACGAGGTCGGGGGCTTCAGAAGTGCCGCTCAGCGCTCGGCCAAGTGCCTCCTCGACGGCGCCACCAGTTTCCTGTGAGATCGATACCCCTGACCCGAACCGCATGCCAGCAAGTTAGCCCGCGCTAGAGCCGATGCCCCGAAATGTCCTGGAGCGCGTCGTAGGCAGCGAATTTGTAGGCCTCTGACCTGGTTGGGGTGTTGAACGTCGTGTGGATGAACCTTTCGACGTCGTCTTTGGCGTGAATGGCTGCCTGTCCGATATGAACGAGCTCTGCCGCATCCTCCCCGAGGATATGTACCCCGAGAAGACGTTTGTCGTCACGCCCAACCACAAGTTTGATGAGTCCGGTAGTGGTGCCGGCAATCCGGCTGCGACCGTTATCTGCGAAGAATGCCCGCCCAACCGCGTATGGCTGGCCCGCCTCTTTGGCAGCTTGCTCAGTGAGTCCGACCATACCGAC
>CBDTUI010000086.1:0-11801 GCA_965363765.1 uncultured Acidimicrobiia bacterium
GGGCGAGCAGGCACCTACATATTCGGCTACAACGATGGGCTGGCCGATCAGCCGATCATCTTTCGACAGGCCGGACTCGACGGAGAACCGCAGCTGTTACTCGATCCGAACACCTATTCGGACGATGGAGCGGTAGCCGTCACCGGAACCTTCCTGTCAGACGACGCCAAATTTATGGCCTTCAACGTGGCCGAGGGTGGCTCTGACTACATGGACATGCACGTCCTCGAAGTGGCGACGGGCGAAGAAACCGGCGACGTGATCGACGGTATGCGATTTGGGAATGCCGAATGGACAGCTGACAACCGCGGGTTCTACTACCCCCGCTACCCCGACCCGCAGGAAGGCCTTCCTGCCCAAACCAATATGCGGGTGTTCTATCACCGCTTGGGAACGGCCCGCGCCGAGGACGACCTCGTGTATGAACGCCCCGACCTGCCCGGCCTCGGGTTTTTCCCGCAAATAACCGACGACGGACGATATTTGGTCCTCACCTGTTGGGATGGGACCGCCAGCCAGACCCGCCTGTACGTCAAGCCACTCGCCGGAGATCCGGTGGTTGGCGAGCCAGACGAGTTCGGGTTTCATCGTGTTTTTGATGCTTTCGACGCTGCTTACGGCTTGGTTCATTCGGTCGACTCAACCTTTTTGGTTCAGACCAACAAAAATGCTCCCCGGTCCAAGATCATCGGGTTCGACGTCGCTACGGGCGACTCCTCTGTTGTCGTTGTGGAGGCCGACGACCCTCTGGAGGGTTCGGGCGTGGTCGGGGGACATCTGATCGCCAATTACTTGCGGGACGCTCACTCGCGCCTGGCGGTTTTCGATTTAGCGGGTACGTATGTGCGTGACATCGAATTACCGGCGATCGGGTCTGTGGCTGAAATGGCTGGCCGGCCCGAAGATGACGACCTCTTCATCAACTTCCAATCACACCTCGATCCTCCAACAATCTTGCGTCACAACGTCCCGACTGGAGAAACGTCTGTTTTTCGAGCCACCGAAGCGCCATACGAACGGGCCGATTTTGTCACTCGCCAGGTTCTGGCCACCGCTGACGATGGAACAGATCTACCGATCTTCCTCACGCACCGCAAAGGTCTCGAGGGACCCGCCCCGACCGTGATGTACGGGTACGGAGGGTTCAACATCGCCATCACCCCTACTTTCTCACCGGCCCGAATTGCGCTCCTTGAGGCGGGCGCTGTGTTCGCTTCGACCGTCTTGCGGGGTGGTTCCGAGTTCGGCGAAGAGTGGCACGAGGCAGGCATGCTGGCCAACAAGCAACGAGTCTTCGACGACTTCGCGCAGTGCGGCGAGTATCTCATCGAGTCGGGGGTAACGACTGCGTCACAATTGGGGATCTTCGGTGGGTCGAACGGTGGGTTGCTCACGGCCGTCTCCGTATTGCAGCGGCCCGACCTCTTCGGGGCGGTCGTTTCGGCGGTTCCCGTTACCGACATGCTGCGCTTCCATCACTTCACCGCAGGTCGTTATTGGACTCCCGAGTACGGCAACGCCGATGCAGATGCTGATGTGTTCGCGGCGATGTTGGCGTATTCGCCGCTACACAACGTTGATCCTGACGGCATGTACCCGCCGATTCTCATCACGACCGCCGAGTTCGACGACCGGGTCGTGCCGATGCATTCGTTCAAGTGGGGTGCGGCCATGCAGGCGGTTGCGTCGAATCCGTCACCAGTATTGATTCGTATCGAACGTCGGGCCGGTCACGGCCTCGGAAAGCCGACGTCGAAACAGATCGAAGAAGCAGCCGATATCTACGGGTTCTTTCTCCATCACTTGCGCTAGCCAAGCTTTTTGGTGAGAGGTTCGCCGAGTTTCTAGAAATTCGCCTGGTACCAGTCGCCAACGACGTAGGAGATTCCGGCGCCGGCGGCGGCCAGGATCAAGTTCTCCATGCCCGACGTCAACCAGTTTCCCCGAGTGGCGTAGGTTTTGCCGGCACCGACGATAAATAGAGCGACTCCCGAAACGACAGCCGCCCAGACGAGGCCCACGCTGGGTGTGACGTTGAACATGAACGGCACCACCGATGTCAGAGACCCGGCTAGGAACAGTCCTCCCGAGGCCGCCATCGCCACAAAGGGGTTCCTGCGACGATGGTCGACAACCCCGAATTCGAGCGCCATCATGATCTTCATCATTGCCTCGTCGTCTGTGTTGTAGGCCGCCACGACGTCTTCGACGATCTGGCCACTGAGTCCGGTGTCTTTGAAGAGGTCGTGCAGTTCGTCGATTTCGTGCTGCCGGTGATACTTCAGATGCTGGCGTTCCAGTTCGACTTCCCGAGTGAATACTTGTTCTTGGGCCTTGGTGGCGATGTACTCACCGACGCCCATCGAAATGGCTCCGGCAATAGCCCCGGCGACTCCAGTCAGGAGGACCGTACGGGTATCCAGGCCACCACCGACCACCCCAGCAACGAGGAGGAACATTGAAACAAGTCCGTCGTTGACCCCGAGGATGATGTCACGCCAGTATTCGCCCGAGTCACCGAGATGGTCAACGTACGGTGGGGGTTCTTCGATCGATTGTGCCGCTTCAACGTCCATAGGTACCAATTCTAGGGCCTAACCCGCGACGAAAAATCCGGCCGGTCACGAGGGCAACTCAGTTGGCTGATCTCCCCAAACGTTTCGCCCTCCCGTGAAGTACGGGTGGACGGCACCGCCCACGAAACGACCAGCTGCATCATGTATTGCCGTCACGTATCCGCCGGCGCAGGCTATTGGTTGGTTGCCAGACCCGGTCAGGCAGTTCAATTCCACGGCTATCGTGAGCGACCAGACCAAGGCAGGGCATAGGCGTGGCCTACGATCGCGACGACATCGAAAAAATCCGGCAAGCGACGTCCATCGTCGACCTGGTTCAGGCTGTCACGAGCGTCAAGAAGGCGGGCCGGTCACATAAGGCCATCTGCCCGTTTCATCAGGAGAAAACCCCCTCGATGTCACTCGACCCCGCCCGCGGCTTCTACCACTGTTTCGGGTGTGGGGCCGGTGGCGATATCTTCAAATTCGTCCAGGAGACCCAGGGACTCGACTTCTCGGAAGCGGTTGAGGTGTTGGCTCGCCAAGCAGGCGTCACATTACGTATCGACCCTAAGGCCGCTCAACGGCGGGGCGAACGCCAACGACTGGTTGATGCGGTCGACGCGGCTGTGGATTTCTATACGGACCGCCTCAAAAAGGGTGACGATGCCGGCGGTGCCCGTTCGTATCTGCGGGGGCGAGGCTATGACGGGGATGTCGTCGATGAGTTCGAACTTGGTTTTTCGCCAGCCGACAGTCGAACCGACCTCGTTCGTCATCTCTCTAAGGCCGGATTCAAAGACAAAGACCTCATTTCGGCCGGGCTGGCACGCAAGTCCCAGCGGGGGTCGGTAATCGACTGGTTTCACGGACGGGTCATGTTTCCCATCCGCGACGTCAAAGGAGACGCCGTGGGGTTTGGGGCCAGGCTCCTCGAGGGGGATGGTCCGAAGTATCTGAATACGCCAGAGACGAAGCTCTATTCCAAGGCGAAGCTGTTGTACGGACTCGACAAGGCTCGCAAGGAAATCACGCTTAATCGGATGGCGATCGTTGTCGAGGGATACACCGACGTGATCGCCCTGCATCGGGCTGGTATGCCGCTGGCTGTTGCTTCTTGCGGCACGGCACTTGGCGAAGACCACTTTGATCTGCTGCGACGGTTCACCGACGTGATCGTCCTCGCCTTCGATGCTGACCAGGCCGGAGCGGGAGCGGCGATTCGCGGTGATGAGCTACATCTTCCGGCCGAACTTGGCCTCGATCTTCGGGTGGCTCGTATGCCGGAAGGTCGTGACCCTGCCGACATGGTCCAGGACGGGGACGACTCGGCTCTGCGCAAGGCGATCGACGACTCGATTCCGCTGCTCATGTTTCGCCTTGAGCGGGAGGTACGCGCCCATCGGCTCAACGAGCCGGAAGGTAGAGCGCGAGCTGTGAAAGCATGCGCAGCGATTGTGGGTCGGTTGACCGATAAAGTCGCCCGAGCCGAGTACGCCCGATACATCGTTCGGCTTACCGGCGCCGATGCGCTAGCCGTCGCGGACGCAGTTGAACAAGCCGCCAAGGGCTCCCGCAGGAAAGCTGCGCCACCGAACGGGTCTACACCAGCCGCCCAGCCGACCAGGCACTTTCCGCCACCTCGGACTGGTGCTGAACGTCTCGAACGCGAACTGCTCCGGCTGCTCATTGCTAATCATCTTGGCGAAACGGTTGTCGAGCCGGACTGGTTGGGTCGGGCCGACTATCGCGAAGTATTCGAAATCCTCAGTGCTCAGCTCGCCAGTGCCGATAAGGTTGATATCAATGAGGTGAGTGACGAAGACATCCGATCGTTCCTGCGGACGGTGATGTTGGACGAACCGCCCGAGGCTGAGCCTCAGGAAATCGCCCAGGCCGTTCATCGGCAAGCGATCGATCGTCAGATCGCCAGCCTGCAGGTGCAGTTGGACAATACGTCCGAACAGGAGTCTTCACAGCTGCAGTACGAATTGATAGCTTTGGAGAAACGGAAGCGAGAGATCGGTGAGCATGGGGATCAATGAGCTGATTGAAGCACTGATCAAACGCGGCCAGCAACGCGGGTTTCTGACGGCCGCCGAAGTGCAACAGGACCTCGAAGATGCTGAGGCCGCTCCCGAGTCGTTCGACCTCGTTTTTGAACGGCTGTCGGCTGCCAAAGTCAAAGTCTCCGAGGACGGCGCCGAGAATTTTCTTGTGCCGTTTTCCGAGGACGATCACATTTCGCTGTCGGATCCGGTTCGTATGTACCTGCAGGAAATCGGCCGAGTCGCCCTTCTCACCTCGCAGCAAGAAGTCGAGCTAGCGATGGCCATCGAAGCTCGCAAGCGAGCGATGGAGAAGCTCGAAGTCCCTGGTTTTGGGACAGAGGATTTATCGGTTGAGGACAAGGTCATTTTGGATCGCACCATCCGCCATGGCGATCGGGCCGAAAAGCGCCTTGTCGAAGCCAACCTGCGTCTGGTGGTTTCCATCGCCAAGAAGTATGTCGGACGGGGCATGGCGCTGCTTGACCTCATCCAAGAAGGCAATCTCGGCCTAATGCGGGCTGTCGAAAAGTTCGACTACCGCAAAGGATTCAAGTTTTCCACCTATGCGACCTGGTGGATTCGCCAGGCTGTCACGAGGGCGTTGGCCGATCAGGCTCGCACCATCCGGGTGCCGGTGCACATGGTGGAAACGATCAATAAGCTTTCCCAGACTCAGCGGGCGCTTCTCCAGGACCTGGGACGGGAGCCGACAATACAAGAAATCGCTGCCGAGATGGAAGTCGACACAAACCGGGTGAGCGAGCTTCAGAAGATCGCTCAGAGTCCGGTTTCTCTGGAGACGCCCCTTGGAGAAGAGGACGATTCGACGCTCGGTGACTTTGTTGAGGACACCGAAGCGGTGGTCCCGGTTGAAGCTGCTTCTTTCAAGCTGCTCCAGGAGTACATGGCCCACGCCCTTGAAGACCTCAACGACCGTGAGCGGACGGTCCTGATTATGCGATACGGTCTTGACGACAACCCACCCCGAACGCTCGAACAGGTCGGCAATCACTTTAATGTCACCCGGGAACGGGTTAGGCAGCTCGAAACGAAGGCACTCGCCAAACTGCGGCACCCGGCCCGCTCAAAGAAGCTCGAAGGGTTTCTCGGCGACGCCTAGTCGGGTCTGTCGTTGGTTGGACGGGCAACGAGAAGGGTCTGCTACTGTTGCGACTCGCAAACGCGACCTTCCGGGGTAGCTCAATTGGCAGAGCGTCGGACTGTTAATCCGTAGGTTGTGAGTTCGAGTCTCACCCCCGGAGCGTACCGATTGTCGCACTGAACCCAGATCGACCGCATTACGCGGCTTGGTCTGGGTTCTTTTGTTTCTGTTGCCAGATATCGGATCCAAGCTGTGGTTTCCAGGCCGTCTGGGCTGCGGGAGCTGATCTGGCGTGGCACACTTGAGGTTCGATCAGCACGAGAGGAAAAGCCGTTGAACCCGATTAGCAACACGCCGGAGTGGAGCGCGCTCGAAAGCCTCAGCCAGGAGCACGAGGCGGTCAACCTTCGCCGAGTATTTGCCGACGATTCAAGTCGGGTCGATTCTCTTACGTTTGAGGTCGGCGACCTGGTCGTCGATTTATCGAAACACCTTGTCAACGGTCCGATTCTGTCCGCACTGGTCGCCGTCGCCAAAGCGGCCGATCTCCCCGGTCGGATTGAAGCCATGTTTGGCGGAGTCCACATCAATACCACCGAGGACCGCGCCGTGCTTCATACCGCCTTGCGGTCGGCCCCCGACGACACGTTCATGGTGGATGGGCATGATGTCGTTGATGATGTCCACGTCGTGCTTGACGCCATGTCCGACTTTTCGACCCGGGTCCAATCTGGAGATTGGAAAGGGTATACGGGCCAGCGGATTCGGCATGTCGTGAATATCGGGATCGGTGGTTCCGACCTCGGTCCGGCGATGGCCTACCGCGCCCTGCGCCCTTTCGTACATCCCGACATCGAAGCTCACTTTGTGTCCAATGTGGATCCGACTGATCTCGCTTCCGTGCTCGACAAGATTGACCCAGCTTCGACCCTGTTTGTGGTGGCTTCAAAGACTTTTACGACACTTGAGACACTCACGAATGCTCGGAGCGCCAGGGCCTGGCTGGTGCAGGAGCTGGGAAGCGATGAAGCGGTTGAACGACATTTTGTTGCCGTGTCGACCAACGCTGAGGCAGTTGGTGCTTTTGGAATCGATACCGACAACATGTTCGGGTTTTGGGACTGGGTCGGCGGGCGCTATTCGATGGATTCGGCGATCGGGTTGAGTTTGATGATCGCGGTGGGTCCGAGCGCTTTTCGGGAGATGTTGTCTGGAATGCGCATCGTCGACCTGCACCTGCGCAATAGTCCGCTTGAGCGCAATGTCCCGGTGCTGTTGGGTCTGATCGGGGTCTGGTATCGAAATATGCTCAAGTACCCGACCTACGCCGTGTTGCCGTACAGCCAGGACCTGGACCGGTTCGCCGCATACCTTCAACAGCTCGATATGGAATCGAACGGTAAGCGGGTGCATAGCGATGGGACGCCGGTGGAAACGGATACCGGCCCGATCGTGTGGGGAGAACCCGGTACCAACGGTCAGCATGCCTTCTATCAGCTCATCCACCAGGGCACCACGGTTGTTCCGGCCGACCTGATCGGGTTCACGGAATCCTCCGATGACATCGGCGGCCAGCATGATCTGCTTATGGGAAACCTGTTCGCCCAGGCCGAGGCGCTTGCCTTTGGTAAGACATCCGCTGAAGTCGCGGCCGATGGTGTGGCACCTGACCTGGTGCCACATAGAACGTTCCCGGGTAACCGCCCGACGTCACTCATCATGGCCCCAAAGTTGACGCCGTCGGTGCTTGGGCAGCTGATTGCACTGTACGAACACAAGGTGTTCACCCAAGGCGTGGTCTGGGGAATCAATTCGTTTGATCAGTGGGGCGTGGAGCTCGGCAAGGTGCTCGCTACGACCATCATCGATGAACTTACCGCTGAAATGGTCGAGGACCTCAACCATGACGCTTCGACGAATGCCCAGATCCGGCGCTACCGGGAAGCCAAGGGCCGTAATTGAGAGACGTAGTCTGAGATGATGGAAAACGTGCTCGCTGCGGTTGATCTGACTCCGGTCGGGAGGCGGGTCGCCGATCGGGCTCGGCTCGTAGCCGAAGAGCACGGGGCACGTCTGACGCTGGTGCATGTTTTCGACCCGACCGAAGGCGTGATGCTAGAGAAGGCCGAGATGGCTGCTTTCAAGACAGCTACCGCTGACCTCGCTCATCAACTCGCCGACTGGGTTCGGGGGCGGACCGAGGTGCCAGTCGAGTTGGTAATTCCCTGGGGTAACCCGACCGCCCATATTTCCCGTCTCGCCAAGGACGCCGATTTGATCGTCGCAGGAACATCGTCGCTTGATGCCGGGAAGGTCGGACCGGTCACGAGGCGGCTAGCACGGAAGGCCCGTACGGGGGTCCTGGCGGTTCGCCGCCAGCCACGTCGTGGATATCAACGGGTACTCGCCACAGTTGACCTGTCTGACGCGTCACGTCAGGCAATCGAATTGGCGTTCCTGCTGGCTCCGGAAGCTGAGGTGTTCGCCGCCTATGCGCTCGTCTCAAGGTTTGATCAGATGCTCCTTGAATCCGGGCGGTCTCCTTCGGAGGTAGAGAAGATGCACGCCAGACGGATGGAACAGGCCACCGAAGCGCTCGGGAGGTTTGTCGGAGGCTATCCGGATGTGAAGCCGCTCGTCGTGACCGGACCACCGTCGACGGCTCTGTCCGAGGTAGCACGCCGTCGATCCGCTGATCTGGTGACGGCAGCGTCGAAGGGTTCGGGCGGTAGTTCGCTGGTTCTTCTCGGAACGGTTGCTGAAGAAGTGATGGAGTCGGCCCATTGTGACGTGGCGATTGCCAGCGTCGAAGGAACCTTTCGGCGACCCTGACAGAATAATTCGGCCGATTTCCCGCATCGGCACTGGCCGATTGGGTATCGTCAAGCTCGTACGTCAGTCAAGTAGGGGGCTTCCATGGACAGTTCAGTGATTACAGAGCGGGCAACGAGGGCTCTCAAAGGCGACGCCACGGTTTTCTCCGAGCTCGGTGCCGACGAATCTCACATGGGAACGGCAGCGGCGGTCGTTGCCCTCATCGGGTTTGTCGGCGGCCTCCTCAATGCGATCTTCAACGACACGACCGGGATCATCGGTGGTGCGATCGGTGGCATTGTCGGAGCGTTTATCGCCTGGGCGATCGGTACCGGAATCTTCTATGGTCTGGCCAAAATGTTCGGCGGCGAAGGCGACTTCCAGGGTCTGATGCGCGGTAACGCTTACGCGGCCATTCCGGGTGCACTGGGAGGTATCCCGATTATTGGCTTCATCATTTCTCTGTGGGGCGTCTACCTGTTCATCCTCAACGTCCGTGAAAACATGGCGCTGACGACCGGCAAGGCGGCCGCAGTGGTTCTGATTCCCGTCGCCATTCTGGTGCTGCTGGTGTTATTGCTGGCAGTCTTCCTGGTTGCTGCCCTGAGCGGGCTTGGATAGCGGCTCATAAGCAAGCGGATTTATGGTTCCACCGGTAGGAGCGCTTCTTTGTTGTAGCGCCCGACCGCGTTCCAGAGGATCCATCCAAGGCCCCGTGATTCGGCTTCTGCGATGCCAGCTCTGACCTGGTTGCTGTTGTAATAAAACGCTTGTAGCCAGGGTCGGAGCAACGACCCTGGTGCCATCCGTGGTAGGGCTCCATCAAGCGCTTCTGCCGTCACCGGACCCGGGTGATCGTTCGGATCGGCGAACCCGAGCCATCCGGAGCTGTAATGGGATGGGTAGATCATCGGAGATAAGACGTCGGCGACTGCGGACAGTTCGTCGGGACGCTGCCCTATGCCTTCGTCGGTCGCCGATGAGGCGGTAATTCCAAAAATGTCAGCCGACACTGCGCAACCCAGTGGATGAAGGCGGGATCGTGCCTCCTCCAGGAATGCGGCGATGGTGGTGACTCGCTCCTCTTGAGTGGTTGGTGGCGCCGCGCCGGCGGTACTGCCAGCCGGGAAGCGCACGTAGTCGAACTGGATCTCATCGAACCCGATCTCGCAAGCTTCGACTGCCAGCGCCAGTGGATACTCCCAGTTGTCGGGATTGCGAGCGTCGATCCACTTGCCGGCCAGCTTCGCTTCGGGCTGGGCTTTGGTCCAGATCGGATCTTCGAAGGTAACGACGCGGGTGATCGCGTATAGGCCGAGTGCGTGGACGGTTTCGAGGGTGGCGACCGGGTCATAAAAGTCTTCGACGGCACCGATTTCGTTGGCGAACGGTACGGCGGTGGGGTAGAGCGTTGTCCCAACCTCGTCCTTGGTGTCGAAGACGATGGCATTGACTGCGGTGTCTTTGATGAGTTCGAGCGTGCCTTCGAGGCCGTTGTGTTCGGTGTAGGTGTAGCGGGCGACCCGGACCGCTCGAACGATGCGGGGTTCAAGCATGACTTGGGTTTCGGCGATCGCCGACCATTCGACTTCGAGCGGCATCCAGGCTGGCTTGTTGAAGGTGATAGTTGGTTCGGCGGCGCCAATCGAGAACGCTCCATCAGCTTGCGTAGTCGTAGATCCCTGGTCGCTGGTGACGGTGACGCCAGGCAGGGGAGCACCAGCCTGATCGGTGGCGGTCCCGGTCACCGCGATTAGCGGGATGGTCGTAGTGGTCGTTGAGCTGGACGTCGTGGTTGTGGCGGCGGTGGTTGCTGGAGGCGCAACGGTGGTTACGACGGTGACTGGCGTCGTGTTGGGCGCCAGGGAAGTGTTTGTGCACGCGCTCAGGCCGAGCGTGAACACAATGATGATGGGAGTAGCCCGGCGCATACGATCAGGCTAACGGCGCGGAAGCGGATTCAGGTTCCTTGATGGTTGGCGGTCAGGTACAGCTCAGAGCTGTTCGGGCTCGATGGAGCTGGGTTTTCGTGCTAGTCCGCTTACGGATCGCGTGCGTCAGGGGGTCGGAATCGCAGTCGATGCGGCGGCGAATCGGATGCGATCGTATATCCACGTTGGTGAATGACCACGTGATGGTGGAACCAACAGAGCGTCGCCAGGTTCTCGGCGTTGGTTTCGCCGCCGTCTGACCAATGCACCCTGTGATGGGGTTGGAGCCGGTACCTGCTGGTACATGCCTCGGCGCAGCATCCCCCGTCTCGTCCGATCACGAATCGGCGGAGCCGACCCGGAATCTTGGAGGTTCGTCTTCCCGCATTGAGCGGTTTACCTTCAGGAGTGACCGAGATCGCTTCGATGGTGCCAGCGCAAAGAATCTCTTCGATCGTACCGGGGCCGACCATCAGGCCACCTTCGAGCGTGCCAACCGCCGCTCCGTTTTGTTGGGCGTTCACAAAGACCGTAAGGCCCGGCCGGGTCCGCTCGACGAGGCGACTGAATTCCACAAGCGTCGGGATTTGCGCGTGGCCGGTCTCGCCGTCGCTGGTTGGGCGGTCCGTCGTTGGCTGGTTCTCGGTGCGCACGGTTGGATTGAGCGAGTCCTGGCAGACCGTTACCAGGGCGTCGGCTGTCTTGGCGGCCCGGGAGCTTGTGCCATCATTCGGAAACTCGTCGGCTCTGGCGAACAGGGCTTGCTCGACGATGGCACCGTCGAGAGCGGCCAGTTGGCCCCACAGTTTCCATGCCGTGTCATCGAGGGTTGGCTGGATGTGCAGAAACCGCTCGTCGAACCTGGCGGCCTCCTCAGAGCGAGTCAGTCCGGCCCGCCGCCGAGCGAGCCGCTTCAGCTGGTCCACGTCGTACCGGCTGTGATCAGTTGAATCGTCCAGGCGACTGGCGACGCTAACTCGCTCAAAGCTCTGCTCGCCTGCCGCCAGCTTCATGTGGTCGGACGGTCGGTCGGCAAGCCGTCGAGCAGTCATCACGAGCGTTTTGGCGGTTGTCGTGGAGGTGTCAGTCCGAGAGGAAACCCATTCGGTCAGCGTCCGGCATCCATCTGCCGCTGCTAGTTGCATCTCGTCGGCTAGCTGGATGTTGACCATTTGCCGGGCTCGCAGCCGTCCGATCAGCAATTCGTCAGCAAGAATCTGTTGTTCGATGTCGTCGGGTGACCGCTCGTCGGGCCCTCCCTGGGTGTATGTCTTCATTCATTCACCATATGAGTTGCCTGTGACAAAAAGGTGATCGTTTTCGGTGATAGCCAACATTTCTCAGTATT
>CBDTUI010000087.1:0-11566 GCA_965363765.1 uncultured Acidimicrobiia bacterium
TCGCCCAGGTGGCGGGATCTTGTAGGCCGGCCCACCCCTCGTCGAGGCTCAAGGCGGGCGAGGCGACTGTATGAGTGAACTGGGCTGAGGCCATGGCAGAAGATCGTAGCGGGACTAGGAGCCCGCTGAACAAATACATGTCACGCATCCGCCAATCTGCACAACGGCATTCAGCAGACTCCTAGAGATCCCGGACGATCTCCTTGAGTAACTCAAGCGTGGCCGGTTCGGATCGTTCCCAAGTGGCATTGGTAGCTACCGCAACACCCATCCCGATATCGTGGAGAATAATGGCGGCAGCGAAGAAGGTATCGGCCGATCCTGTATGGCCGCTGATGTTATGGCCAGCGAACTGTTGGCGGCCCCACCCGTAGCCGTTTTCGTGGACCGTCCTGATAACTCTGGGCATGAGCGCCCCGGATCCTGACGACAGAGCCTCCAGGTTGGCGTGTTGCCAGCGCAAAAAGCTCATGAATGACATGTGAATGTCCCCGGCCGGGGCGATCCACGGTTCAAGTTGGTATGGACTGTCTGGCGGGTGCGGGACGAGCTGTCCGTCGATGAGTTGGTGGCCCCACGGATTGGCTGCCCGCGTCGCAGCTGGCCAGCCGAAGCCGGCGGCGAGGTCAAGCCGATTGAAGATCCGCTGTTTGACTGCTTCTTCCCAGCTTGAATCGGTCAAAAGATCGATGACGGCGCCAACGACTGCATAGCCAGCGTTCGAGTACCGCGTCTCAATGCCCGGTTGGGTGATGTCGTCGTGGGCAAGCACGAACTCAGCGAAAGCCCGCCGGTTCTCTACAGGATCCTTGGGTAGCTCTGGCATCCCAACGAGTTCGCGTTCTTCCTCAAACGGTGGCAAACCGGCCGTGTGATCGAGCAATTGTCCGATTGATGCCGTTGTTGGAAGGTCGCAGACATTGCTGATTGGCTCGTACCAGTTGATCAGGCCCTCTTCGACGAGTTGGGCGGCCACAGTGGCGGTGATGGCTTTGGAACAGGAGCCCAGATGGAAGTGATCACCGCTGCGGATCGGGCTGGGATCGATCAGTGACCGAACCCCTGATGTGGCCAGGATCATCTCTCCAGTGAGCGTGACGATTCCGAGCGCGGCCCCCGGTGCTGCGCCGCCAGCTATCAAGCCATCGAGCAGCGCCTGGTATTTCGATTCCGTCGCAAGCTTGACCATTCCGTTGAGTGTATCGAAGCGGCGTCGCAACTCATCGTCAATCTGGGCCCGATGGCCACTAATGTGCCCATTTCATGGCCTTCAACAGTGTTCAGTACGCCCTCCTGCTCATCGTGGTGTTTGGGCTCTATCGGGTTATGAAACGGCGCGAGCAGAATCTGCTGCTGCTGCTGGCCTCCTACTTGTTCTACGGGTTCTGGGATTGGCGGTTCCTGTCACTTCTTTGGATCTCAACGGCGGTTGACTTCCTGGTCGGTAAACGGATGGGTGTATCGGAGGACCCGGTAGCGAGGAAACGACTGCTCCTCATTTCGATGGCGGTCAATCTGGGCATCCTTGGCTTCTTCAAGTATTTCGGGTTCTTCGCAGACTCTGCCGCCGAGATGCTCAGCAGTCTCGGGGTGGTGGCAGATTTCGCCACCTTGCGGATCGTGCTGCCAGTGGGGATCAGCTTCTATACGTTTCAAACGATGTCGTATACGATCGATATTTACCGCAGGGAGATCGAACCGACCAGCGACCTTCTCAGTTTCGCCGTCTTCGTAGCATTCTTCCCCCAACTCGTCGCCGGTCCAATCGAGCGGGCCAAACATTTGTTGCCCCAGTTTCTCGCCGACCGCCCCAAGGTAGCGGCCAGCGAACTCGGGTCGGGCCTACTGCTCATCTTCATCGGACTTTTCAAAAAGGTGGTTATTGCGGACGCTCTGGCTCCCTTTGTACAGGAGACGTTTGATGCCGCTGGAACGGCTGGCTGGGTGCAACTACTCGTGGCGGTTTATGCGTTCAGCCTGCAAATATACGGCGACTTCTCTGGCTACTCGTCGATCGCTCGCGGGTCGGCCCGATTGCTCGGGATTGACCTAATGGTGAACTTCAATCAGCCGTACCTGTCACGCAACATCACGCACTTCTGGCGAACCTGGCACATCTCGTTGTCGACGTGGCTGCGGGACTACCTCTACATCCCGCTTGGTGGAAGCCGTGGCAATGCGGTTTCCATCCAACGGAACCTCATGGTGACGATGCTCCTCGGCGGCCTCTGGCACGGGGCCGCCTGGACTTTTGTTGTTTGGGGCGGACTACACGGTCTCTACTTGGTCGCTCATCGGCGATTCCGGCATCGGTCACCGAAATCTGAGGCTGATCCACCCACCTGGCGCGACATCCCGGCGATTGTGGCGACGTTTCACCTGGTAGCCCTGTCCTGGGTCTTCTTCAGGGCTGACTCGTTTGTGCAAGCCTGGGACGTGCTTGTCGGTATCGTCGGTTTTCGATCGGCTGATGGATTTCCATTCGGCGGCATCGCTTTGCTGATCCCCGCGGCAGTGGCCGTACTCTTTATTGACCTTGTGCAACGCCATACTGGCCGTCATGAGGGTTTCGTAGAGATTCCCGCCATGGCAAGAGGAGTCGTCTACGGTCTGTTCTTCATGGCCATCGTCCTCTTCTCAGGTCAAGAAGTCGTCCCCTTCCTGTATTTCCAATTCTGATGCGGCGCTCACTGATAGTCGGGTTTGTACTGGTAGTCATCCTGCTGGAAGGCGGAGCGCGACTCTTGGCTCCGCACATACCGGGCCAGTTGATCTGGGATACACAATTCACCCAGGACAAGGCTGAACAGATTGCAGAAGTCGGTCCGGTCGATGTTGTGTACGTCGGTTCGTCGGTCGTGAATGCGGGAATCGATCCTGGCCTGGTGGACGATCACAGTCGATTCGAATCTGGCTACAACACGGCCATTCCGTCGACGACCCCCTCGACGTGGAAGATCTGGATGCGCGATATTGTCTATCCGGATCTCTGTCCGGAGGTCGTTGTAGTGGGAATCTCCGTACGTGACTACAACGACGCCAACGTTGGCATACCGTTCGACTTGAAGTCGTATCTGCCCTCGGCCGGGCGGCTGGCTCTCTATGGCGAGTTCACGTCAGCGACGATCGAACAGCAGATCGGCCGATACTCGGCGTTCGTCCGGATCCGTGCCCGACTTCGAGAACCCGAAAAAGTGGCCCGGTTCCTACTGACAGGGCGTGTGCCAGGTTGGCCGGCGACCGTATTGACCGCAGATGGCCGTTACACGGGCTGGGACGACAACGCATTCGCATACCCGGCTGCTGACTCTGTTGAACAGCTTGTTACAAAGGTATTCGTCGACTTCTCGGTCGGCGGGGCTGAGGACCAAGCCGTGCGGTCCATTGTCGATGATGCTCAGGCGCTTGGTTCCCGTGTCGTGATCGTCCGTATGCCGACCATGAACGATCAGATTGTTCCGCTTTTACCAGGCGGCCAGGCAGACCTCGACAGCTTTGAGCATCAAGTCGAACAGCTTGGAGTCGATCTGGGCGTGCCGGTTGTCGTCTACCCGGACATGGACAACAACGAATCGTTATTTGGTGATCTCTATCACATGAACCTGGCGGGAACATCTGAGTTCTCTGCCCGACTCGGTGCCGACCTGGAGCGGCTGGTACCGCCTGGCGTTGATGCACGTTGTGGTAGCCGGCCGAGCGCACCCGAGTTGGCCGAACAGCCGTGACGCCCACTGAGTACCTGCGGGTCGTGGTCGATCGAGAACGATTGGCGCTCCTTGGCCGAGCGGCAGTCGGCCCATTTTCCGTTGTAGATTTCGCTGAGTCGATCGGTGGTGACCGGAAGAAGTTGCTGCTGGCGGCTGCCAAGCTTCGAGATGTTGGCTTGCTCAATGAGGATCATTCGCTCAACGGCGAGGTGTTTGATGAGCTTGGCGCTCAACTTCCTGATGAGGAGCGGGCTGCGCCTGAGATCCTGGCGGGAGACTGGTCTGAAGATGAAGCCAAGGTCCTCAATTCGTTTTTCCAGGGGACCCGTCTTACCTCGATTCCGACGAATTACACGAAACGCCGGGTGATTCTGGAGCGGCTCGTCCAAACCTTTGAACCGGGGGTGCGGTATCCGGAGAGGCAAGTGTCCTTCATGCTTCAGCTGTACTACTCCGATTATGCAGCTTTGAGGCGGTACATGGTCGACGATGAACTTCTGGCCAGGGCCGACGGGGTGTATTGGCGAATCGGGGGCCGTTACCCGGGCGTCGCAAAGTCACCCTGACCAGCCGACTATTCTGGTCGCATGCCTGGCTTGATGGCGTTCCACGCCCACCCTGATGACGAGACCACTTCGACCGGCGGTACGTTGGCGCTTTACGCCGACCGCGGCGAGGAGTTAGTGGTGGTCACCGCCACCGATGGGGCCGAAGGCGAGATCCACAATTACGACAATCCTGATGTGCTAAAACCGCGACTGACTGAAATGCGGGCCGAAGAACTCGCTGCAGCTCTCAAGATTCTTGGTGTTCAGAACCACGAGTTCCTCGGGTACCGAGACTCGGGGATGATGGGAACCGAACCCAACCACCACGAGCAATGCTTCTGGCAGGCCGACTTTATGGAGGCCACCGGGCGGCTCATCAAACTCATCAGGAAGTATCGGCCGGAGGTTCTGGTCATCTATGACCCGTTTGGGGGGTACGGGCACCCGGATCACATCCAGACTCACCGGATCGGCCTGTCCGCTTATTGGGGTGCGTCGGATCTGGGACGGTTCCCACTCGCCGACGGCGAAGAGTTATGGCGACCATCAAAGCTGTATTGGTCTGCGTGGCCGCGCACCCGGGTGGAGGGGTTCGCTCAAGCCCGACTCGAAGCCGGTGTCATCAATGAAGAAGAGTATGAGCAGCAGCGTCACGGTGGGACGCCCGATGAGATGATCGACGCCTGGATTGATGTCAAAGACGTGTTTGGTCGCAAGGAAGAAGCCTGGCGCGCCCATCGGACTCAGATTCCGGAGGACTGGTTTTTCTTTCAGGTACCAGCCGACATCCGGCCGACCGTGTTTGGACTTGAGTCTTTCGTACGGGTGTTCTCAGACGTCGAGACCCAAAGCCCTGAGGACGACCTCTTCGCCGGCCTGCGATAGCAACCAGGGTGAGTCGATGACCGCGGTTGACCACTGGCGAGCCCAGCTAGAGGCGTGGACGATTCCACAGGAGTTGCTCGATGCCGTTCCCTGGAATCCGTATGAATGGCCAGCCGAGCTGTTTGCCCGCCGCGACTCGGTTGGATCGGATCGCGCCGCGCCGGAGCGGCACACAAACACGGTTATCAGGCGATTCGAGCCTGAGTCGCTCATTGATGTCGGAGCGGGCGCCGGAGGAAGCTGTCTTGATCTAGCTGCCGGAGGAATCCGGGTGACGGCTGTCGAGCCGGACGCTGGCATGGCCGAGCAGTTGCGATCGATCGCCGCCGACCGCGAACTGGCCGTTGACGTTGTGGAAGCGCCGTGGCCAGCCGCGGCCGCTTCGGTCGACGCTGCCGACGTTGCCACGTGTTCCCACGTGATCCACAACGTTCCTGACCCCGGCCCGTTTCTTGAGGCCATGCAGGCGGCCGCTCGGGTGGCGGTCGTTATTCAAGAGTTCGAGACACACCCGTGGGCACACCTTGGGCCCTATTACCGAGACCTTCATCAGCTAGAGCGACCGACCGGGCCGACCATTGAAGATTTGGTGGCCGTGGTGAAGGAGACGCTCGGCGTGGAGCCGACTGTGGAACGATGGTCAGGCGGGCCGCCGATGTGGTTTGTCGACCGCAACGAATTGCTGACCTTCTATGGCCGTCGTCTGGTTGTTCCTGTTGTGCGCTTGGCCGATCTTGAGGCCACGCTCGGCCCGCACATCGTCGAGCTCGGTGACGGCCGGGTTCAGCTCGAGGACCGGCAGAAGTCGATGGCGACGATCTGGTGGCAGGTCTAGCGCAATACCTTTGGGATTAGTGGTGGAGGTTCTGTCCCCACTAGCCTCCTCGTCCTGATGCTCCTCGTACGAGATGTCCGTATCGAAGCGGGTGTTCGGGTCCTTCTCGAAGACGTTTCATTCACTGTTCAAGCCGGCGATAAAGTCGGTTTGGTCGGTCGGAATGGCGCGGGCAAAACCACCTTGATGAAGACCCTGATCGGGAAAACTCAACCAGCTGACGGCACAATCACCAAGACCGGACGAGTTGGCTACTTCTCCCAGGAGGTGGCCCTCGACGAACTCGAATACCCTGACATGACAGCCTTGGAGCGAATACTGACCGCCCGAGACGTCGGCGGGATGCAGAGGGGAATCGAGCGGGCTCGACAGAAGATCGAACACTCGACTGGTGAAGCTCAAGAGCGCGCCATTGCACAGTTCGGTCGGCTTAACGATGAATTCGAATCCAAGGGCGGTTTCAAGCTCGAAGCGGGTGCCAAGGCGATCGCTTCTGCCATAGGGATTGACAATGAGGACCTCGATCAACCGGT
This sequence comes from uncultured Acidimicrobiia bacterium, assembly GCA_965363765.1. Lineage (GTDB taxonomy): Bacteria > Actinomycetota > Acidimicrobiia > Spongiisociales > JAENVV01 > JAENVV01. Next base: position 6,509 of record CBDTUI010000087.1, read on the forward strand.
TGCTTCGATGTCCGGTGGACAGCGTCGGAGGGTCGAGTTGGCCCGGATCCTGTTTTCTGAAACTGATGTGCTGCTGCTTGATGAGCCAACCAATCACCTCGACCTCGATGCCAAAGCCTGGCTGATGGATTACCTCGAGGCCTACAAGGGCGGGTTGTTCGTTGTCAGTCATGACTTGCCGCTCCTCGATCAGTCCATCACGTCGGTCCTGGCGCTTGAGAACGGCCGAATCGAGGCATACCGCGGCAACTACTCACATTTCCTGGATGAAAGTCAGAAGAGGCGCCACCAGCGAGAGCGAGAGCGAAAGACCCAGCAGGCGAAGATCGATCAGCTCGAAACCACCATCCGCCGATTTAAGGGTTCTACTGAGAAGATGGCCCGTAAGGCCAAGACGATGGAGACCAGGGCGGGGCGACTGCGTCAGGATCTTGTCGAAGTCTCGGCAAGGGGCAAATCGGTCAGCGTTTCCTTCCCTCAACCGGAGCCATCCGGTCGGACGCCGATCAAGGCGACCGGTCTCGCCAAATCCTACGGGGACAACCTGGTTTTTTTAGACGTCGAGGTTGACACCAACCGAGGCGAACGCATCATCATCATGGGCCTGAACGGTGCCGGGAAGACCACTCTGCTGCGGATTCTGGCCGGAGTCGAGACAGCTGACCTCGGTGAAGTTGAACTCGGCAATAAGACGACCCTCGGGTACTACGCCCAGGAACATGAACAGATCAAGTCGGGCGTCGAGGTGATCGACCACATGCGGGAAGTTTCAGATCAGCCCGACCAGACGTTGCGTTCGCTGCTTGGTCATTTCCTGCTCGCCGACAAGGTCGACCAGGACGCGTCAACCCTGTCAGGAGGGGAGAAGACCAAGCTTGCCCTGGCTCAGCTGGTGGTATCTCGGCCGAACGTGCTGCTTTTGGACGAACCGACCAACAACCTTGACCCTCAGGCAAAGGAGGCGCTGTTGAGCGCCCTGACCGCCTACACGGGCACGATCATCCTCGTATCGCATGACTCCGATTTCGTAGCCGACCTTGACCCCGACAAGGCCATCCTCATGCCAGAAGGGACCATGGCCTACTTCGACGAGTCCATGCTCGAACTAGTAGCCCTCGCCTAAACCTCCCACAATTCGACGGCTTGAGGCTGATCTCCTTCGCAACGTTTGAGTTTCGTGTCTTGACCTCGACGCAACTGCGAGAGCCGCCGGGGTCCCCGTTGGTCCCCCCCTAGGGCCGTTGGCCCGCCCGAGGAAAGGGTCCCGTCGCCGAAAGGCGGCGGGTAAGGGGGCTGGTGGAGCGTCTCAGGTTGCACGGTCGCCTGTTGGTGGCGGGACTGACCTAACCGAAGAAGGTGTCGAACCAGGTTCGGCAGGTTTGGTTGAAGGGTTCGTCGTTGCGTTCTACGGCGATGGCTAGTTCGGCGGTGGTGGTGCGGGCCTTGTCGATCATCCAGGGCGGGTAGCCATAAAGCTTCTGGTGATCGAGGAATTCGTCCTCGTCGTCGACATACACCCCTCCGGCCTCCGTCCGCACCACATCGAGATCCAGATCGACCATTTCGATCCGAGTCCCGTTGATAGTCGGCGGGGTGATGATGTCCAGAAAGTGGGTTTTCGGGAGCTGGCCATTGAACACCAGCGACCACCACGCGTCAGGGACAGAACAAAAGACCCATGGTCGTGAGGTCTTCGTGATCGGCCCGGAGCCTTTCTGCTGTTCTGATCCTGGTTCGCAGCCCAACCACATTCCGTATTCATCTTCGCCAAGCACCACCAAGTCTTCGTGCCGCCAATGCGGGATGTCGGGGTACTTGAAGAACTGCAAACTCATCCGGTCGGCCACTCCGGTAACTTAGCGGGCGTGGATGTAGAAGGACTCGTTGCGTTTGTAACCTCGGAACTCGAGGGACTCGCTGATTCAGAACGTGCCACACAGATGGCCGCCTATATGAAGACCGACATGCCTTTCTTCGGGGTCAAATCGCCGGAGCGCAAGCTGGTTTTCCGAGAGGCCCGGAACCTCTTCCCAGTCGAGACGCCCGATGACTACGAAGCGGCGGTCCTGGCTCTCTGGAGTCAACCGCATCGCGAGACCAAATACGTCGGCCTTGGTTATGCGACCGAGTATCGCGAAGAGATCGGAGTCGAGTGGCTCGGGTTGTATGAAAAGCTGATCACCGAGGGCGCCTGGTGGGACTTTGTTGATGATGTAGCCGTCCATGCAGTGGGTCGAGCCTTGCTGAAGCAACGCAGCGAAGTCACGCCGATCGTGCGTTCGTGGATTGACAGCGAAGACATGTGGCTGCGGAGAACTGCGATCATCAGCCAGGTTCGACATAAGGACGAGACAGACGAATCGTTGCTCTTCGACCACGCCCTCGCCTGCCTTCACGAAACAGAATTCTTCATCCGCAAGGCGATCGGCTGGGCGTTGCGTGACTACTCCTGGTTCCAACCTGGGGTGGTGCGGAGTTTTTTACTCGAACACAAAGACAACATGTCCGGCCTTACGTATCGCGAGGGCGCCAAGCGGATACCTGACATGCCTCCGTACAAATGAAACAGAGCGCCGGGATCCTGGCCTACCGCCGGTCGGGCCCGTCGTTTGAGGTCCTGATCGCCCATCCCGGTGGGCCGTTCTGGGCGAGGCGAGACGAAGGCGTGTGGAGCATCCCCAAGGGCGAAGTAGAGGATGGAGAAGATTTCTTGCTCGCTGCCCAGCGAGAGTTCGCCGAGGAGCTCGGCGTGGCCTGCCCGGACGGACCATTTCTCGATTTGGGGACCATCACGCAAAAAGCAGGCAAGACGGTCACGGCTTGGGCTGTCGAGGCAGATATCGACCCTGACGCCGTGCTGTCAAACACGTTTCTGATCGAATGGCCGCCGCGGTCGGGCAGGCAAGCGGAGTTCCCGGAAATTGATCGCGTCGCATGGGTGAGTCCTGAGGAAGCCCGCATCAAACTCAATCCCGCCCAGGGTCCGCTGGTCGATCGGTTGTGTGATGGCGTCCGCTAGACCAAGTCCCCAGGATCGAGCGTGATGGAGGAGACACCGAACTCGATGGTTACCGGCGTACCGGCCTCATGTCGACCAGCCTCACGATACGTTCCATCGCTCAGTACGTAGGTGATAATCGTTGGAGACTCGGGGTCGATGATCCAGTAATGAGGCAGGCCCGCAAACGCGTATTTGCTGAATTTGCGGATAGTGTCTCTCGCCGGATCGCTCGACAACACCTCGACGCATAAATGCGGTTGGCCGCCGAACCGTTCCTGGTCCGATGTTTCATCGAAAACGATCAGATCAGGGACAAATTCGTCGTCGCCAGGTTTCCAGGACCATTCCTGCAGGACCCTGACGCCAGCCGGGAGCACTTGGAGAACTCTCACAGCCAACGACAGAACGATCTGTTGATGGCGTTGCGTTGGCGAGGGGCTCACAACGAACTCGCCATCAACATATTCGCCAGGAACGTCAGGTCCCAGCGACTCGTATGTGTCCCAATCCATGGCGACCCGGTCGCCAGCATGCAGCATGTCATACACAGTACACCTCCATCTCGCAGACCAGCACCGGCTTACAACGTATCGAATCGCAGTGACAGTTTCTGGGTGGCAATAACATGGGGAGCGGCCCGAAGGCCGCTCCCCATGACTATCCCTAGCGGGTTGTTGTTAGCTGCTGTACACCTTGGCAAGCGACTCGATGGCCTTGCCGAGGGTGTCGATGTGCATGGTCAGTCCGTCCTCGACGGCTGACGACGAGATGACACCGCCACTGATGCTCTCGAAGAACGCTCCGGCAGCTCCGCCGTACGCTCCAAGTTCGAGCAGCGACTGGTCGATCATCGGCTGGTCACCGGAGATGGCGCCGACGGCGTAGTTGACGAAGAAGCCGATGTGCTGGCGCCACAGGTCGAGGAATGCTGCCTCGTCGTCAGGCGCAATGCTTCCGATGAGTTCAGAAAGTTCAACGCTGTTTCCGTCCAATGCTTCGGCAGCGGCCGCAAAACCGTCCGAGTCGAGGCCAGCGGCGTAGGCCGTGTCAACTGCGATACCAGCCAGGTACACGTGCTCTTCGAGAAGTGTCGAAAGCGTGGCGTACACCTGAGCGGCGCCAGAATCGACGGACCCTTCCATGCCCGTCGCGGCAACAACCGCAGCGGCGATGGCCTTGGCTCCACCTTGAGCACCGACGTGGTCGGCAGCCATGGTGAGGTTGGCGAAGATGTCAGCGTCCCCGGCAACCGCCGAGTCAATGACGGCGATTACGGAGTCGATATGTCCATTCAAAGCCGACTCGAGATCGGCAGCAGGAAGTTCACCACCGGTGAGTGTGTCGAAGAAGGTTCCAGCCGTGAAAGCGTACGATCCGAGCGCAAGCTCAGCAGCTTCTTGTCCGGCCGTGTCGCCTCCGGCGCTAGCGGCTGCATAGTCGACGAAGAATCCGATATGGGCTCTCCACAGTTCCAGGAACGCTTCACGCTGATCCGGTGCGACCGAGCCGATCAAGTCGGCAATTTCGACCGAGTTGGCGTCGAGGACGCCAGCTGCCTGCAGAAACATGTCTGAGTCGAGGCCCGAAGTCAGGCCAGTGTTGATGGCAATTCCTGCCAAGTAGACATGCTCTTGAAGCAGGGTGGACAGTTCGACGTATGTCTGAACTGCCGCATCGTCGATTGAACCATCAAGTCCAGCAGCTTGGACAATGCCAGCGGCAAGAGCCTTAGCGTTGCGGTTGTTGCCTACTGTCTCTGCGGCGATCTGAAGGTCGGCAAAGGCGTTGACATCCATCATCATGTTGTCCGTTTCGGACATGGTGGTGTCGGTTGTATCGGTCATCGTCGTGTCCGGAGTGGTTGCTTCGGCGATGGTGGTGGGGGTTGGGACTGGTTGGGCAGCGACGTCGGCTGACTCACCTGACGAGCAGGCGCCGAGCAGCAGGGCTGCTGAAAGCGCTGTAGCGACGAGTTTCGATCTTGTTTTCATGTTTGGGTTCCTCTCAAGGGGTGTTCCGTTATGGGAGAGGTTCGGTGCCGGGTCGCCGCTGGTTCG
>CBDTUI010000088.1:0-11553 GCA_965363765.1 uncultured Acidimicrobiia bacterium
GTCAACGAGTACGCATCCTGGCGGGGACGGCGTGAGCGGTCAGCCCCACGGCCCTCGCCGAATGAAGCCAAGGTTGAGGAAAAGACCTTCCGAAGCAGTGTTGCCGTCGGTAATCGTCGCGCCGACATCGTTGACTCCTGACGTCACCAGCGAGCTCAGCAGCAAGCGCACGGCATCTCGACCGAGACCCGTCCTCTTTCGATCGGCAGCGACGACGACGGGATTGACGTAGTGAACGCCGTGGCCTACTGAGACAAAGGCCATGGCGACCACCCGATCGTCCTCGGTCACGACGAAGGACTGGTCATGGATCATGTTGGCCAAATAGTGATCAACGGCCTCGAGAGCGTCGTCGAAATTTTCGTCCTCGTCGTCGATTGTGCCCCGGTAGGCGTCGAGCATGAGGGCTGCCAGGACGTCCCGGTCGTCACCGGACGCCCGGCGCGTCTGCCGTTCGGCTGCCGGCGGTTCGACAGTGATCGGCGAGAGTCGGTACTCGCTTCGTGTTCGCGCCATCGCTGAGATCTCCTTGAGTTCAGTTTCTCCTACTAACCAATCATTTTCGCAGCTTGTGAAGGCTGAGGAAGCTGAATTGTTTGTCGGATGGACCGCCTGCCATCTGGCAGACTGGCACGGCTACTCAGATCGGTGCACGTCTACTCTGCGCTGAACCGCGGCGAGGAGAACATATGACTGAACACCACCTGAGCGATGAAGTCGTCCATCCGTACTGGGATCGCGAGGTTCCCGTACGGCTCGAGATCGAGTCAGGTGACGTGGTTGTCATCGAGTGCGCCGAACCGATCGGGCAGGTCACCCCTAGCTGGACCAATGAAGATTTTGCTGAGGCCGATCCGAGCCTGGCACACGCCTTGAGCGGGGCGATCTATGTCAAGGGCGCCCAACCGGGTGACACCCTTGAGATCGACATCGTCGACATGCGCCATAAAGGTTGGGGTTGGAGTGGGCACATCCCTCACTTTGGCCTACTTGCCGATGATTTCGACTCGGCCTACATCCATCATTGGGAGCTCGACGGCGACGTGTGTCGGTTCGTGGACGGAATCGAGGTCCCCGCGGAGCCGTTTCCGGGAGTTGTGGGCGTGGCACCAGCTGAGTCCGGCCGGTTTGATACGTTCCCACCTCGGTACAACGGTGGAAATCTCGACACCCGTGATCTCGTAGCCGGTTCCACTGCCTGGTTGCCCGTCTTCGCTGAAGGTGCGTTGTTCTCGATCGGCGACTGCCACAGCGCCCAGGGCGATGGCGAGGTGTGCGGCACCGGAGTCGAGTCACCGATGACGGCCACCGTCCGGCTTACCGTTCGTACAGACATGCCGATCAAGGAGTTCCAGGCTCGGCGCCGGACCCGGCCAGCGCTGGTCGACTCGGAAGTGCACATCACCACGGCGCATGGCCCAGATCTATTCGAGAACGCTCGAACGGCGACGCGTTACATGATCGACTGGTTGGGCGCCGAACGAGGACTTGATCCGGCAGATGCTTACCTGCTGTGCAGTACTGCAGCCAACCTGAAGATCAGCCAGATCGTCGACGGTCCAAACTGGCTCGTGTCGCTGCACTTTCCGCTTGCGATTTTTCGATAGGGACGCCGTCAAGCGGTCTAAGCAAAGAGCGGGCGAAGATGGTCATTGAGGAAGACGCCCTTTGGATCGAAGCGGCGGCGGACCTCGATGAAATCGTCATAACGGGGAAAGAGGCGGGCCACCCGATCGGCGGTCATAAAGTGGAGTTTGCCCCAGTGGGGTCGACCTCCGAATTCAGCGAACAGGCTGTCACAGGCCCGTAGGTACGGCCAATAGTCGGCGCCCGGCTGACCGGAGATCGATACCACCAGGTTTTCGCGACGGTAGTTCGGACTCATCCACGCCTCCTCGCCTGCGACCACCCGAATCTCCAGGGGATAGATGCTGAGCGGGTGCCAGCGGAGCATAAGACGTCGCATCTCAATCAGGATGTCGCGCCACTGGTCGAGGGGGAGGAAATACTCGACCTCGTGGAAGTTGGGGTCGTAGACCATTGGATAGATCCGGTATGACCGGTCCATTCGCTCATGGAGTCCCAATTCGATTTCGGCGTCAGCCTCGACTTCCCGATATCGTTTCACGACGCAGTCATCGGCTCCCGCTCCATCGAGGTTGTATAGGCGGGCCGACTCGTCGGTTGGCATCCAGAACAGCCCGTAGTGGCGATATGTGTCGACATCGTCTTCGAATGTCTCAAGCATCTGAGCGAACGGCATGATGTCGGTCCGGGCGTGCAGGTGATAGGCCGGTACCACCTTGATCGTCAGCTCGGTCATGATGCCGAGCATTCCGATCGAGGTTTGGAGTGCAGCCAGGTCGTCGGGACTGGACTGGCGGGTTACTTCGACGAGTTGACCGGTGCCATCGACCAGCCTAGCTCCCTCCAGAGTGGCCGAAAATGATGGGAACCGCCTGCCAGACCCGTGCGTGGCCGTGGCGACCGCCCCGGCGATCGCCTGGGTATCGATGTCGCCCTGGTTCGCCAAAGCTAGGCCGTGTTTCCACAAGGGTTTGGCGAAGTCCCCGATGCTGGTTTTGGGCAACGCCCGAGCCAAGAAATGGTCGGAGTCGACGTCGACGACTCCCCGCATCGCCGACGTATCCAGCAAGACGTCGGTTTCAACAATCGGCGTGAACGAATGCGCGGTCCCGGCGGTTCGGATTGTGGATCCGGAGGCGGCTGCATCGGTCACCAGTTGCTGGATCTCCGCCTCGGTCGAGACGGTTTTCACATCGCGCGGCTCGAAGGACTGATTGCCAACCCAGTTCGACCAAATCGTCATTGGCTGATCCTACCTGCGGCGTTACCGAGCCTGCAGGGGCCGCCAAACCGACGGTCGTACACGATCCGCGGCCAGATCCCGCCGTGTACCGTATGGCGTCATGTTGCAATACCTCGCCCTGAACAAACTCGTCCTGGCAGCCTCAGTCGCGCCATCCCAGGCGACGGAAGCGGTCGCTCAGGCTTCGGATGAGATTGCGTTCGGAACGCTCATCATCGGCCTGCTCGGTGGGTTGGCGATCTTCCTATTCGGTATGGATCAGATGACGGACGGTCTGAAAGTGGTGGCGGGGGAGCGGCTCCGATCCATCCTTGGGCGGTTGACAGCCAACCGGTGGGCCGGCATGGCCACCGGCGCGGGTGTGACAGCCGTCATTCAGTCATCTTCGGTCACGACGGTCCTGGTGGTCGGATTCATCACATCAGGGCTCATGACGTTGGAACAGTCACTCGGGGTAATTATCGGTGCCAACATCGGCACGACGGTCACAGCACAAATCGTCTCCCTGAATGTCACCAAATACGCCCTCCTGCTGGTAGCTGCCGGATTCGCCATGACCTTCATAGCTAGGCAGAAGAATCGAGTCGCCCAGGGCGCCGTCGTGATGGGACTCGGTTTGGTCTTCTTCGGAATGGTCATCATGAGCGACGCCATGTCACCCCTGCGAACGTATCAGCCGTTTATCAACGCCATGGCCACGATGGAACGACCCATCGTAGGTATCGTCGCCGCCGGCATCTTCACGGCGCTCGTCCAGTCCTCATCGGCGACCACCGGCATTGTGATCGTTCTCGCGTCCGCCGGTCTGGTGACCCCCGAGGCCGGGATCGCCCTCATCCTTGGTGCCAACGTCGGGACCTCGGCCACCGCCCTGCTCGCCGCCATCGGCAAACCACGCGAAGCCCTGCGAGCAGCTGTCGCTCACACGTTCTTCAACGTGGTTGGCGTGTTGCTCTGGGTGTTCTTTATCGACGAGTTGGCCTCATTCGTAGGGCTCATCGGTGGCGGCACCGCTCGCGAGATCGCCAACGCTCACACAACCTTCAATCTCATCAACGCTGGCCTGTTCATCGGGTTTACGAAACAAATTGCTCAGGCTGTCGAGCGGTTAGTACCCGATCGATCCGCAGCTGAAGAAGCCAAGATCAAGGTCAAGTATCTCGACAAGACTCTGTTGGACACACCGCCGCTGGCATTGGATCGTGTTCGCCTCGAGCTATTGCGGATGTCTGACCGGGTCCGGGTGATGCTCGACGAAATCTTGCCGGCAATTTTGACCGGAACCCGAGACGACCTCGTGGCGATTCAGCGAGCCGATGATGAAGTAGACGAACTGCACGGCTACATCATCCGCTACCTGGGCCATATCGGCCAGAACCCGATGAGCGAAGCAAGTGCCGAAGAGCTTGTCAATCTGATGGAAGCCACCAACAACCTCGAAGCTATCGGGGATCTCATCGAGACGAATCTGGTATCGCTTGGCTTTGCGAGGATTGAGGAGTCGCTGACGGTGTCGATGCCGACCCGGCGGGTCCTTCGGGAGTACCTCACCACCGTCCAGGAGGCTCTGGACTTCGCGATGGTGGCGCTCACCCAAAAGAACGAATCTGCTGCTCACCAGGTCGAAGCGATGAACAAGGAAGTGAAGAGCCTCGAGCGGTCCGCTTCGCTGCATGAAGCGGAGCGGCTGATGGTCGACGCCCCCAATCGGGTGGCGCTCTATCGATTTGAGGTCGATGTCCTCGCCAACCTGAAGCGGATCTTCTATTTCTCTCGCCGGATCGCCCGGCTTTCCGTTCCCGCCAGCGAACGTAGCTCCTTGTAGGTCGACCAGCTAGTCAGCTATCGACAAAAGACGGTAGGCAGGAACCGGGTCAGCTTTTCCTTTGGCGTCGATCGGCCCAGCGGCTTCAGCGGTTACCACATGACGGACCAGATCGTACGTTGTGGCTCCCATAAGAACCTCACCGGGCTCGGCGGCTGTTTCGAGCCGGGCGGCCACGTTCACGGCATCGCCGATCGCTGTGTAGTTGCGTAGCTCATCGCTGCCGATGTTCCCGACCAACACCGAACCGGTGTTCACACCGATCCGAAATCGAGGCAGATGCGGATTCTGTTCGACGATTTCGCCGATGGCCTGCTGCATCCGGTACGCAGCTCGGACCGCCCGTACTGCATGGTCGGGTTGCAGGACTGGAGTGTTGAAGACAGCCATGACGGCGTCCCCGACGAACTTGTCAACCGTTCCGCCTTCATCGAACAGGATTGGCACTGCGGCAGTGAAATACCGATTGAGCAATTCCACGACGTCGCCCGGATGTTGTATGCCTTCTGTGAACGACGTGAACCCGCGCAGGTCCGCAAATAGCACTGTGGCCTCGACTGTCGCCCCTCCCAGCTCAGCGCTGCTCGGGTCGCTCAAGAGCCGGGCTGCCACGCCGGGCGAAACGTACCTACCGAAAAGGCCACGCAGATCTCTATAAACAGTGAGATTCCCAAGTGCCATGCCGAGGTGGTCAGCGAACGACTGGATTAGTTCCCGATCGTGGGTGGCGTCTGACATGCCGGCTGTCTGGAGAGCTCCGAATTGGCGGTCGTGAAACACCACGGGAAAACTTCCCTGACCTTGGCTCGGCTGTTCTTGGCTATCGGTGACAAATCGGTACTCGGCTCCGGTCGCCTTACCGAGCGTCTCGGCTGCCAGCTCTCCGAGTTGTTCCTCGGTCACATCGGCGAGAGGCTGCTGCGCGAGGCTGGCCATTGCCGCCAGTACGGCTGACTGGCGGCGCTCGGTAGCGACGGCCTCGGCCGCCCCCTTGAGGACGTCAGTCTGGCTGGCGCTAAGCCCGAACTGTTGTCCGACGGTCCGGGCGGCTTGCTGGGAGTCGGCGAGCAAACCAGGGTCCTGAAGGGTCGAAATGAGTTGTTCCATGGCCTGGCGAAACTCCGATCTGACCTCCTCGACAGTCGCGGCCAAGGCCACTGAAGCAAACAAGGTGCCGGGACGTCCTTCGCGGCGGAACTGGACGTACGCCGCATACGCCACGTATCCGTAGCTGATGAGGATGACTACGTGCCAGGTCCACCAGGAGAGCTGCCATGGGCGAGAGAAGCCGACGATGACGACAACCTCAGCGAGCAGGATCAGCGACGTGACGAGGGCCATCCCTACGGGTGAGGGACGATTTCGGTAGACGAGGTAGTAGCGGAATGCGGCAATCAGGAACAGTGCGACACCGATCACTTCAAGCGGCAGGAAGAAGTCGACCAGTCCCGATTCCTCAACCGGCACACCGAGGGGTGCAATGTCGTTGACGCTCAGATAGAGCCATCCGGCGGCAATCGCCAGGACCCCGACCGTCAGGCTCGATCGAGAGCGGACGATCGCTTTCGATTGTTGCTCGGACCATTCAATCGACGAGAGGGTGGCCAGTATGGCTGCTACGAATAACCCAGCCGGCATGGCGAGCGAGAACCCGAGGTTGCTGCCGCCTGCCAAAAGCCTGGGTGTCGCGAGAGCATGAACGCCGAAGAAGGCGGCACTTACCGAGTATGACAGTGACATGAGGAATAGGCGAGCGTCGCTTCGAACTTCGGCTTCTCTTCCGATTCGCGTGGCGAGGACGACGTTGCCGAACGCGACGAGCGCCACCAGCCAGAAATGGGTGGGGTTGTGCTGCCAGGTGGCATCTGCCGCGGGTGCGGAGAGCAGAACCGCAACGAATGCCGGGGCTATAGCCATGTGGGTAACCCACACCAGTACGCCGGGCAACGCAGCCGAACGGTTTGCCAAGTTGGAACCTCCGGCGGCTAACCGTACTCCCTTTTGCCCTCGGGCGCGACCGGCTTGTGACCCCCAACGAAGGCGGCCCCCGCAGATGCGAGGGTCGCCGTGTTGAGTCGAGTTTGAGGGCTAGCCGCCGAGTAGGCCGCCGAGACCTTTCTTCACGTTGTCCATCATGCCGCCACCGTCGGCTGCATCTCCGCCGCCGCCCATGAGTCCGTCGAGTTGTGAGGCGATGGGTCCTGGCAGCTTGTCTTTCACAAAACCGATGACCATGCCAACGACCTCTTCGGCCTTGTCAGCTGACAGTCCGGTCTTTTCGGTGATCATTGCGATGAGTTGGTCCACGAATTACTCCTGTTGTTGGTGGGCTGTCCCTTGGTAAGCCCGGTCTCCCCATCGTAGGCGCTCACAACCCGCAACGACTGTGCTTCCACGCAGCTATGGATGTCATAGATGCACAGTCGATCCAGCCGGGGCCGGGGGCAGATGGTCGCTAGCGTGTGCTCATGGATTTCGATATGCCAGCCGATGACGATCCGCGCCGCCTGGCGGTGCGGGCCTGGTTGGCCGAACACCCGGCTCCGACCGGACGCCAGGTATCGGAAGCCGGGTATGTCGTGCCCCACTGGCCAGCGCCGTGGGGTCTAGAAGCGGACCCAATGCATCAAGTGGTCATCGACGAGGAGTTCACCCGGGCTGGCGTGAAACGATCAGACAATGCCATCGGGATCGGGTGGGCCGGGCCGGTGCTCTTGGCGGCCGGCACTGAAGAGCAGCGAAACCGCTATCTCCCGAAGATCCTGAGCGGCGAGGAGTACTGGTGTCAGCTGTTCAGCGAGCCGGATTCGGGCAGCGACCTGGCCGGTTTGTCGACTCGAGCCGTTCGAGATGGTGACGAATACGTCATCAATGGTTCCAAGATCTGGTCCAGCTACGCCCACAAATCACAGTTTGGGATCTTGCTGGCTCGCACCGACCCGAACGCCGCCAAACACAAGGGCATCTCGTACTTCATCATGCCGATGGACTCGCCGGGTTTGACGATGCAGCCGATTATCGACATGTCGACCGCCCATTCGTTTAATCAGGTCTTCTTTGATGAAGTGAGGATTCCGGTCGCCAACCGGGTCGGCGCTGATGGTGACGGGTGGCGCCTAGCGGTTGCCACGTTGTCGAACGAACGAGCTTCGCTATCATCGGGTGGGTCGCTGTGGGGGATAGGACCCACCGCCCGGACGTTAGTGGACCTTGTCCGCGATTCGGGCGGAGTTTCAGACCCGATTGCCCGTGACCGACTGGCGCAGATCTACTGCGAGTCTGAGGTGCTGCGCCTGATGCAGTTGCGCATGTTGAGCGCCCGACTCAAAGGCCAAACTCCCGGCCCAGAAGCATCCGCCCAGAAGATCCTGTCGGACGAGCACGGTCAGCACATCATGCAATTTGCCAAAGACTCCGCCGGTGCTCACGGTCTGCTCGAAGGATCAGGACCGTCTGGCGCCGTGCCGATCCTCGAACGGGACGGCCTCACCGAAATCAACTTTCCTAGCGGACCCGCTAGCCAATTCCCCGAAGTTGATCCGATTTGGCATTACGGGTTCGTGTTCCAACCGGCCCTCACGCTGGGTGGAGGCACGTTCGCGATTCAGCGCAACATCGTGGGCGAACAGGCGCTGGGGTTACCGCGTGAGCCCGACGTCGAGGCCGGAAAGTCGTGGGCTCAGACTCGTCGGGGCTGATCGACGCTGACTGGTCGGGTCGTTTCTCATGGCACCTGCTGGTCGGTTCAGTGCACCGGGGGGCGCTCTCAGGACTCTTAGGTCTTGGTCGGCCACCGTTGCGGGTTTACCCCCAACCGAGTTGGTGCAGGCGCGTCTCGTCCATACCGAGGTGATGCGCGAGTTCGTGGAGCACCGTGGTGCGGATCTCGGACCGGAGCGCATCCTCGTCGAGGCCTAACGCAAGGTGAGCTTCCCGAAAGATCGTGATCGTGTCTGGTAGGAACGCCGAATAGTCGTTTCCGCGATCGAGCAGGGAAACGCCCTCGTAAAGGCCGAGCAGCTCGTCGCCCTCAGCGGCCTGCTCGGGCGTCGGCCGATCCGCGGTAACCACGCCCAGGTTGTCGATGGTGTCATTGACCCAATCCGGCAAGCTGTCCATCACGTCGGCGACGGCCCGCTCAAACTGCGTGCGACTCAAGTTGGAGCCGGAGGTCACGGCAGAGCGGCGGCTCGTCTGAGGAACGCCGCCATTTGCCCGCGGGTGACTGATTGGTTGGGGCAGAAGGTCGTTCCGTCGCCGCAGCCTTTGGTGATTCCGGCGGTGGCGAGTTTTTCGATGTCGGTCTCGAAGACAGACGTGTTGTCATCGTTGAAGTCGATCGCCGGGTCGACGGCAGTCAGTTGGTAGGAGCGCACCAGGAACGCGGCCATTTGCCCCCGGGTGACCGATTGGTTGGGGCAGAAGGTCGTTCCGTCGCCGCAGCCTTTGGTGATTCCGGCGGTGGCGAGTTTCTCTATGTCGGTTTCGAAGATAGACGTGTCGTCGTCAGTGAAATCGATAGTGTTGTCGTGTTCTGTCAGGTTTAGTGCCCGGACCAGGAACGCGGCCATCTGTCCACGAGTGACCGACCGATTAGGGCAGAACTCGGTTCGGTCCGCGTTACAGCCACGAGTAATCCCTTCGCCGGCGAGCCAAATGATGTCGTCGAAGAAGATGCTGCTATCGATGTCCGTGAAGCGGATGTCGATGGTGGTCACGATCGAATGTATCTCGTCGCCCCGGTAGATGGCGGCGCCAGCAGGGTTGGTGCCGGTGACCCCCGGAAACCATTCGGTGACGTAAACGTCGCGGGTGCAGTCAACCAAACGCAGGTAGAACCGGTCCGTGTCGGCAAACTCGGCAAGGGTGAAGTTTCCGTCGTTGTCGGTGGTGTCCGTACGGATGACGGTCAGATCACTTGTTCGGACCGCCTCAGTACAGATCCCTTCGACCGGGTTCAGGCCCGGTCCCACCACGACACCGGTGATCCAGCCGCCCGCGTTCGAGTCGACAGTCATCTCGACTCCGGCAGTGTCGGACCCTTCGACGGCTGCTACCACCGCTGCGCCGTCGTTGATGGGATCGGCAGTCCACAGGTCAGTGCCGTGCCAACTCGCGGACGGTCCCGAGATGCTGAACACGTAGTAATTGCCGGAGGGCAGCCCGGAGATCGTGTAGTTACCGTTGATATCTGTCAGAGCGACGTTGAACGATGATTTGGCGATGCTGAACAGGTTGAAGTCGTCAAGGGTGGCAACGGCGACGACCGTGGCGTTGCTCACGGTGTGACCCTCGTTGTGCGTGACCGTTCCGCTGATGGTGCCAACGGGATTGCGGACGGCGAGATCCAGGGTTTTGTCGCTACTTATGTTGATCGGCGATGATTCCGTGTAGCGGATCGCGCCGTCGTGGAACTCTGACACGTACCGTCCCGCTTCGTCGGCGGTCATCACGTAATAGTTGCCTGGTTCGACCAGCAAGCTATACGTGCCGTCGCTTGCGCTAAGAGCGTCAGGTAGAACGATTTGCAGGGTCGCAGCGTCGGTAAGGAAGACGCTTACACCTTCGACGGGTGATCCGTTGTGCGTGATGGTCCCGCTGAGCGCATGGGTACCCCCGTGGCTTGCTGGTTCGGCGTTGTCGGAGCGACACGAACCCGTGAAGTTGGGCGAGTAGCGGCACTCGGGCTGACCAATGTCCGGCTGGGCGGTGGCTGCTGGAACGGTGATGATGCCACTGAGAGCCACGATCAGGGCGGTGAGGACGGCGACTCTGGTTCTGAAAAACATGCGGAGGTCCCTGGGAAGCGTGCTTCGATCGTACTTGTCGGACGTATGGACTCCAAGGCTTATCGAAATTCGATAAATAATACTTGACTGTTTATCAACAAACATTTATTGTAAAACGATAAACAAATACCGATAAACGGAAAGAGGAGTCCAGTATGAACATGAAGGTAATCAAGATCTCGAAGGTCTCGTTCGACATCCTGTTTGTGGTCGGTGTCATCGGAGTTGTATTGGTTGCGATCTTGACGGTCGCCTCGCCATTGATCCTCGAAGCTGTCAAGGAGATTTCACCAACCGCCCAGTCAGGAACGATCATGGGGGTCGACTTCTCGGTAGACGCCGCCAACCTCGATGACGCCGCTGCCAAGCAGGTTGCCTATGCAGCCGGGGCTGGCATCGTCGCGTCGATGGCGGTGGCGACGTTCATCGCTCACCAGATTCGTCGGGCACTCAAAGCCGTATTGGCTGGTTCGGCCTTCCGGGAAGAGAACTATCTGCGTCTGCGCAAGGTCGCAGGCGCCGCATTCGTGCTGGTTCCCATCGGTTGGATCATGGACACGTGGGTGGGGACTGCGGTTGCTGGTCAGTTCACCTTGTCTGTCGGCCTACCGCTCACAACTATTGCCGGTGGCTTGCTGGCCTTGGCGGTTGCCGAGATCTACCAGGCGGGCGTCTCACTCCAAGACGAATCAGAACTGACGGTGTGATGATGGGTATCGAAATCAACCTTGATCGGGTGTTGTTGGATCGCAAAATGACCCTCACGGACCTGGCCGAGTCGGTAGGGGTGACGCTGGCAAACCTGTCAATCCTCAAGACCGGGAAAGCCAAGGCAGTGCGGTTCACAACGCTCGAAGCGATCTGTCACACCTTGGACTGTCAGCCAGGTGACATCCTCCAATACGTCGACTCGTAACCCAGCCAGCACAGGCTAAAGAGGGGAGCTGATCTTCGGGTCAGTTCCCCTCCTGTCGTTTCGCAGGGCCTTACGAACCTTCTACACTGCCTGGTCACAGCCCGACCCAAAACTGGCTGGGGCGATTAGCTCAGCGGGAGAGCGCTGCCTTCACACGGCAGAGGTCACTGGTTCGATCCCAGTATCGCCCACC
>CBDTUI010000089.1:0-11395 GCA_965363765.1 uncultured Acidimicrobiia bacterium
CGTAACACCACGTCGACTGGGGTAGTGGCGAGGTCATCGGCGAGGTTCTGGACGTACTCGTAGCCGAATCGGCCCTTAATGCACAGGTGGCCGTCGGTGACGGAATGGTCCATCGGAGAGGTCACTTTGACGATCCGATTGTCCTGAGTGTGGAGTTCCAGGTTGCAGCCGACACCGCAGTAAGAACAGATGGTTCGGGTGACATTCTGCTCGTCCTCGTTCCAGACATCAGCTTGACGGAGTTCGTATTCGGATCGGAACATGAGTGCCCCGGTGGGGCAAACGCCGATGCAGTTTCCACAGAAAACGCATGCCGAATCTGTCAGCCCAACATCGAACTCGGTTGAGATCCTCGCATCGAACCCTCGGCCGGCCACCGCAATGGCGAACGTGTTCTGGGCGTCTTCGCCGCAGGCTTCGACACACTTGTAGCAAAGGATGCACTTGGAGTAATCGCGCATGTACAGCCCGTTGTCGATCTTCGGTGGCTGAGCGACCGTCTCTGCAACAACGCCTGAGGCGGCTTGGTGATGCCCGGCATGGCGGTGATCACGATCCTCGGATGGCGGAGCGGCCGGGCCATAACGAGACGGATCGGCGCCGTATTCCTCCATCCAGCCCGCCAGCGACGAGTCTGCGGTGGATAGGTCAACCGATGACGCGAGGAACTCGAGGACCATTTTGCGGGAGTGCTTCACCCGATCGGTTTCGGTATTCACCACCATGCCTTCTTCGGCCGGGCGGGAACAAGCGGGGACCAGGGTGCGACTGCCTTCCACCTCGACAACACATACCCGGCACGCATTGACTGGCGTCAGGTTTTCGAGGTAGCAGAGCGTCGGTGTGTCGATCTCTTCAGACCGACAAGCATCGAGCAACGTCCCCCCATCAGGAACCGATACGGACTGGCCATTGATGGTGACGGTGACGCTCATATGAGTCCTAGGTCGATAAGGGAGCGCACGGCGGTGGCGGCCGTGTGGCCGAAGCCGCAGATCGAGGCATCTTTCATGGCGACGTCGATATCGTCGATCAGTTGCAGGTCCAGGTCGCCGTGACCGTTCAATTTTCTGGCCAGGCTTTCTTCGATGCGAGCGGTACCCACCCGACATGGAACACACTGGCCACAGGACTCGTCCCGGAAGAACTGAGCAAGGCGGCGAGCAACGTCGGTCATGTCCGTTGAGGTGTCGAAGACCATGATCACCCCGGACCCAAGCGATACACCTGCCGCCCGGGACCCTTCGAAGGTGAGAGGAATGTCGAGCTGGTCGGCAGTTACGAACGACCCGGCCGCTCCCCCCAGGAGGATCGCCTGGATGTCACCGGTGGCGCCTCCCGCCATGGCGAGTAGTTCGCCGAGCGTCGCCCCGAAGTCAACCTCATAGACACCAGGGCGGCCGACCGCCCCAGACAGGCAGAACAGTTTTGGTCCGGCGGAATCAGCGGTGCCTACCTGAGCCCAGGTCTCGCCGCCGTGCTCGATGATGTCGATCACGTTTACGAGTGTCTCGACGTTGTTGATGACAGTCGGCTTGCCAAACAAACCGAAAACGGTCGGGAACGGGGGTTTGTTGCGGGGTTCGCCCCGCTTGCCCTCGATCGAATTCATCAGTGCAGTCTCTTCGCCGCAGATGTAGGCGCCTTGGCCCCTGCGTAGTTCCAAGTCGAAGGCGAACCCATGTCCGCCGACGTCGGCGCCGAGCAATCCGCCCGCATAGGCCTCTCCGATGGCGGTGAGAATTCGAGCAGTGGCGTACGGATACTCACCGCGAATGTAGATGTAGCCCCGTGTGGCTCCGGTTGCGAAACCGGCGATCGTCATTGCTTCGACCAGGGCGTACGGGTTCGATTCCATCAGGTCGCGGTCTTTGAAAGTCCCGGGTTCGGATTCGTCTGCGTTGCAGATGACGTACTTGTGTTCAGCTGAGATTCCAGCGACAGCTTCCCACTTGACCCCGGCCGGGAAAGCGGCTCCACCTCGACCTCGGAGATTCGATGCCTTCACCTCGGCAATCGTATGGGCCGGCCCTTGGCTGGCGGCCATCGCAAGAGCAACGTACCCGCCTCCCTTACGGTAGGCCTCCAGTGACTTACCGCCCGGCCTTCCCAACAGCGTCGTGGCTGCAGTTTCGGCGTTCATCGGAACCACGGCGCCGTCGATGGCGGCGAGCACGAGGGCCGGATTCGCTGGCGCGATCACCACATCTGGTTGGCCGGCCCGTTGAAGAAAGACTGCCGGTGCCCGGTCGCATTGACCCAGGCACGGACTCGTCATCCACGTGGCCGGTCCATCGGGCGAGCGGGGATCACCAAACCGGTCTCGCAGTGCGGTAATGATCTCGGTGGCTCCGCGATCCCGACAGCAGATGTCATCGCAAACGTGCACGACGATGGGAGCCAGGGGAGTGGTCGATATCAGCGCATAGAAGCTGGCCACGCCGTACGCCTCGGCAGGGGGAACGATCAGGGTGGCGCAGATGTAGTCCAATGCTCCCGGGCTGACCCAGCCGATCTCCGACTGAACCGTCGCCAGTGCTGGCAGCAGAAGATGACGAAGTTGCTGTGAGCGGTGGAGACCGGCGAACGCCAAACGGCCTTCAATCGGATTGCCATCCCACCCGGCCGGGAGCGAATCGAGGAGGCCGTCGACCGCCGCCTGTTCGGCGTCAGTGGCCGGTTTGTTCATCAGTTTGATATCGATGATCTACACCTTTTCGATTCGGATGGCGGTTGCCTTGAATTCTGCGGTTCCAGATTTCGGATCCCATGCGTCGAGCGTCAACTGGTTGACATCTGCCTCGTCGGGATGGTGGAACGTCATGAACGTAAGGCCTGGCCGAAGCGAATCGGCAAAGATGACAGGCACTTCGATGGCGCCACGCCGGGAGCTGATCTTGACGGAGTCGCCTTCGGCGATAGCCCAGCTCGTTCCATCCTCTGGACAGATTTCGAGAACGGCTCCCTTGCGGATCGGAGAGCTGTACCCGCTCGACTGGACTCCGGTGTTGTACGAGTCCAACGCTCGTCCGGTAGTGAGGCGAATCGGAAAGTCATCAGACAGGGGATCGACGGGTGGAAGCCACCCAACCGGGATGAAGGGGGCCGGGCCGCGCTCTGGCAGCACATCGTCCCAAAGCCAGGCGTGGAGAAACAGCGTGCCGGGATGATCGAGCGATGGGCATGGCCACTGCAGGCCGCCTTCGCTTTCGAGGCGTTCGTAGGACATTCCGGCATGCATCGGAGACAATGACCGCAGCTCATCCCACACTTCCTCGCCGGTGGGGAACCCCCACCCGTGCCCCATCTTCGCTGCCAAGAGGCTGAGAACTTCGAGGTCGTCCTTTGCCTCGCCAGGTGGTTCGATGGCTTTTCGAATGCGTTGCACGCGCCGCTCGGACGACGTGGAGGTTCCGTCACTTTCGGCCCATCCGGCCGCCGCGGGGAAGACGACGTCGGCGAGTTCGGCGGTGGCGGTCAGGAAGATGTCTTGAACGACAATGAACTCGAGGTCGTTCAGCAACTTGCGTACATGCTCGGAGTCTGCCTCTGACTGGGCTGGGTTCTCACCGATGACATACAGAGCCGTGATCTCCTGGCGTTCCATCGCCTCGAACATCAGGGAGATGTGTAGGCCCGGATCGGCGGGTACGTCGACGCCCCAGGCTGCTTCGAACTTTCCGCGAGCTTCGTCGTCTTCGATGTCCTGAAAGCCGGGCAGCTTGTTGGGGAGGGCGCCCATGTCGCCTCCACCCTGCACGTTGTTCTGCCCGCGAATCGGAACGAGGCCCGATCCGTAACGGCCGACATGGCCGGTGAGCAAGGCGAGGCTGATGAGGGCGATGACATTGTCGGTGCCGTTGAGGTGTTCAGTAATCCCGAGCGTCCAGCAGATCTGGGCGGTTTTGGCCGTGGCGTAGTCATGGGCCAGTTGTCGAATGATCTCGGCGGGCACGCCGGTGACCTGCTCGCCGCGTTCGAGGGTCCACTCTTCGACACCCGCTTTGTAAGCATCGAAGTCCATGGTCGAGTGAGCTACGAAGGCTTCATTTACCAATCCTGCCGCGATGATCTCGCGGCCGATCGTATTGGCAAGAGCGATATCAGAACCAACGTCGATACCCAACCAGACGTCGGCGAACTTAGCCGAGGAGGTCAGCCGTGGGTCGACGGCGTACATCTTGGCGCCGTTGCGGACCCCTTTGAGGAGGTGATGGAAGAAGATCGGGTGAGCATTACGCGCGTTGGAACCCCACAGGACGATGAGGTCGGTGGTTTCAATTTCTTCGTACGACGAGGTTCCCCCGCCGGCTCCGAGAACAGCCGCCAGACCGGCGACCGAAGGAGCGTGTCAGGTTCGATTACACGAGTCGATGTTGTTCGAGCCCATCACAACCCTGGAGAACTTCTGTGCCATAAAGTTCAGTTCGTTGGTTGCTTTTGAACACGAGAACATGCCGTACGACGTCCCGGCGTGTGCGGCCAGACCGGTGGCGGCCGCATCAAGCGCTTCGTCCCAGGTGGCCGGCTCAAGGGCGCCATTGCGCCGAACGAGCGGGGTGGTTAAACGTGTCTTTTTCATCTCACCTCCTCTCTGAACAAAACGATAGCCCTCAAGCCAGTCCTGTGGATGGTTGTCGCGAAATACAGAACTCGTTGCCGTCGGGATCAGCGACGACTGTAAGCGCATAGCTCGGCTTGTCGACCGTGGACACCACTGATCCGCCGAGGGCGACAACCCGGTCGGTGAGTTGGAGTGGATCGTCGCTCATGAGGTCGAAGTGGGCGCGGTTCTTCACGACTTTCGGGTCGGGCACGACTTGGAGGACGAGATGGAGGGCGTCGACGTCAAAGAACACGAACTCGTCGAACTCGAATGCGACTTCAGTCTCGAATATGGAGGACCAAAACGCCGTGGCACGTGGCCCGTCGGAGACGTCAAGAATGATGCCACTGATTTTGGGCGCTGCCACGACCTAGAACAGGCCGACGACTTGGCCGTCGTCGTCGATGTCGACCTTCATAAAGGCCGGTGTGGCGCCCAGTCCCGGCATCGTCCGCATCTCGCCGAGCAGCGGGTAGATGAACCCGGCGCCCACGGAAGCTCGCACCTCGCGGACCGGGACGGTAAAGCCCTTTGGTGAGCCTTTCAGATCGGGATCGTGACTAATCGAAAGATGCGTCTTGGCCATACATATCGGCAGGTAGCCGTATCCGGCCTGCTCAAACTCGGCGATCTGGCGTGCGGCTAGCGGCGAGTACTCCACGTCGCTCGCGCCGTAGATCTCCTTGGCGATTGTTTCGATCTTCTCTTTGATGGGGCGGTCCAGTTCATAAAGGAACTTGAACTCCGAGGGGGAATCGGCCGCAGCAACGACCGCCTTGGCCAACTCGACCGCACCCTCACCTCCGTCCGGATGATGAGAACTGGTCACGGCCGCGAAGGCTCCGTGCGCCATGGCGGTTTCTTTGATGAGCTGAATCTCGTGTTCAGTGTCGGTCGGGAATGTGTTGACGGCCACAACGACGGGAACGCCGAACTTCATGACGTTCTCGATGTGCGTGATGAGGTTGCCGAGGCCGGCTCTAAGAAGGGGAAGGTTTTCCTCGGTGTACGCACGGTCTAGTGGGCGACCGGCCACCACCTTGGGTCCGCCACCGTGCGTCTTGAGCGCTCGGACCGTGGCGACGAGGACAGCTGCGTCGGGTTTTAGACCCGAGACTCGACACTTGATGTCGAAGAACTTCTCGGCACCCATGTCGGCACCGAATCCGGATTCGGTGACAACGTAGTCGCCGAGTTGGAGGGCAACCCGATCGGCCAGGATCGAGCTGTTGCCATGAGCAATGTTGGCGAACGGCCCGGCATGGACCATGGCCGCCTGCCCCTCAAGAGTCTGCATGATTGTGGGATGGAGCGTTTCCTTCATTAGGACGGTGACGGCCCCTGCGACCCCCAGGTCTTCGAGAGTGATCGGTTCACCAGCCTTGCTACGGCCGATCACAACTCGGCTGCATCGCTCGCGCAGGTTACGGAGCGCTTCGGCATAATTGGATCCGTCTACCAGGGCCAGAATCGCCATGAGCTCAGAGGCGACCGTGATGTCATATCCCGTTTCGCGGGGCCGGCCCTCCAAAGCCCCGCCCAGGCCGACAATCACATTGCGAAGTGCCCGGTCGTTCATGTCGACGACCCGCCGCCAGGAAATCTGGTTCGGGTCGATGCCGAGCCGTTTGAGTCCTAAGTTGGCGAGCTGATCGTCGGTCATGCGGCCTTCGTGGAACCAGCGGGCATCGATGGCGGCAGCCACGAGGTTGTGGGCGGCCGTGATTGCATGGATGTCGCCAGTGAGGTGCAGATTGAACTCATCCATTGGGATGACCTGGGAATAGCCGCCTCCGGCGGCGCCACCCTTGATACCGAAGGTGGGTCCCATCGAGGGCTGGCGGATGGCGGCAATCGCGGTTTTCCCGATCTTCCCGAGACCCTGGGTTAACCCGATGGTGGTGGTCGTCTTGCCCTCGCCGAGCGGGGTCGGGGTGATGGCAGTCACGTCGATGTACTTGCCAGGCGCTCGGTCGCCGATTCGTTTGAGAATGTCGAGATGCACCTTGGCCTTGGTGGCACCTTGGGGGATCAGTTCGTCGGGTTCGATGCCGATCGAAGCGGCGATGTCTGCGATCGGCTGAGGCGTGGCGGCTTGGGCAATATCAAGATCGGACGGGAACGGCATGTGGTTGATCCTTACGAAGATGGCGCGGCCGCCACGATAGACCGATCGTCGTCGGCCAGGCTGGCTCCACGCAGTTTTCTCGGGATCGTGAGGGATGGTCCACCGAGCGTGTACAGTTCTCCCTGCCGCGTCAAGCGGTCGAATACTTCACTGAACATCGGTGTCTCAACGTGACGGCTCACGCCCCACAAGCAACATCCTCCTCCCTCGCGAGCGCGACCTGGCCTCTGTTCCTCGCCGTACTTTTCTTGATGATCGGCAACGGGCTCCAGATCTCCCTGATTGGGGTCCGCTCAACCCTGGAAGCTTTCCCGACCACGGTGACGGGAGTGATCATCGCGGCCTATTACGTCGGGTTCCTGGTTGGTTCGTTTCAGGTGCCCAGGGTCCTCAAAACGGTGGGCCATGTCCGGGTTTTCGCAGCGATGGCCTCGTTGGCATCGGCGGCGGTACTGGTCAACGGCCTCTTTGTGAACCCTCCGGTGTGGATCATCATGCGAGGTGTCACCGGATTGGCGATGGCCGGCCTGTACATCACGTCCGAGAGCTGGCTGAACGCCAAAGCAACCAATGCGACCCGCGGCAGACTGCTCGGAACCTACATGATCATGTCAATGGGCGGTGTCTCAATGGGTCAGGCGCTTCTCGGCCTCGGCGATCCGCTGAAGATTGACCTTTTTATTGTGGCATCCATTGCAGTGTCGCTGGCGCTGGTTCCGCTAGCCCTGACAAATGTTGCTGCCCCAGATCTAGGCATTTCGCGGACTATCAAGTTGACGACGCTATGGGAACTTGCTCCGCTGGGAATTGTGGCCGGGTTTCTAACCGGCATGGCCAACGGCGCTTTCTCTGGCCTGATCACGGTGTATGCCACTCTCGAAAGGTTTCCTATTGCGCGTATCGGTCTCTTTGCGGCACTCGGCGTCCTCGGCGGAATTGCGTTCCAGTTTCCGATCGGACACCTCTCCGACCGGGTGCCTCGCCGCAGGGTCATCTTCGGGTGCGCTTCCGCCGGGGTGATCATTATGTTGGTGGCCGCGACCCTCGCCCCAGGCAGCCCGTCCATGTATCTGGCGGTGTTCTTGTTCGGTGGGATTCTCTTTCCGATGTATTCGCTGTCGATCTCTCACATCAACGACGTACTCGACCGCGAACAAATGCTCGGAGCTGCCGCCGCATTCATGTTCATCTTCGGTGTCGGGGCGATTATCGGCCCGATCGTCACCGCCTTTGTGATGGATCGATTCGGTTCCAACGGCTTCTTCCTGACGATTGCGCTGTATTACCTGCCGGTGGCTGTCTATGCGCTGTGGCGGATCTTTACCAAGGCGGTACCGAACCGCACCGACGCATCCGGCGTCGCTAGTCGGGCAATCTCTGGGAGCTGGACGCCGTTCTTTCGGCGGAGGGCAAACGGTGACGCCGCCTACGTGGAGCGCCGAGGACGCCCGTAGGTAGCGACGCGCCACTAGACCTTGAGACGCCCGAGGTCGTTCGAAACCTGCGCAGCCTTAGCTTTTACCAACCCGGCAATCTGAATCGCCTGGTCCGGTCGGGGAAAGCGATACGCCGGCCCATGGACATGGATCGCAGCGACGGGACGGCTGTCCCGGTCATATACCGGAGCTGCCACGGAATTGATCCCCTCGGCGAACTCCTCGTATACCCAGCAGTACCCGTCCGCTCGTATCTGTGCCAGACGCTGCCGGATGGCATCGGGATCGACCACCGTATTTGGCGTGAACGGCTGTAATGACCTGCCCAGGTACCGGTCAATTCGCTCCGCTGGCCAATTAGCGAGCAGGACTAAGCCGGAGGGAACACAATGCATTGGGATCAGTTCGCCCGTCCAGTCTCGGATCTGAACCGGGTTGTCTGAGTCGGATTGATTGATGTAATGGACCATGTAGCCGTCTGGCACGGACAGTCCGGCGTCTTCGTCGAGGTCTCGCGACAGGGTGACAAGGTGCGGTCGTACCCGTGCGATCAGGTCAGGTCCGGTCGACGTACTACCCGTCAGTTCTGAGATTTTTGCGCCGATCGTGAGCATGCCATCGTCGGAGCGCCTGACGGCCCCGAGCGATTCGAGGGTGCTTACGAGACGGGCGACGGTGCTCTTCGGTAGACCGGATCGCGCCGCTAGGTCCGTCACTCCAACGGCATCCGAGGCGAGGACTTCAAGCAACAGGAATGCCCGTTCAATTGATTGCACATTCGACAAGGTGGATGCAACTCCCCGGTATCGCATCACCATACAGGACTGTCCCGCATCGTGGAACTCGATACGAGGCCATCCGGGATATCAGCGTCCGCCTGATCAGCACGATCTGAGCGCGACCAGTCCCGGATCCTGAGAAGCTACGATCTGTCTCGATGAGCAGTATTGGGGAGCGTTTCTCGAAACTGTGGGGAGCTACAGCCATCTCGAACTTCGGCGATGGCCTGATGGACGCAGCTCTCCCGCTATTAATGGTCCGCTTGACCAACGATCCGGTCGTGGTGGCGGGCACGCTGGCGGCGGGAACTCTCCCGTGGTTTCTCTTTGCCCTGTTCTCTGGAGCCCTGGTGGACCGACTCGATCGCAAAACAGTCATGGTCTCGGTCAACATTGCTCGGGCCTTGGCAGTCGGTGGACTGGCCTGGACGGTTGGCACGCAAACGGTCTCTCCGTTCCTGATCTACTTCGTTGCATTCGCTCTCGGTTCTGGCGAAACGCTCTTCGACTCGGCTTCGGAAGCGCTCGTGCCAAACGTGGTCGATGCAGGCAACTATGACGTTGCCAACAGTCGCTTGCAATCGACCGAACTGCTCGGCGACACCCTGCTCGGACCACCGGCTGGAGCGCTGCTGTTTGGTGTTGCGGCAGTGGCCCCATTTGCTCTAAACGCCGTCAGTTTTGTCGCTGCCGCCATCTTGATCGCGTCCATCGGCGGCTCGTACAAAGCCGACCGAGTCGACACCGCCCCGATCCTGGACGAGATCAAGGAAGGTCTCGCTTGGTTGATGGGTCAGAAGGTGGTCCGATCGCTGGCCTTTATGGCCGGGGCGGCCAACATCCTCATCACAGGTGTCCTTGCGATATTCGTGCTGTACGCCAAGGAGCTCCTGGGGGTCGGCGACATTGCCTACGGATTGTTGCTGTCGGTCGCCGGGGTGGGCGCCTTGGTTGGGGCGATGTCGGTTTCCCCAATATCGCGCTGGTTGGGAGTTCGCTTCTCAATCAGTGCAGTGCTCATGTTGCAGGCTGCCATGTCACTGGTGTTCGTTCTGTTCCCGAGCCCAATCCCAGCCGCCATCGCCATGTTCGGTCTTGGCTTTGGGGTCACATCCCTAACAGTCATCAACATCACAATCCGCCAGAAGCTCACCCCTGACGAGTTGCGGGGACGGGTTGCCAGCGCCGTACGAATGGTGGCCTGGGGTTCCCAGCCGATTGGTGCGTTGCTGGGAGGGATTGTGGCGAAGCAACTCGGGTTGCAGGCCCCGTACTTTCTGGCCGCGGTCGGCTGGCTGGTCATTCTGATCTTGCTCAACCCAGCCATTGAAGGTGAATTCGAACCCACTGGCTATGTGGGTCGCCATCGCCGATCGGTCTCGTAGACCGCTTCTACTTGAGTAATAGCCGGTGAAGGCGTCGGCCGACCACGGCAGTTCCGATGACTCCCATGCCGATGAGAACTGCAATGTGGCCGAGCAGCGTCCAGTCGAATATGCCGAACGTGAGCGCTCTGATGAGCTCAACCGAGTGGTAGAGAGGCGAGAACCGGGTGAGCTGTTGAACTATGGGTGGGTAGACGTCAAGCGGGTAGAAGGTGGCTGAAAAGAGGAACAGGGGGAGCGTCACCACGGTCACGTAGTCGAAGTCTTGCCATGAGCGCATGAAGGTTGAGCAGGCCATGCCGACGGCCCCGAACGCGAACCCGATGAGGACGGCGGCCGGCACGGCCAGGACTCCCCACCATGATTCGACGTAACCGAGACCTGCCATGACCACCATGAATGAAGCTGCGTACATGGCGCCTCGCACGAGCGACCAGCTGATTTCGCCTACGGCGATATCAGAGACACCGATGGGCGTAGACAGCATGGCGTCGTAAGTCTTCTGGTATTTCATTTTGAAGAAGATGTTCATGGTTGATTCGAATACCGCCCCGTTCATGGCGGATGAAGCGAGTAGAGCAGGCGCGACAAATGCCGTGTAGCTCACCATTTCTCCGCCCGGACCGGCTACCGAGCCGATGTACCCGCCCAGGCCCACCCCGATCGAAAACAGGTAGAAGAGAGGTTCGAAAATGCCAGAAAAGATGACCATCCATGCGCGCCGATAGACCATCACGTTGCGTTCGAACACATACTTCGAGCGCTGAGCCGACCGTAGCGGCAGCGGGATGACTCTGAGCAGCATCGAGGTCATACGACTAGCCGTTTCTCGAACTGGCGAACAGCGAGGGCCGTGCCGATGACGATGAGGGCAATAAGGATGGCGGCATGGCCGACCCGACCGAGGGGCGGTTCGGTTCCTAAAGCGACCGCACGGGTTAGCTCTACGCCATGCCACAGCGGGGTGAGGTAGGCGATGGGTTCCATCCAGTCTGGCAGGCGAGAAATCTCGAAGAAGGTGCCCGAGAAGAGAAAGAGCGGCATGATGCCGAAGCGGAAGA
>CBDTUI010000090.1:0-11360 GCA_965363765.1 uncultured Acidimicrobiia bacterium
TTCCGGGGAGTCCTGCCCAGTCCGGTGGAGTCCAGTGCGTGTGGCACCCAACGTGACACCCGCTGTCGCTGTGCCTAGCCGTCACTCTCGGACTTCTTGTGCCGCAGATTTCGGAGGCCGTCGCGGACGATGCTGAGACATTCGTCGGCTGACCTGAGTTTCCCTAACTGGTGACCGAGCTCGATGTCCCACGCTCGAGTCACACTCTTCGGGGCTTTGGCCGCGAACAGTCCCGGGGCCGGCGATGCGCCTGTGAGCTGCTTGGTGAGGCGTATCGCTTCGTTGTTGATGTGCCCGTGGTCGGCTAAGGCAGCGAGGTCGAACAGGTCGCGTGGCGCGGAGCGATCGAGCCAAGCCGAGACCTTCAAGGCGACGAAGCTCGCGGCGGTTGGAACGGGCAGGTCCGCTGTGGCCGGCAGGTCGCTGTAACGGAGAGCTACAGGAGCCTGCATGACGGGTAGGCGGTTCCATGCTGGACGATCCCAGATGAACTGGACCTGCACCGTCGAGGTGGCGCTGCGGAGCATGCGGGTATCAACCTGATGACGGACGCCCTCCGCGGTCCAGGAGTGATTGGGATACTCGCGGCGTATGCCGTTAGAGATCGCTTTGAGCATCGGCCCGATGTCGTCGGGTGACGCGACGAGCAGATCGATGTCTTCGGATAGTCGGATGTCTGGGCACCAGGTCCGACAGAGCGCAGTGCCGCCAAGGAACATTGTGGGACCGGTGGTGCCGGTCGGTGGTTCGGCGAGGGCTGCGAGAACGTGACTGATGAGGTGGTCACGGGCGACCTGTGACTCGCGTGCACCGAAGCGTTCTGCGACGACGGCGATTTCGTCGAGAGCGATCATGTTTGCTTCAGCATTCGCCGGAGGCGCCGTAGCGTGTTCACGCCCCGTGTTCGTGCCGCGATCTCGTCGATGCGGTCCCAGTCGATTCGTTCGGCGAGTCGTTCGATCATTTCCGAACGTGCAGTGTCGGTGATGTGCCAGGCGGGCCGGTCGCGGCACAGGTCAAGTGCTGTTTGTTCGACACTGGTTGTCCAGCCCGATCCGAGGTCGGTGTCGGCCCGCACGGTATCGATCTTGGTGATGTCGCGTTTCACAAGGCGGATCAGACCTACGGGTGTTTGTTTGGCTCTGTGCTGGGCCGGGACGGCTACGTATGCTTGGCCGAGTGCACGGGGGTAGCAGTGGTGTATGCGTGCAGCGGATGGGCCAAGTAGTGCGACGTTGTCGATGCCGTGTAGCGCGGCGGCGATGCCGAGTCCGGCGGCCTCAATTGTGGGGAGCCAGCGAGTCGCTGGTCCTCGCCGAGCCTCGGGGACTAGAGCGTAGAATCCTTTCGCCAACGGTAGAACTGCGCCGCGTTCGGCTAGGCGCCGTAGTTCGGTGTCGGGTCGCTCGAGTGCGAAGTCGTCTGCCTTCGCGACCTGCAAGGTTTGGCGGCTGAGTTGGTCGAGGACAACAGACATAGAGAGATTCTATATCGTAACGCGGTTTTATACCCGCGTTGCGGTATAGAAACTCTGATTGTCTAGACGACACACCTTTGCACTTACCGGCGATGCTTGCTCGAATTTCTCAGAGTATGGAGTAGTCAACTAAGCCGGGGCGCTTCACTCCGGTGCGTCCTGTGGAGTCCGAGGAGCAGGTGTTCTGTCCGGAGCGGATTCCGGTGCGTCCTACCCAGTCCGGTGGAGTCCAGTGAGTTTGGCACCCAACGTGGCACCCGCCTCGTAGGCCGCACGACCCCTGGCCTCGACTGTGGTAATCTGCTACAGTCGCGGTTCAGGAGGTATCCCTATGACTACCACATCCTCGATCAGGATTGATGATGACGTGCACGCCTCCGCGTGTATCGTCGCTCCAATCATGAGCCGATCCACCGCGCAACAGGTCGCCCATTGGGCCCGGATCGGCCGTGAACTGGAACGCTCACCGACCGTGTCACACGCCGACATCACCGCCGTGCTGGCAGGGAGTAGTAACTACGACGATCTGAACGATCATGAACAAGCGATCGTGCGGGCTCAGTGGCGTGAGGACATGGCCGACCGTGTTGCCCAGGTCGATCTGTCGGCTGAGCTCGCGGGCCGCTCGTACGCTGAACTCGACGAAGACGGCAACCCGGTCATTGTTGAACCGGTGGCCTGACCGCCGTTGCCGACACCAATCTTGCATCTCGTCGCCGGGCCGAATGGGGCCGGAAAGACGACGTTCTATAACAAGGTGATCGCCCCGATTCCATTGGAGTTCATCAACGCTGATGTGATTGCAGCGCAACGGTGGCCCGGCGACGAAGTGTCCCATGCATATGAGGCGTCGGCAGCAGCGGCGGAGCTTCGCGAGGAGCGGTTCGCAGACCGGCGATCGTTCGCGACGGAGACGGTGTTCTCGCATCGGTCCAAACTCGATCTCGTGGCAAAGGCTACGACGCTCGGGTACAGCGTGACCCTCCACATCATTGTGATCCCGGAAGACCTCGCCGTGTTGCGGGTGCGGACACGGGTCGAGGTCGGTGGGCATGACGTGCCTGAAATCAAGGTTAGGGAACGGCACCGCCGCCTTTGGGCTCATGTGCGTGACGCCATAGATCTCGCTGCGGTTGCGAATGTGTATGACAATTCCTCGGCGTCGAAACCGTTCCGGTTGATTGCTGGTTATGAGTATGGGCAGCCGACGATGCTGCCAGTGTGGCCGAAGTGGGCGCCAGTTGAGCTCAGTGCGTTTCGCGGGTCTTAGCAGCGACGATGTGACGAAGGTTAGCGATTCACGTTCGTTGACTGCGCTTGGTGTGTGGCGACGAGATCCGCGAGGCTGTGATTCGGGCGGTCTGGCGCGGCGCGTTGGCATCAGGAATGAACTGGCATTAGGACTGCCAATACCGGAACCCGCAGTCAACCGATGCTGCACCAGACCCGAGTTCGTACAGAAAAGTCCGGTGCGTCCAGTCCGGTGCGTCCAGTGAGTTTGGCACCCGCCTCAACGGAGTAGCAGGGGGATGTTGATGCGGTGATCGACGGATCGCTGTGACTACGAGCGGCATTCTGGACACGAGCACACTGATCCTTCTCGGGCGTCTCGCCGACCTCAACGCGTTACCCGACGAGGCCTCTACAAATGCAGTGACTCTGGCCGAGTTGTCGCTGGGGCCACTCGTCGACAAGACAGACGAGGAGCGTGTTGCTCGGCAGGCTCACCTTCAGGCGGCGGAGTCAGATTTCGGTCCGTTGCCATTTGATGGGGTAGCAGCACGGGCGTTGGGTGGGGCGGCTGCTTCGTTGCGTCGCGTTGGTCGTAATCCGGCGGCTCGTTCTTATGATCGCAGCGATTGCGGCGATTGCGGTGGCTGCCGGGTTGCCGGTCTACACCTGTAATCCCAGTGACTTCGAGGGGTCGCCGGTGTTGAGGTCAGGGTTGTGTCTCATCCTGAACACGACTGACGAGTCCGGTATTGGGGAATGCTAGTCAGGGCCCGCCATCTGCGGTCACGCCGCGCCGCCACCCACGCATATCGCCGACCGTCAATGGAGCTCTGGGCATATCGATCTGGCCCGGTTGTCGGTTCTTAGCTCCGGTTCAACATCCGGTGGCATCGCGAAGCGTCTGGCATGCCTGCGCAAGTCGTGCTGGATCGAGCTTGGTGATCTGTCGCCGGAAAGCGAGCCGTGGAATAGTATGGATGTTGTCGAAGTTTACGACGCAATCCGTCGGTACGCCGTCCTCAGGGGTCAACTCGAGTTCAGAAACCAGACCCCGAATAGTCCGTGTGATGGCCGCAACCACGACTGACCCGATCCGATCAGCTACTGGATCTCGCGTGAGTATCAATACCGGGCGGTCGCCGCCGGGCGTTTCTGCGAACCAAACGTCACCGTGCTGCATCGGCCCAGTCCGACCAGTCTTCGGCGGGTCCCCACGCTGCGATTTGACCAATTGCTGACTCGTCAACGGTGAGTGGCGTGTCCAACCACTTTTCGGTGTCGTGTTCTGAGGCGAGTCGAGTCAGGTGGCGGTGCAGCGCCTCACGAAGAAGCTCGGACTTGTCGATGCCCAGTTCGTCTGCCCATCTCTGGGCAGCTGTCGCCTCGTACTCATTGACTCTGAAACTGATCATTGTCATACAGCAAGCATACTTCGTATGACGCTTTCAGGCAAGGGCTCAAACCGCTCGGGCTTCGTCGGGAGTTCGCTAGCTTCAGAGCACACACTAGGCATCGACGGCACGCCCAGTATCCGCGGTGGCGAGAAGTATGTCGGTCGCTAAGACGCCGTACAGCATGTTTGCGTCGAGTACGACAGGAAAGACAGCCATCGACCGTTGCCGCTACAGGTCCATTCCGGATTCGTCTGCGATTCAGTGCAGTTCAGAGAGCGCTTCGGCTCGTTCGCGGTCGCGCCGGTCACGGTAGGGGAGAAGATCAGCGACTTTTATGCGGCGGTGAGTGCCAGCCATGTGGTGGGGGAGTTCGCCTTGGTCAAGGAGTTTCACGACGTGGGGGCGGCTGACGTTGAGCATTTCGGCGCCTTGAGCGGTGGTGAGTACAGCTGAGACGGGGATGACGGTGACACCGTTGCCGATCTGGAGTTCGTTCGCGACGCGGAGAAGGACAGCGTGGATCTCGACGGGGAGTTCGATTGAGGCGCCGTCTGGTCCGACCAGGCGCGGGGTCTCGCCGACGGCGTTGAGGCCCTCAATGAATGTGTCGATCTCTGCTTGTTTGAGGGATCCTGGTTGCACGATGGTTTCCATGTTTGCTCCTTCGGCAGACCACACTAGGGTCTAAACGAAATAAACGCAATGAATTGGTTTGATGCAGCCAGTGGGCTGTGGCCTATGCCTTGCACTTTCGGGGTGGTCGACGACCGGGCACGCACGGGTTGCTGGGAGGCCATGAACCCGAATCCGCACCTGTGCTGAGTGACAACCAAACTCAGGGCAGACCCATTTGACGACCTGAAGGTGGCATTGGCCTATTGCCGGCTGTGCGTCGGTAGCCAGCGACGGTCGCTGATCGAGCGAGCGGTGTGGTCAGTGCGTGTTGTAATGGTCGATGTAGTCGACGACGAGCCGTTCGAGTTGGTGCTGGCTCCAGACGATTGTGCGGTCGAGGAGTTCGCGGCGAATGGTTCCGATCCA
Organism: uncultured Acidimicrobiia bacterium; assembly: GCA_965363765.1. Taxonomy (GTDB): domain Bacteria; phylum Actinomycetota; class Acidimicrobiia; order Spongiisociales; family JAENVV01; genus JAENVV01. The sequence goes on from CBDTUI010000090.1 coordinate 5,146, forward strand.
GCGCTCAGCGAACGTGTTGGCCACGGGGGTCCGGATTGGTGTCTCGAGGATCTTGAGGCCTTCGGTTCGGAAGATCTCATCGAAGGCGTCGATGAATTGGCTGCCTCGATCACGAACTAGCGCTCGTGAGCCGGCGAGTCGGTCGGCGTGAACCAGGAACAGGTTGCGGGCGGCTTGGGTGGTCCATGCTCCGGTCGGGTTTGCCGTGATGCCAGCGAAGTAGACCTCGCGGGTGGTCACGTCGATGAAGAACAGTACGTAGTAGCGGCGGAGCAGTGCGGTGTCGACGGTGAAGAAGTCGCAGGCGACAGCGGCTTGGGAGTGAAGGAACTGTGACCAGGTCGTATCGAACCAGCCCCATGTCGGGGGTGGCGATCCACCCTTTGCGTCATGGTCGGGGAGTGCGGCGGCGATCGCTGCGAGTAGGGATCGGTCATTGTTGTTGAAGGCTGGACGGTCGATTTGGCGGCGGAGCACATCGAGTTGATGCCGCGCGCGAGGCGAGACGAACACGTCGATCACTCGGCCGTGCCCATCAACGGCTCGGTAGATGTAGCGACATCGGCCGGCGACTTTGGCGTAGGTTTCGTCGACGAACCAGCGTCATCGAGGCAGGCGTCGGTCATGTGACGCCGCGGTCTGCTAGGTTGTTTTACTGCACCAGATGCGTGCACCGATTACGACGATTTCGATTCATCCCGCGCCTTTTGGGCCTCGATCCATACGTTGATTCAAAGGCCGAGTCAACATATCGGTAGTCGTCGATGTCCATTCAAGGAGAACCCATGAAACTCAACAAACGGTGGCGCCTACTGTCGCTGCTGCTCAGTATGGCGATGGTTGCCGCTGCTTGCAGCAGCGACGGCGATTCAACTGATGCCTCAGCCGACGGTGGTGGCGACTCCGAACAGGCCCTCGCCGGGCAGTCCTACACGGTTGGTTCGAAGGACTTCACCGAAAACATTCTCCTGGGCAAGATGCTGGCCATCGCTCTCGAAGACGCTGGCGCTTCCGTCGATGACAAGACCAACCTCGGTGGCACATCGGTCAACCGGGAGGCTCTCCTCTCCGGTGACATCGATGTCTACCCCGACTACAACGGCACCGGTTGGACCGTCCACCTCGGCGAATCCGATCCGTCTTTCGACTCAGCCGAACTCTCCAAGAACGTGGCCGAGGCCGACCTGGCGAAGAACAACATCTACTGGTCGGAATTCTCCCCCTTCAACGACACCTACGGGTTCGTAGCCAACGGTGATCTCGCTGAGGCCAACGGTGGAGGCTTCGACATGCAGGGCATGGCCGACTACATGGCCGCCAACCCCGACACAGTCCTCTGTCTCGAGACAGAGTTCCCCGACCGTCCTGACGGTCTGGTTCTCTTCGAGGAAGATACCGGCTTCCAGGTTCCTGCCTCACAGATCCAGATCCTCGAAACCGGCGTCATCTACACCGAGACCGCCAGCGGAAGCTGCGACTTCGGTGAAGTCTTCACCACCGACGGCCGCATCGCCGCCCTCAACCTGGCACTGGTCAGCGACGATGGCACCTTCATCCTCTACAACGCTGGTTACAGCTGGGCGAACGATGTGTTCTCGGCCAATGGCGATGTCTTGAACAGCATGATGAACACCATCCTCGAGCCCCTCGACGAAACCACGATGGCCGCTCTCAACGCGGAGGTCGACGTCGACGGCAAGACCTACGACGTCGTCGCTCGCCAGTACTTGGTCGATCAGGGCATCATCTCCGGCTGATCAAGCTTCACTCCGAAATTTCGGATTCCAAGCGCGTAACTTCAGATGAATGAGGCTCGGGGTCGCCACGGCGGCCCCGAGTCGCGTTCGGGGGTTGGTCGCTCCGTGACCAGCCGAACGTCAGCGCAATTCGATACCCCGTGGGCCCCTGCCTAGTGACAAGTGTCTCGGCCCGCTATTGCTCTCGGGTTCCCTCGCATCGCACAAAGAAAGCCAGCAACTCCAACGGATCGTGCGCCGAGGCGGCGGCAAGACCGACAAATCACATGTGAAATGGCGGCGTGCACTGGTGGTCCACGCATCGGCTGGCGGAACACAGTCAGCGCTCTCGCAATGTTGGTTGCACCTCCGAGGAGTGTCCGCGAAATGATCCACTGGTTCAACGAGAAAGGCATGACCTCACTGGAACTCAGTGGGCCCGTGGCCGTCGCCGCCAGATCACGACATATGACATCACGCTCATCGTCAAGACCGCCAACCAGCGTCCCGAATCAGTACGACATCCCTTCACCGGCTGGTCCATGGCTGCTATTCGGTTGGTGATGTTGAGTTGTGGGGTGTGGTCCGGCAACAAGTCGTGGCAGAACAATCTGGCCGGGATGAAAACGGTTCGGGCGAAACGTCCTGACGCGACATGATCTATGTGATTTTGGACAACTCGTCGACCCATCAACCCATCGATATTCGGGTGTGGGCGGCGAAGCACAATGTGGAGTTGTATTTCACTTCGACGTATAGCTCGTGGGTAAATTCGATCGAAGCGCATTTCAGGCCGTTGCGGGAGTTCGTCTTGAACAATTCGAGCCATCGGAATCATGTGGTGTTGACCCGCCGGCTGCAAGAGCATTCATGTTGGCGCAACGCGAATGCTCGTGCCCTGGAAGTTCTCGCGGCTCAGCGTCGTGAACGGGCGCGTATCTGTGCTGAGAAAGGACATCGATGGGGAGGACCCGCACTAAAGGCTGCTTTACTGACTCGCTCGAACTTATGTGGTCAGAGCCCTAGATGCCCTTGGGCCGAAGCAACCGCTCAATGACCGCAGCAATCCAGTCGACGGTGAGCGCCAAGAGAGCCACCATGGCCGATGCCATAAATACCACCGCGTCTTGCTGTAATTTCAACCCGGTGGACAGGGTGATACCCAGGCCACCGCCACCGACCAAGAAGGCAAGCGTGGCAACGCCGATGTTGATGACGAGTGCGGTGCGAATACCGGCCAGGATGATCGGCACGGCAAGCGGCAACTCGATTCGGGTGAGGGCCTGAACACTGGTCATCCCCATTCCTCGTCCTGCTTCGATCGTGGCCCGATCGACCTGACTCAGCCCGACCATCGTGTTGCGTAAGACTGGAAGCAGGGCATAGAAGACAAGTGAGATCACGACAGTCTTAAGGCCTTGACCGGTCAGCGCCAGGAAGAGAATCAGCAAGCCATACGCTGGCACCGCTTGGCCTGCGTTGGCCACAGCCAGAACGCCCGGAGCGAAACGACGACCTTTCTCCCGAGTGAGAAGGATCCCCAGCGGTACGGCGATGCTGATGACGAACAACGTCGACCACAACGCGATCACGATCATCTCGGTGATCTCGCGACGAAGCTTCGGGCCTTGGAGCGACGACCATGCCTGGAAGTTGTTGTCTTCTCGGAGATCGAGGCCCTTGTAGTATAGGTAGAGCAGAGCGGCCAGGATCAGGAGCACCGCGGGGGTGATGATGAGGCCCCAACTGCGATTGGATGATTTGATCACCGAAACGGCGGCGGCGTCCACGCCTGGGTCGAGAACGGATCTACGTGGTGAGGGCTCGGCCGGGGTGGCCGTCATCGATGACTCGCTTCCACTTCTGCCTGGTGCAGCTTGGCTTCGGATTCTGCGTAGTGCAGCTTGGCTTCGGACTGCATTCGGTCGATGACCGAGGTGAGTGTGCCGATCCCGACGACGCCGCTGAGTTTGCCTTGAGCGTCGACGACGCAACAGTTTCCGGTTGACGAGGTGACCATCTGCTCCAAAGCGTCATGAAGGGTCGCGTTCGCCTCGGTTTTGGTCCGGACATGCTGACCGAGTTTGAGGAGAGGGGTGTCGGTACGGTCGAGGTCTTCGCGACGAACCCAACGAGTGGGTCGCCCATCGTCGTCGAGTACGAGTAGCCATGGCTGATCCGAACCGGCGAGTGCCTGCAGGCCGACTTCTCGACCGTCGGTATGTTGCATCGTCGGGAAGGCTCGGAGTTCGAGATCGCGCACCCGACTCAGGTTGAGACCCTTTAGCGTCGACCCGGCGCCGATGAAATCATCGACGAAGTCGCTGGCCGGCAAGGCCAAAATCCTCTCGGGGGTGTCGATCTGGGCCACGACCGAACGCTCGCCCAGGATGGCGATCCGGTCACCCATCTTGATGGCCTCATCTATGTCGTGGGTGACGAACACGATAGTTTTCTTGAGCTCGGCCTGGAGTCGCAGGAATTCGTTCTGCAACCGATCTCTCGTGATCGGGTCGATCGCACCGAACGGTTCGTCCATCAGGAGCACTTCGGGGTCGGCACCCAATGCGCGGGCCACGCCGACTCGCTGTGCCTGCCCGCCCGACAACTCCTTGGGATATCGATCGCGAAAGATCTTGGGATCAAGTCCGACCATGTCGAGAAGTTCATCGACCCGGGACTGGATCTTGTTCTTCTCCCATCCCAACATCCGAGGGACGGTGCCGATGTTCTGGGCAATCGTTCGGTGCGGGAACAGTCCGATCTGCTGGATCACGTAGCCGATTCGTCGCCTCAATTCGTCGGGATTGACGTCGGTGACATCATCGCCTCCGAAGAGGATCCGACCACCCGTAGGCTCGATCATCCGATTGATCAATCGGAGCGTAGTGCTCTTCCCGCAACCCGATGGGCCGACTAGCACCAGCACCTCGCCGGTGTACACGTCCAGCGAAAGCTTCTCGACGGCGGGAATCTCGGTGCCGGGGTAGACCTTCTCGACCTGGTCGAGGTGGATCATGACCTCCCGATCAGTCGGCTTGGTCGTCGAATCGTTCATCGGCGTATTCCCTTTGATGTAGTGAGGTGTTCGAAACGGCCGAGGATGAAGTCGAGCACGAGTGCGAGGAGCACGACGAAGACCGTGCCGGTCCACACTCGCTCGAGCGAGTTGGGCAGACCAAGGCTCGTGAGTCCTCGTTGGATGAATCGGCCGAGACCGCCGTAACCGACGAGCGGGGCGATGGCCGCGATGCCGATCACCAGCTGGGCCGACACTCTGATCCCAGCCATGATCACGGGCCAGGCCAACGGGATCCTGACGTCGGTGAGCTGGCGCAGCTGGGACATGCCCATACCTTTGGCCGACTCGACAACCGCCGGATCGACCTCATCGAGGCCGGTGATCGTGTTTCGCAGAATCGGCAGGATGCCGTACATGCAGAGCGCAATGAACACCGGCCAGAAACCGGTGCCGACCAGCGGAATGAACAGACCGAAGAGGGCGAGCGCTGGAAGCGTCAGAAAGATCGACGCCGTTGAGATCGACGCCTGCTTGAGCTTGGGCTTGTCCTGCACGTACACGCCGAGCAAAATCGAGATCGTCGAGACAACCAGCAGCACCAGCAGCGTCAACTTCAAATGGGTCCAACCGTGACCTAGAATGTCGTCGTCACTATTCGGGATATTCCAATTGGCCTTCACGAATTCGAAGAAGCTCAAGATCCCGTCCATGCGCTCGACCTTAGGGCGTCGCCGGCAGGAACGCACGGGATCGTCAAATGCGATCGGCGAGATCTGTAATCCAGACGCTCCCGGCGCCGACCCTTACCGAGTCGAGACCGGCGCCTGAAGTCGACGTGCCGATGATCGACGCCAGTGCGTAGATCGGCATTGCGGCACCGAGGTCCTCGAGACTTTCTTCTGCGTGCCCGATCAGTACGTATGACGCTTAATCCTGATTATCAGTAGCAAGACCATTTGCCATTTCTCCTCCGAGGGCCCCGAAAAATAGGGCGGCGGCGGTGAGGACGGCCGCTCGGTTGATGACTGACGCAACCACCGATGAACCATCTGGGCGTCACCCCAAACCGCGTAGCCACCGCGGTGACGGTCTCGCCGTCGTTGTTCACTTTGCACACCGCGGCATACCGCTGCGCCACAAGGCCCAGCTCCACCAATACAGCGACCCTCTCCAGCCCGGCAATGACGATGTCGTTGCCAGCGAAGAGGCTCAGCACCGTTTGTCGAGCGAAGCGGGGTGTAACACAGCTACCGGAGCCAGTGTCGCCCAGCTACCGGAACCGCGTCCCCGGACTGGAACACAGCAACCGGAGCCAACATGTCCACTATGAACCGGGACGGCACAGCGTGTATGGCACCCCGAGATAGGCTCGCCCGAAAAACACGGTACCCCAGCTGAGCTGGGGGTATTCGGTGTGCGCCCCCTGGGACTTGAACCCAGAACCTGCGGATTAAGAG
>CBDTUI010000091.1:0-11054 GCA_965363765.1 uncultured Acidimicrobiia bacterium
GGCGGTCACGACGACCACTCCGCGCTCATGACCGGTCTTGTTCCGGAGACCGAATACCAGTATCGGCTCCAGGGGGTGGCGGCAGACGGTCAGCTGTATCGCAGCGAAATCCTCACCTTCACCACTCCCGCCGCGACCGACGCCGGATTCGGGAACAACGTAGCGATCGGGGCGAGTGTCGTCGGCGTCAGCTCCGAATTCTCGACCAGCTTCGCAGCCGCGAACGCCATCGATGGAAACATCGGAACCGAGTGGAGCTCGAGCGGTGATGGAGACGACGCCTTCATCACGATCGATCTTGGACAGCCGATGGACATAAGCGCCGTCTCCTTTAGAACCCGGTCGATGAACGACGGTTCTGCCATCACCTCTACGTTCACGGTCGAGGTGGACGGCGAGACAGTTGGACCGTTTCCGGCTGGAGACTCCCCAGCCGAGGTGTCATTTCGCGGCCAGATCCTGACCTACCGTGTGGCCACTTCGAGCGGCGGAAACACCGGAGCTACCGAGATCGAAGCCTTCTCACGTTGAAGCATCCCGACCAAGGCAATATGTAAGAAACGGGCATCCACTGGACACCTAAGCTTGTATGAAGGTGAATGTGGCCAAGACCTCATCGGGCTCCAACCCATCAGAATGGCCGGCTCGTTTCGACGCCTTGTTCGAGGCCCACTGCGGCGAGTACGAAAGCTTCTCAAGCCAGGTTGTGGAGCGCAGTTCGGCGGTGAACGCCATCGTGTGGTCGCAACCAGGCATCGTGGTTCGACAGATTGTGGACGTTCTTGATCGAATGGGGGCGAACGAGTGAGTCGCCCCACAAACCTATCGAGCGCTGACTGCAGACTCGGCCTTAGCCTCAGGAAGCGAAAGGCTGAAGATGTTGCGATCGCCTTCGCGGCGGGCAGTGACGTCCCCACCTTGTGCTCGCGCCAGAGCCCGCGAGACAGTCAGCCCGAGACCGATCGAGCCCGGAACGGAGTCCGGTCCACGCATCTTCTGATAGGGCTCAAAAATCCGATTCGTATCGCCTGGCGGCAGCGGCGGGCCATCATCGCTGACCTCGACGTGCACCCTATCGTCCGATCGTTTGATGTCGATAGACACGCCATGGCCACCATATCGGATGGCGTTCGTAACGAGATTCCGAACGATCTGACGGACTCGGGAGGGATCAGCGAACGCCACAACATCGGTGACGTCGGCGCCCACAATGAGCCCATGGTTCGGAAGCAGCCTCAGAACTGAGTCGACCTCAGCTGCGAGGTCAATTGGCTGCGAAACGACACTCACCTCGCCTATCTCGGAGCGGGCAATGACGAGGATGTCTTCAATCAGGTGTGACATCTCGAGACTGTTTTGGGCTACCAGTCCGACGAACTCTCGCTGCTCGGCGACGGTCAGGTCCGTGTTGTCTCTCAGCTCTTGAGCAAACCCGACCACTGCAGTCAGCGGGGTCCGTAGCTCGTGCGCTACAGATGCGAGGAATCGATCCTTGGAAGCGAGCATCTCCTCGAGTCGACGCTGCGCCTCGGTCAGACCTGTCACGTCGTTGATGGTCAACATGACCTGGGAGTAGTCGGCGGAACCGTTTTCAAAGTGAACTGGTTGCCAATTCAAGTTGAGGTGTAGCTGCGAACCGTCCGACGTAATAGGTGAAACCATCAGAGATGTCGAGTCGACGTTGTCCCAGATCGCAATGAGATTGGCCACGAAGCTTTCCCTCGCTTCATCCGACACCAAGTCGCGAAGATCGTGATCCGCTTCGCCGGAAGCGAGTCGTCTGTTTAGTTCGTACGCAGCTGGGTTCGCATCCGTGACTTCGATGAGCCCGACTAGTTCTGTCAGCACGTCGTCATCCTCGAGCAGTCGCCGAAGGTCCGTGACGCCTTGGCTACGTAGTTCGTCCAGGCGCCGCTTGACTGCGGAGAAGTCCTGACGCTGAATCGCGATCGGAGCCGCCTGAAACAAGTGACGATATCGATCCTCACTCTCGGCCAGCGCATACTCTGCGGCGCGCCGGGCTGTAACGTCATCGATCACGCCGACGAAGAACGCGTCTTTATCGTCTCGAAACACGGTCATTTGGATGCGCGACCACCGCTCTTCACCGTCACGCAGCAGGGGCAGATCTCGCTCGATAACCCCACCTGACCTGATGAGCTGCCTTGAGAGCTCCTCGACTGCACCCAAGTCATCCGGTCTCACGAAGTCCGCAATCTTCCGTCCGTCCATGTCGGCATCGACATCGACCCCAACGATGCGCATAAATTCCCGGTTGGCCGAGACAATGGTCCCGCCTGTGTCGGCGACGAGGATTCCCACCCCGGCATGCTGAAAGGTTGCTTCATAACGAGCCTCGGCCAGAGCAAGCTCCCGGAGCGCCCGTTCCCGCTCCAGGCGAAGGGCCTCGGGTCGTCCAAGAAGTTCAAGAAGGCCGAACCCGGCCAGTGCAGCAATAAGAGCGCCGGCCACCCACAGCGTTGCCGTTGTTGGAGCCGTCGTTGGCCAACCGCTCCCTGGTTGCATCGCCAAGATCCAAGTCGTGTCCGTAGCCCCAACACTCAGCGTTCGAACCACCGGATCATTTGCAAAGGCGTCGGCCGATCCGGCGATCGTCTCGGTGTCGCCGGACCGCATCAGCCCAACCAACAGGGTCCCGCTGGCTGGTTCTAAACCAGATTCAGCAGCGATGGCCGGCCAGTCAAGAACGATGGCCGAAAAGCCCCAAAACTCGCCATCCGGCTGATAGATACCTCTCCGGACGATGATCCCTGATCCACCCTGCACAAGCCCGACCGGCCCTTGAATCACTGTTTGGCCAGATGTGATCGCAGGTTCCAGCAGCGCTCGACGGTCGGGGTCGGCCATCAAATCAAGCCCGAGCGCGGCCTCGTTTCCCTCCAAGGGAAAAACGTATTCAAGAATCGAGTTCGGTCCAAGCTGAACCGATCGAATCTTCGGAGCAACCTCCATGAGAGCTGCAGCGAATACAGGAAAGTCGTCTCGGAGGCGCGCACTGTCGCCACCGCTCAGTTCGACCACTGCCGACAGGGTTTCGACCGGTGCGGATTCTCGAACGATCACGTCGCTCAGCCGCCTCGCGAGCTCGTCTGCACTTGTCGACACGTCCGCTCGCACTTGAGCGCTGTTCGCCGAACGAGCCGATGAGTCCACAAACGCAGTCAGCGCCAAAATGATCAGCGCAGTAAGGATGGCGCCTATGCCACGTTTCATGTATCTCCGTTGAATGCTTCTTACTTGTAGTTCGGCGGGTTGCGAAGACACCTAAAGGCGTCTGCACAGCTTTCTGCCGCAGCGAAAACGCCTAATAGCGGCAGAGCACTAGGCCAGCGTAAACCGTTCCATCCCAAAAAGCACAGATCCGCAGCCACCTGACAAGCTATGACATCAACAGACAAAATCCGTCACTTCAACCCGGGTGAGTATCGATAGAAGGCACGCAGCGCGAATTAAGGACACGTTGCTTTTACCGTGGCACCCTCCATGGAGGTCACCCAGAGTATGACTTCTCGGGTGTTGCGTTAGGCTCAGGAAAGCTACCGAGGAACCAAGTGGAAATCAGCTTTTGGATAGATCCCATATGACCGTGGTGTTGGGTGACGGCCCGGTGGGTCGTCGAGCGAGTACAGCCAGAACGCGACCTCCACGTGACGTGGGAACCGATCAGCCTCTTGTTCAAGAACGAGCCTGATCCCGATAGCGACTACTACGAGCGATACTTCCGTACCCACCGACTGCTCAGGGTTCTTGAGTCGGTGCGTACAACGGACGGTAACGATGGAGTGTTCAAGCTCTACTGGGAGTTGGGTCGCCGCATCCACCACGACAAAGCCTTGATGGAGCTCTCGGTACGCGATGCGCTCGAGTCGACCGGCCTCGACGTCGGGCACGCAGCCGCGTTCGGCGATGAATCGTGGGATAAGGGGATCCGAACCCGAATGGACGTCGGGCTTGAATTGGCCGGCAACGACATCGGCACGCCGATCATCGCCTTTGATGACGCTCATGGCGACCGGGTTGGCATCTTCGGACCGGTGATCACCCGGGTCCCGGAAGGCGATCTGTCCCTCCAACTGTGGGACGGCTTGGTATCGGTCATGACCGTTCCGGGATTCTGGGAGCTCAAACGCACCCGCACCGAACGCCCCGATTTCGGCGACCGCCCTTAACCCCTTTCATCGACTGTGCATCTATAGATCAATAGAGCACATAGATGCACAGTCGATGAAAGTAATGCGACAATCGGGACATGCCGCGCCGTAACCGGGTTGATCCGTTTGGTGATCTTCATGCCGTTCAGCCCCGTGGCTCGTTTACGGGCAATCGGGGCTGCCTCGTCAACGAAGATGGCGAGATCGTGCGCCACCACCGGGGATCGCTGTGGATCAGCTGTCTCTTGTCCTACAAAGACTGGCGATCGCCCCTCTCGGCGTCCCGACATTGGACGCCACTGTTTTTCCTCGACGATGCGGTGGCTCTGGCGGCTGGCCATCGGCCGTGCGGGCTATGCCGCCCCGACAGTTACCGCTCGTACAAAGAAGCCGTGTCGGTCGCTCGAAACACGGACGGGCCGATCGGGGCGGGCGATCTCAACCGATTTCTTGCTGCTGAGCGGCTGCGGAATGGCCGGGGCCTCGATCGGGCGAACGACCGCCGTCTTTGGACGGCACCACTGCACGAACTACCTACCGGGACAGTGCTTGTCGGCCCAGACGGCCAAACGCTATTAGTCGTCGAAGACCGCCTGATGGAGTTCTCATTTTCAGGCTGGCAGGCACCACAACAGTTACCCGCCAACGAACTGGTTTCGGTTCTCACACCGCCAACCTCAGTCGCAGCAATCAGAAACGGATTCGTGCCGTTTCTCCACCAGTCAGCCACAAGAACGTGACCAGCCGGCTGGAGCTCCTCGCTTACGAAACAGCCACGCCTTCGGCGGGCGCCGATTTCGGCATCGCCGTGCGAGACGTGAACCGAAGACCGATCGGAATCAAGTAGCCAAAGTAGCCAAGCAGCTGAAGCAACGAGGGATCCGGATCCCATCCGAACATGGTCTTGAGGAACGCCGCGGTCGTTGAAGTTGCTGGGTCCAGGAAGCCAAGCTCATACACGTGCTCTACGAAGGTCGGGATGGCTCCGAACCCTTGAAACTCATGGATGCCTTTGGACACGAGCCCGGCGGCAAAGAGGATGATGAGGTAGCCGGTCCAACGAAAGAAGGATCGCAGGTTGAGCCGATGACTCCCCTTGTACGCCAGATAACCGATCACGACGGCCGCAGCCGTACCAAGCAGCCCGCCTGTCAATTGGCCACCGGCTGAGGGTTCGCCCACTGTGGTCGACAACAGGAACAACACGGATTCAAAACCTTCTCGGACAACGGCAACAAACACAACCGCTCCCAAGGCAAACGCCCCGCCCTCAAGCGCTGCACCCGCCTGTGCCTCGAGTCCGGCTCTCAGGCCCCTGGCTTGCTTCCCCATCCAGAAAATCATCCACGTCAAGAGAGCTGCAGCCAGAAGTGCCACGACACCCTCGACCAGTTCTTCAGCGGCGCCTTCTAACGAACCGACCGTCTTCCAGATGCCCAGTCCGGTCAGGAGAGATATGAGGACAGCCCCGCCGGTCGCCCACCAAACAGTGGAAAAGTGACTTCGCCGATCAGTCTTGGCAAGGAAGGCCAAAACGATCGCGACGATCAAGGCTGCTTCAACGCCCTCTCGCAACATGACCAGAAACGCCGCCATTATTTATCCCTCACTCGAACAGGTAGTTAGGCACGCCTTACACTATTTCCACTATCACGGTAGTGCAAATTAACCCAAGTCGATCCTTCGCCCCAAAGTGCACACCCGCAAGCCTCCGTATACTGGGCCAGATGGACACGACCGACTATCGAATGCCTTTCCGCGAGTATGCCGCAGCGATGTTCGAGTTGGGGGAAGAAGGCATCCCCGTCATCCAGGCCCGCATCGCTGATTGGCTCGGGGTATCTCGTCCATCGGTCTCTGAAATGATCAAGCGGATGATGGACGACGGCCTCGTCGAAGGTGGGCCTGAGCTAGTCCTCACCTCGGAAGGGCGCCACCTCGCTGAGGTGGTCGTTCGCAGGCACCGACTGGCCGAGCGTTTCCTATCAGAGGTTCTCGGACTGCCCTGGGTTAAGGTCCACGCTGAGGCCGAGGTCTGGGAGCACGTCATTTCCGATGACGTCGAGGCGGGCATGTGGGAAGCGCTCGACAATCCGAAAACGTGTCCACACGGCAATCCGATACCCGGTGCCGGTTACAAGCCTCCGCCGATCCGGGCATTATCGACTCTTGCACCCGGCCAGAAACTTGCCCTCGAACGGATCTCAGAGGAGCTCGAACTCGACGCAGAAATCATGGGTTTTCTCGACAACGCAGGCCTGCGCCCCGGCGCCCTACTCGAGGTTATCGCCACAGCCGAGGACGGAACATTCACGGTTGGTGCGGGCGGCGACGGTCAGGTACACATCGAGCCGTTCGTCGCCGAGCGACTCTTCGTAGCCATTTCCTGACATTGCCGGATCATGCAACGGTCGGTGGCGACGACGACACACAAGACCTGGGTGCCCTGAGCACGGTCAGTGCCTGGTTCGTCGAGACCTGTGCTTCGATCACCGACGATCAATGGGGCCTACCTACGCCCTGTACGGACTGGACCCTCGAACACCTGGTTGATCACGTGACCGGTGGGAACCGCTTTACTGTCGATATTCTCCGTGGTACCGATGGCGACGATGCCCTTGCTGCTGCGACCTCCTCCTTCACGCCTGACCATCAGGTCCGATCGAGCGCTATTTCTTCGACCGAACACCAGCTCCAAGCCTTCAACTCTGCCGAGGCGCTCGACCGTCTGTGCAGCCACCTCGGCGCTCAACTGACTGGCCGGCAGGTGTTGCATATTCGAATCCACGAATTGATAATCCATACGTGGGATATGGCGCAGGCGATCAGTCCTCAGACCACCATCCCCCAGGGATTAGTCACTTGGGCGGTTGCCGAACTGGTCCGGTCCGACTCGATCACGATCGAGCGATTCGGAATCGGGCCACACGAGGAGCCAACCGGGACCCTGACAGCCCACGACGCTCTCCTGGACACGTTCGGTCGGCAAAGCACCGGCTGAACAACGCGAAAGTGGCGTCGACGGGGTACGTCGACGCCACTCAATTACGAAACGTTGTTGTTAGGCCTGAAGAACTGCCTGCACGTCGAATTCGACCTGGAGTTTCTTTGAGACAAGCACGCCGCCGCCTTCGAGCGGAACATTCCAGGTGAGGCCCCAGTCTTCCCGGTCAACGCTTCCGGTCGCTGTGAAGGCGGCCTTGGTGTTGCCGAACGGATCGTCGGCGACGCCCTCAAAAGTCATGTCGAACGTGACCGACTTGGTCGTTCCTCGAATGGTCAGATCACCGGTCAGCTTCCAATCCTCACCACTCGCAACGAGATCGGTTGACGTGAACGAGATGAGCGGATAGTTCTCGGCATCTAGGAAATCGGGTGAAAGGATATGGCCGTCCCGGTCGGCTGATCCGGTCGACACCGTGGCTGCTTTCGCGATGACTTCGACGGTTGAGTCGACGGGAACCTCGGCCACAACGATCGTCCCTGTGATCTCACCGAAGGTTCCGCGGACCTTGGTAACCATGAGGTGGCGAGCCGTGATCCGAAGGTCGCTGTGACTCGGGTCAATCTCCCAGGTACCCGCAACCGGTACTGTCGTGCTGTCAATGGTGCGTGCTGACATTTTGAATCTCCTTGAGAAGAATTATTGAACGTTCATCTATCTTAGAGCAGATTACATGAACGGTCAACTATTTGTTTCCAGGGGACCCAGTTGACGCGGCGACGGCGGATTCCTCCGATTCATAGTCTTGACTGCGCCGCACCAACCAAACCGCTATCAAATCGTCCGACCGGCCAAGACGACCGCGTCAACCGATCGGATCACTCCCGATTCTGATCAACACCGAGCCGCTTGACCGTGACCCCGATGCAGAGGTCTTCGACGAAAAACAGCCCCGCCTCTTTGGCGACCAGGGCCGCACCCTTCGATGCAATACCCTGTTGAAGCCACACCGCATTCGCCCCAACTGCCACGGCCTGTTCGGCAATGCCTGCCGCCTCGGCTGGCGGCCGAAATACATCGACGATGTCGATGTTGACGGGCACGTCAGCCAACGATGGATAAGCCGTCTGGCCGAGAATCTGAGCGGCCGATGGGTGGATTGGGATCACCTGAAAACCAGCATGGATGAGGAGATCGGGAATATGGTTGGAGGGCTTATCGGGATTTGTCGAAGCACCCACGACGGCGATCGTCCTGGCCTTTTCCAGCAGCGTCCGGAGCTCGGCGTCGGTCATGGTCGCAGCCTATCGGGCCCAACACACCGACGACTGTGATTCCAAGAACGGTTGACATGTCCGACTATCGTCTCGGCCATGGACGAACCACTGTGGCTCTCTCCAGACGAACTGGACACTTGGCGATACCTCGCGAGCCTGACCCTATCTTTGCCGGGCGGCCTCGAGGAAGCGCTCCAATGCCACGGGCTCAATTTCTTCGAGTATTCGATGCTGGCTGGCCTGTCGGATGCGCCACGTCACACTATGACGATGAGCTCTCTCGCCCATCTGAGCAACGGCTCGGTATCACGCCTTTCCCACGCCGCGAAACGGCTCGAAAAGCGAGGATGGATCCGTCGCCATACCTCGCCCGATGACCGGCGAGTCACGCTCGCCACAATGACCGACGCAGGCCACGCGAAACTGGTCGAAGCGGCCCCTGACCACGTCGAGTCGGTTCGTCGAGCTGTTTTTGACGTGCTGAGCGCTAGGCAAGTCGCCCAACTCGGCGAAATCTGTACGGTCCTCGTCAAGAATATCAACCCGGGTAAAGCGCCTTGGGAGCAGACCGAATAGCGGCAGATCTCACAAACCTGACGGATGGACCCTGATCGGCGACAAGCACTCGATCCAAGCGGTAGGTTCACTCCAGACAGACGCGCCAGAAGGGGGTCCCTGTGCGTATGCGGATAGGCCGCTTTTACCGACATCCGCTGATTCAGCGCATCTCGTGGCATCTCAAGCGGATCGGCAAAAACCTCGACCCTCATTTCTTCCTGGCGCTGCTCGGTGGTTTGATCGTCATCGTGGCTCTGGCGGCACTCGCGGTGATGCTGATCGAGAAGGAACGAAGCTTCAATGGCTACGGAGAAACGTTCTATTGGGCGGTTACGACGGTCATGGGCCAGGGAGACGCTTCACATGTCACCACCTGGGGCGGATGGATGGTCAGCTGGTTGCTGGTACTTTTCGGGGTGGGAATCGTTGCGACCATTACCGGAGCGTTGCTGGGGTTTGTGATTGATTTTCTTCTGAAGGAGGGACAGGGAATGGGCGCATCGGGTTATACGGATCACATTGTTATCTGCGGATGGAACGCCACCGCTCGATCACTTGTGGAAGAGCTTCGATCAGATGACTACAACCACAAGGTGGTCATCCTCCACGACGTCGATCGCAACCCTGCTGACAGCGATGTCTATTTTGTACGCGGAGATACCACCAAGACTGCCGACCTGCAACGGGCCGGGATCGAGCATGCGGCCGCAGCCATTATCTGCCCGGCCGACGCATCGGACGAAGCGGATATGCGGTCGATCCTGGTCGTGCTGGCCATCGAATCGATTGCCCCACACGTCCGAACAGTGGCTGAGGTCAACAACCCGAATCATGCCGAACACTTCAAACGGGCCGACGTCGATGAACTTCTGATCACCTCCAAGCTGACCGCCCATTTACTTGCTCGGACGTCGCTGTATCCGGGACTCACCGACCTCGTCACCGATATCGTTTCGGGAGGCGATGGTTCCGAGCTGTATCGGATAGCCCTGCCTGACTCGTTCATCGGCCTGACCATCGATGAGTTGTCGGCACGGCTGCGTGCTGAACACTCCGCCACCCTGCTCGCTGTGAGCCGCAACGGCACGAGCCACCTCAACCCACCCACCGGATTCGTGTTGGAGCCGGGCGACAACGCCGTCGTGGTCGCCGAATCCCTCGGTACGTTGGCTCCACTAACCCATGTGTCCGCCTTCGAGGGCAACGAGGGCTAGCTCTCTGCCTGCGAGGATCCCCCAGCTAATACAGCCCGAGTAATCGGCCTGAAAAGGCAATGACAGCTACGATCATGACTGGACGAATGATCTTTTCGCCGCCTCGAACTGTGGCGTTGGCGCCGAGGACGCCGCCGAGCGTCAATCCGGCGGCCAGGATTAGGGCCGGGTACCAGGCGACATTCCCATTGAGAATGAACGTAGGCAGCGCCACCAGAGTCACAGCGAGATTGACCAGGACCTTGACGGAGTTGGCGACCACCAGGCCGAGACCGGTGTGCGACAGCGCCACGATCAAAACCAGACCGATTCCCGCCTGAAACGCCCCGCCATATATCCCAATGAAAAAGAACACTACGAACGTGATCCAGCCTGGCCAAGACTTACCGTCCACCTTCGGCTTAGGCTTCCTGAGCGACAAGATCAGCACCGGTACCATCAAAAATCCGAAGACTCTCTCAAACGTAGCGTCGGTGAGCAGACCCACCAAAGAGGACCCGGCGAACGAGCCGATCATCACCGGAATGAGAATCGGCGTGGTCTGCTTGAGGCTACCGACCCCGAGCCGGCGGAACTCAGCTGCCGCCGCGGCAGTCGACGTGAGGATTCCTACCCGGTTTGAGCCGTTGGCCAGGTTGCCGGGCACACCAGTAAACACCAACAAGGGAACGGTGAGAAGGGACCCTCCCCCGGCGATCGAGTTGATCGTGCCTGCCAGCAATCCACCGCCGGCGAGAAGTAGGATCTCCCACCACTCCATCTCAGGCCAAGCCTTTCGCCGACATCGGGATCTCCCTCATCGCAACGTAGCCTAGAACCCCGCGCACAGCCCGCCCTCGCTTCGCACCCTGCTCTGCGAACCTAGGGTTCCTACACCCGAAAATGGGCG
>CBDTUI010000092.1:0-10859 GCA_965363765.1 uncultured Acidimicrobiia bacterium
TCGGTCACCACGTCGCTGTTGAACACCGACGGAATGATGTACACCGGGTTGAGCTGGGAGTCGGTGACGACTTCGGCAATAGCCTTGGCGGCGGCGAGCTTCATCGCTTCGGTGATCTCTGAGGCCCGGGCATCAAGCGCCCCCCGGAAAACACCCGGAAAGGCCAGCACGTTGTTGATCTGGTTCGGATAGTCAGAGCGCCCGGTAGCCACGACCGCGGCGTACTTACGAGCCTCGACCGGATCAACCTCAGGGTCAGGATTCGCCAGCGCGAAAATGATCGCCTGGTCGTTCATACGTTCGATCTCTTTGGCCTCAAACAGGTTGGGAGCCGAAACACCAATGAACACGTCGGCACCGTTGAGGGAATCCAGCACGCCTCCGGTCATCCCATCTTTGTTCGTGTTTTCGGCCATCCACTGTTTTGATTTATCCACCAGCTCGCGGCCCTGATGGATGATGCCCTTGGAATCGCAAACAATGATGTCTTTGACGTTTTCAGCCAACAGCATCTTGGCGATAGCAACGCCGGCTGCGCCGGCCCCTGACATGGAAACCACCACGTCTTCGAATTTCTTGCCGACGACCTTCAGCGCGTTACGCAGGGCAGCGACCACCACGATGGCGGTTCCGTGTTGGTCGTCGTGGAAAACGGGAATGTCAAGCAAGTCTCGAAGCCGCTCCTCGATTTCAAAACAGCGGGGGGCAGCGATGTCCTCGAGATTGATGCCTCCGAAGACGGGGGCAATCAGCTGCACGGTTCTGACGATTTCGTCCGTGTCCTTGGTGTCAAGGCAAATCGGGAACGCATCAACGTTGGCGAAACGCTTGAACAGCGCGGCCTTGCCCTCCATGACGGGAAGGGCGGCGATTGGACCGATGTCGCCAAGTCCAAGAACCGCCGTGCCGTCTGTGACGATGGCGACCATGTTCCCTTTGATGGTCAGGTTGCGAGCATCTTCTGGCTCGTTGTAGATAGCCATGGAAACCCGGGCAACCCCGGGAGTGTATGCCATGGACAGCTGATCACGATTCCTCAGATCGACTTTGGAACGCACCTCGATTTTGCCGCCAAGGTGCATGAGGAATGTCCGGTCAGATACCTTGTGGACCGTGGCCCCATCAACGGCTTCCACTGCTGCGGCGATGGCCACAGCATGATCAGAGTTCGAAGCGTTGACGGTCACATCAATAACCGATCCCCGCTCATCCGTTTCGACGAAGTCGAACGCGACTACGTGGCCCTCTGCTTCGCCAATAGCGGTTGTCACGCGACCGATTGCCATTTGGTCGGTGGAGTCGGTGATGACCCGGAGCGTTATCGAGTAGGAAGCGCTAGCCATATTGGTTCCTTGGTTGAATCGTGCACAAAGCCTAGGACTTTTCAACCTAGCGGTGCGTTACCTACCGACGGGTTTGATCCGTTTGGTTGATCGGTTTCGTATATTGCCTAACGTGAGAAAGAGTGCAAAGTGATTCGTCTCCAGGAAACCAGAACCGTGTCATCCTCCATCGAAGAGGCCTTCGACTACGCCGCACATTTTGAGAGAATCGAAGACTGGGATCCGGGAGTAGTCAGCTCCAAGAAGGCCACTGATGGGCCACCAGCGGTAGGTTCGGCATTTGACCTCGTCACTGTGTTTAAGGGTCGCGAGAGCGACATGACGTACACCATCACGGAACTCGACCAACCCCACCGCCTGGTTCTCAAAGGTGAGGGCGCGATGTTGTCTGCGGTTGACACGATGGAGTTCACTGAATCCGAAGTTGGTACCCAAGTGAGTTACACAGCCGATCTCACCTTCAAGGGGATCGCCAAGATCGGCACACTGTTTGTTCGTAAGGACCTCGACCAGCTCGGTCGCGACGCCGTTGACGGCCTAAAAGCTGCTCTCGACTAGTTGGCGCTCAAACCGCTGAGTTCTTTCAACGCCGCTACCAGGGCAGCACGGGCTTCGGGGCGTTCCTTGGTCTTGCTGGTCATATGGGTTGTTCGGGGGGTGCGATCCAGCCAGAACTTGCCGGAAGGGATCGGTTCATCGGTCGCAGCCAACCAGACCATGGTGTCTGCGCCTTCCTCTGGCGAACGGAGCAGCGGGCCGATGACCTTTGAGAAGGTTGGGAGCGAATCCGATACTCCCGGCGTGTCGGACCAACCCGGATGCATGGCACTCACCGTTATTCCTCTGCCAGCCAACTCGTCTGCCCATATCTCCGTCATAATGACCTGGCCACGCTTCGTTCGAGCGTAGGCGGCCGTACCGGTGTACTCGCCGAGTTCAAACTGAATGTCGCGCGGGTGGATACGTTGCGAATACATCCCGCCTGACGACACATTAATGATCCGGCTGCCATCGCTCATGGTCGGAACCAGTATCTCGGTGAGTAAGTAGTGCGACAGCAAGTTGGTGGCGAGCGTCAACTCGATTCCTTCGGCGGTTTCCGTCCGCTCTCCCACGAGGACCCCGGCGTTGTTAATGAGAACGTCGATTGGCGGCCCGGCCACCAGTCGTTCAGCGAGTGCAGACGTCTCGCTCATCAGGCTGAGGTCTGCCAACTCGATCGAGATGTTTTGATTACCGGTCGCTGTCTCGATCTCGCTGCGCGCCGTCTCGGCTTTCGACGCGTTGCGCCCAACAAGCACGATTGAGGCACCTAGGGAAGCCAGCTCCCTGGCAGCTACCAATCCCAGGCCCGAGGTAGCGCCGGTGACTACTACCCGCCGCCCCACCATCTGTGGCAACGGCTTAAAGTTGCTCTTACGAAGGTTATACCCGACGGATGTGAAGCTGAAGATCAGGGTACGGTCTAGGAACTGGTCGAGTCGCGAGTTCTTTTTCATCAGCACGAATGTAACTGGCGATCAGCCATACCGTTCATTTGAGGAGCTCGATGTCTACAAAATCCATCTATTTGGCAGTGGCCGTTGCCGGAGCGGTCGTTCCCTACGTCTTCTTCACGTCATTCATATCCAGTGAAGGTTTGGATCTGCCCGCATTTGTATCTGCCTTGTTTGCAAATGGGGCGGCAGGCGGTTTTAGCGCCGACCTCCTTATCTCTTCGTTTGTGTTCTGGCTGTGGTCGTTTCACGACGCCCGACAGTTCAGGGTTCCCAACTGGTGGCTGATGCCAGTCATCAACCTCGTCATCGGACTTTCTGCCTCCCTACCGCTCTACCTCTACCTTCGGCATGACAGGGCGGCCTTAGCCTCTAGACTGGGTGCGTAACCACTCCGGGGAGCTCGGGCCAACGAGCTGAGAGGGAAGCTAGACCTGTCGCTTCCGACCCGTAGAACCTGACCTGGATCATGCCAGCGGAGGAAGCGTGTGGACACCTCAGCGATGAGGTCCTCATCTTCCAACGGAGAGGACCGACTTGAGATATATCGCCACAGCCATCATCGCCTTGCTACTTCTATTGGCGTCCTGCGCTCCGGATGCGACTACCGAGCCGACCGAACTCGTACTCCTTACGCACGACTCGTTCGCTCTTTCGGAAGGGACGCTGGAGGCGTTCACCGAGGAGACGGGCATCTCGGTCACGGTCCTCAGAGGTGGAGACGCCGGGGCGCTGGTAACCCAGGCCGTACTCGCCAAGGACAACCCCACTGGCGATGTCCTCTACGGCGTCGACAACACGCTATTGACTCGAATCGTCGACCAGTTTGTGCCGTACCAATCGCCGGCCATATCGGACGTCGATGCCTCCCTCAAAGGCGATGATCGAGTGACCCCAATCGACTTCGCTGACGTGTGTATCAACTACGAAAAGGCCGCCTTCGGCGACTCCCTTCCTCCACCCACCAGCCTCAACGACTTGATCGATGCCCGTTACGCAGGAATGACTGTCGTACAGAACCCGGCAACGTCGTCCCCTGGCCTGGCGTTCTTGATGGCCACGATTGCCGAATACGGTGAAGATAGCTGGCAGGAGTATTGGCAAGCGCTGCTAGCCAACGGCACGGTCATCGCCGCCGACTGGGAAACTGCCTATTACGCACACTTTACGGGCGGAGGCGGAACCGGCTCTCCGATCGTGGTGAGCTATGCGTCGTCTCCCCCGGCCGGGGTAATTTTCGCCGAGCAACCCCTCGACGACTCCCCCACCGCTTCGCTCGTCGAAGGCTGCTTTCGACAGGTCGAGTATGCCGGCATCTTGAAGGACTCAGATGCGGCTCGCCAGTTTGTCGATTTCCTGCTGTCCACCCGGGTTCAAGAAGACATTCCGCTCAACATGTTCGTCTTTCCGGCTCTCGTAACCGCCGAACTCCCTGCCGAGTTCATCGAATACGCCCAGATCCCTGCCCATCCCTTGACCCTCGACCCCGCCAGGATCGAAGCAAACCGCGACCGTTGGATTGACGAGTGGACCCAGATCGCCGTTCCCTAAGGTGGCTGCTCGCCATCCCGACGCTGTTCCTGGCGTACTTCTTCGTCTACCCGCTCGTCTCGATTCTGTGGGTCAGTCTGACGTCAAGCGATGGTCGACCATGGTCCGACGTGTTGGAATCGGCCCGGATCGGGCGAGTCGTGTGGTTCAGTCTCTGGCAGGCGACCGCCTCGACCCTGCTGACGGTAGCCCTGGGTTTACCAGTGGCGTGGGCGTTTAGCCGCTTCGAGTTCCCGGCTCGCCGACTCCTTCGAGCAGCCCTGACTATCCCCTTCGTGTTGCCGACCGTGGTGGTGGCAGCTGCCTTCCTCGTGCTGTTCGGTCGCGAATCGGCGGTCCCACTCGTCGAGACGGTCTGGATCATCCTGCTGGCCCATGTCTTCTACAACCTCGCCGTCGTGGTTCGGGTGGTGGGGGGTCTGTGGGAGTCAATTGATGACCGACTTGTCGAGGCCGCCCGGACGATGGGGGCCAACCGCTGGGTGGCGTTCCGCACAGTCACTCTGCCGCTGCTGAGGCCCGCCATTGCGGCGGCGAGTGCCATCGTGTTCCTTTTCTCATTCACTTCGTTCGGAGTGGTGCTCCTGCTCGGTGGGCTGCGCTACTCGACGATTGAGGTGGCTGTTTGGCGCCGCTATTTCCTGCTCGACCTGCAGGGAGCTGCCACGCTTGCCATCATCCAACTTATCGGCGTCACGGTGGTGCTGACCGTATATGCCCGCTGGCAGCGGCGACGCCAAACCCAGCAGGCCATCCGCTCAGAAAGGCTTCCTTCCCCTACCGGCTGGAGGCAACGGTTGGTTGTGTTTGGGATCGTAGGAATGGCGGTTATCGCTGAATTGGGACCGCTCGTAACGCTCGTCGTTCGATCATTCCGGACTTCCGATGGCTACGGACTCGCCAATTACGCAGCGCTGACCAATCCCGATTCGGCGTTTCTGGTGACGCCGGCAACTGCCATTGGCAACTCGCTACGTTTTGGTCTCGCCGCCATGGTGCTGGCCGTCGTCATCGGCGGAATGGCTTCGCTAGTGATCGCCTCGCGCCGCACATCTACGTGGTTCGACACGCTGCTCATGCTTCCACTCGGGACTTCAGCCGTCACGATCGGCTTCGGCTTCGTAGTTGCGCTGGGCCGGCCGATCGATCTGCGAACCTCGCTCATGTTGGTCCCGATCGCCCATGCCCTGGTGGCTATCCCGTTCGTTGTGCGCACCACAGTTCCGGTGCTCGCCTCGATTCGTAGCCACCTCAGGGAGGCGGCGGCCACGCTTGGGGCGTCTCCCCGTCAAGTTCTCCGCAAGATCGACCTGCCGATCGCTGCCAAAGCTCTGGCGGCCGGAGGCGGTTTGGCCTTTGCGGTGTCGCTCGGAGAATTCGGCGCCACCAGCTTCATTGCTCGTCCAAACGCGCCAACGCTACCCGTGGCCATTTTCCGTTTCCTTTCACGTCCGGCGGAAGCAAGTTTCGGCAAGGCCATGGCCATGGCCACCATCCTCATGATCGTGACTGCGATTGTCATCGTGGCGATAGACGGCTATCGAGCGGGGGATCTCTAGTGCTTGAGCTAAGAGGAGTATCAGCTGCCTTGGGCGGGATACCGATCGTGCACGACGCCGATCTCACCGTCGACGACGGCGAAATCATCGGACTGCTCGGACCGAGCGGGGCAGGCAAATCGACGTTGCTCCGAGTCATCGCCGGTCTGGTTCCCGTCACCTCCGGGACGATCACATGGGCGGGAGATGACCTATCCAACCTCGCCCCACACCTGCGCAACTTCGGATTCATGTTCCAGGATTACGCACTGTTCCCTCACCGAACCGTCGGTGGAAACGTCGGATTCGGTCTCGAAATGCAGGATCTCCCTGCCGGGCAGATCGTCGACAAAGTCGGAGCTGCCCTCGATTGGGTCGGGCTGGCCGGCATGGAAAAACGCGCCGTGACCTCGCTGTCGGGCGGGGAGCAACAGCGGGTCGCTCTAGCAAGAGCGCTCGCCCCTGATCCTCGACTGCTCCTGCTCGACGAACCGGTCGGATCGCTCGATCGCGAGCTTCGCACCCGACTTATCGACGAACTCGCCGACATGCTCCGCGAGCGACAACTAACCACCATCGTTGTGACCCACGATCAGGGCGAAGCTTTCGGCCTGGCAGATCGGGTGGCGGTGATGCGGACGGGTCGGATTATCGCCTGCGCTGCCCCTGACGTCCTTTGGCGTAACCCGCCAGACGAGTGGACCGCTCGCTTTCTCGGGATGACCAACTTCATTACTGACCCGGTCCGGGGACGAGTTCTCGTTCGCCCAGAGGCCATCTCCTTGGCGGAGAGCGGTATCGCCGCAGTAGTCGAATCCGTCACCTTTGCTGAGGGTCACTACCGACTTGCCATTGAGACCGCTGACGAAGATCGACTCTCGTTCACCACTGCCGAACCAACCGCCGCCGGAACCGCAATTGTGATCGCCATCGACCCGGACGGAATCGTCGATCTCTCCGGGGCGAAGGCCTAGGCGCCGTCCCCGGCAATTGATGCCAGGGCTTCGGCGAACCCATCCGGCAAGCGCCGTGGTTTCCCTTCCAGGTCGGTGATGGCCGCTGTCAGCTCGATGCTGGCCAGCAATTCGTCACCTCGGAACATCCGTTGGCGCCAACTGGTGCTTACCCGGCGTGTGGCGATCATTTCGGTCTCAATCCGCACATCGTCGCCGCCCAGAGCCGACTTGATGAACTTCACGTTCACTTCGGTCACGAGGATCTGGCATCCGAGCGATTGAAGTTCGGACATCGAGAATCCGATTTCTGCCAGCGCGTCAATCCGGGCCTGCTCAAAGAACGTCAGGTAGACGGCGTGGTTCAGGTGGTTGTACGGGTCTACCTCAGACCAGCGCACCCGAACCGAATCAACATGGGCCATACGGACAACCTAGCCACACCCCATAGTGCGACCTATTCCCGCCTAGCGATGTGCCCAGAAACTTCGCGCAATCGGCCCTAGAAGTCGTATGTTGTCCTCAAGCGAACACCATGGAGAAGGGAGAAAGATCATGGACGAGTTCGTAGCTTTTAGAATCCGACGCAGTTGGGTAAAGGCGGCAGCAGTAGTGGCGGTGTTAGCAGCGTTTGTTGCACCGGTAACCGCGATGGCTGTCGATCAATTTACCGACGTCCCAGATACCAACACCTTCCACTCCGACATTGCCTGGCTGGCTGACAATGGCGTGACGAAGGGGTGCAACCCGCCGGCCAACGACAAGTTCTGCCCCTCGAGCAACGTGACGCGCGGGCAGATGGCGGCTTTCATGCAACGACTCTCCACTGGCCAAGTTGTTGATGCCGGAACGCTCGAAGGCCAAACGGCAGATGATCTGACCAGCGACGGTTTCTCTATCTACCACGACGCACCTGTGGACATAACCGGCTCCGCCAGCGTTGAAACTGTCCTGGAGTTGACCGGTTTGCCCGCTGGTAGCTACCTCATCATCGCCAAGACCTACCTGACGAACAACGCCGCCGGCAATCAAGGGGTCGTCTGTGAAATCGTCGCAGCACCGGCTTTCGATCGCGTCCTGGCGACGGTGCCCGCCTTCAATGACGTACCGATATCGCTTACCGTCGTCAGAACGTTTCCTGCCGATGGCGGCACCACTCAATTGAAGTGCAACGACTTCGGAAACACCAACGTCACTGCAAGCTGGATCAAGATCACCGCCATCGGCCTCAACGGGTTAGTCAACACCCCCGGCTAATCCCAGGGCCGCACCCACCGGGCGGTGGAACAATTCAGACAATTCAGCCCTCTGGCGGGGAGTAGCCATGCGCTGGCGAGATGCCCGTAGTGTGCCTACCTGAGCCAGATCCAGTCATGCTTCCCGACGCGAGGCCAGGATCGCTCCGACAATCACGAGCCCAATTCCAACGAGAGCCGCAGCGGTGACCTGGTCCGACAGAAACACCACCCCGAGAGTGACCGACACGACCGGGATGAGATAGGTGATGAACGACGCCCTGGTCGGCCCGACGCTGCCGCTGAGTGTCCCCATGATGAGGAACGCCAGACCGGTTCCAGCGACGCCGATGAATAGAACCGATCCAAGAGCCGCGAAGGAAAACGTGGAATCCGCCAGGGAGATGATCCCGAACGGCGACACCCAGATGGTGGCCATGATCAGCATGCGCGACATGATACGAAGCGACCCGTATTTCTGCTGGAGGCCGGCGGCGATGTTGATGGATATCCCGTAACAGAGCGTGGCGACGAGCACCATGACCACCCCGTACCAGGCCGTGTCGCCCTGGCCTCCTGTCGACACAGAAATGAGCGCCAGTCCAATCAGCCCCAGCAGGAGGCCGCCTGCCTGGGCGATACGGGGCAGTCGTTTGAGGAGCAAGCTGGCGAAAAGGGCCGCAAAGATCGGGGTGGCGCCGTTGAGCATCCCGGTTACGGCCGAGTTGATGTACTGCTGGGCAAGCGGGAACAACGTGAAAGGGATCGCCACCCACAGAAGCGACAGAGCGATCAGCTTTGGTCGGTCCTCACGGAGAACCGGCTTTCGAGCCCTCGGAACAAACGCCAGTGTGGCCGCACCCGAGCCAACCCGGAGCCACGTAATCAAGCCAGGAGCGAAATCATCGAGGGCGATAGAGATGAACAGGAATGACGATCCCCAGATGAGGGCTATCGATATGAACAAACCCCAGTCCGCGGCTGAAAACGGTCCGCGATTGGTTCCCTCGACCGACGAGATAATGCGCGTTGCCATGAACGCAGAACGCTAGTCGTTGGGCATGGTCAGCGATCGCACCGAACAAACTGTCTCACAACCGCTCGGCCACTCTAAGCGGGCTATCATGCACTAGTAGCGACTTACGGCTGGGAGGCGATGAAGTCAGTCTGTACCAATCCCTGGCCGACTGGCTCACAACGCAATTCAAATCCTGGTTAGTCGTTCCGAACCGGCGTCGTCCTTCCCCCTTTGGACGACGCCGGTTCCTTTTTGCCCCCGCCCCTTTGATCGACTGTGCATCTAAAGACCTATAGGAGCTATTGATGCACAGTCGTTGCAGTTAGGCGACGGTGGCCGGGTCGACTGTGCATCTAAAGACCTATAGGAGCTATTGATGCACAGTCGTTGCAGTTAGGCGACGGTGGCCGGGTCGACTGTGCATCTAAAGACCTATAGGAGCTATTGATGCACAGTCGTTGGATGTGGGTTGTTTGGCGACGCGGCTGTGGAGCCTCAGGCCTCAACGAGATACGGCAGCTTCGTGGTTTCGACGATCTGCAAAAACCCTTTGACCATGGCCGGATCGCCGGTGACGCCAACCGACTCGTCTTCGATGGCCGTCCGAAGGGGGATGCGTTTCATGAAGATCTGATAGAGCAGTCCGGTGTCGGCAGTGATCCGGAGGTCGATGTCGATCATCGGGTCGTCGAAGCAGAGCGAAATCTCCCGGTCTTCCCAAACGATCCAGGACCGACAGGCCTGTGGACCGGCCAGGTCGAACTCAGCCACGAAGCGTCGGTCTCCCAACTCTGAAAGGTCAGCGACTCTTGTAAACCAGAGCATCAGTAGCCGGGGATCCATCTCAAGCGGGGTGGGATCTTCCATCACCCACCGGTTCACCCAGTTCGTCAGCGACGTCAGCACCATGGACAGATCGAGCCCCGCGGCGGCCAGATCATAACGGACGGTTCGCCCGCGTTTGTCGACGACTCTCTCGATGAGTCCATCACGTTCGAGCTTGCGAAGCCGCTGGGTAAGAACCGACCGTGAGATCCCAGGAAGGCCGCGATGTAGATCGTTGAACTTGACGGCTCCCGTGTGCATGTCCCGCAAGATCAGGAGCGTCCATCTGTCACCGAGCACTTCGGCGGCTTTGGCGACCGGGCAGTACTGACCGTAGGTGTCCATGAGCCGAGTATGGCCGACATCCCTGGTCCCTGCCCTGGAAATCGCTTCCAGTTCGTTTTTAGAACTATCCCGCCGACCGACTCAAAGTTACGTTGGTCATGAGACACGAGGGAGGAGAACGTCGCAAGACGACCACCGGCAACAGGGGACTTGCGCGGGGGCTGTTATTGAGAATCGGACTCATAATTGGACCGGGAGGTACCAAATTGTCACTGTTCATGGACATGCACACGCTGGCGGGAGTGTCAGCGAGCGACGCCGCCGCTGCACACCAGAAGGATCTGGAGACACAGGGCAAGTACGGAGTGAAGTACTTGCGGTACTGGGTCGACGAGGCTGAAGGCAAGGTTTTCTGTCTAGTTGAGGCCGACAGTGCCGCTGACGCGGTCGCGGTTCATCGCGACGGTCACGGCCTCGTCGCCGACGAGATCTACGCAGTAACTGAACACACCTAAACGCCGTCGCAGCCTGGGGTGTGGGGCAGGGGGAACCCTGGGCCGGAACGAGTGTGCATCAACGGACCTATAGATGCGCTAGATGCACACTCGATTCGGC
>CBDTUI010000093.1:0-10769 GCA_965363765.1 uncultured Acidimicrobiia bacterium
CCGTCTTTGAAGACCCGCCAGGCAAGATTGCTGCCGGGACGTTGAATGAGATGGCTGGCTCGGGGAGCGTCCAGAACTACGAAGTCGGCGACTGCCCCACGGCCCAGCCATCCCTTTTCGGGTTCCTCCAGCGCCATTGCTCCGCCCCGGGTGGCCGCCCACAAGGCCTGGCCAGCGGTGAGTCCCAATTCGATGGCCGCGATGGCGATGACGAGCTGCATCGATTCCACCGAGACGCTTTCGGGGCCACAGTCGGTGGCGATAGCCACCGTCACTTTGGACTCCCAGAGCATGCGAGCCGGGGCATGTCCCGACCGCAGGCCAAATGATGAAGCGGGCAACAAGACTGCGACGGTACCGGACTCTGCCAGGCGCCCGGCGTCGGCCCGGGTGACATGGTCAAGATGATCTGCGCTGACCGCCCGCACTGCGTTAGCGACGCCCAGGCTCTCGTCGGGCCCAAATCGCTGGGCATGGATTCGGGCAGGGAGTCCATGCTCGGCGGCAGCCGCAAAGATGGTGGCTGTCTCGGACGCCGTGAAACCAGACTCATCGCAGTAGACGTCGCAGTAGGTCGCCAATGGGGCGCACACGGCGAGCAGCTCCTGGACGATCATTTGGAGATGGTCGTCGCGAGCAGCCCCTTCTGGCACAGCTCGAAAGAACAACGTCGGTACGACGTCCATGGCGTGGTCATCGGACACCCGGTCGAGCAGACGCAACAGACGCCGTTCGTCACGGGTTGTTACCCCGTATCCCGACTTCACTTCGACAGTGGTGGTGCCCAAACGCAACAAGCGATCAAGCCGCTCGGTTGTTTCGCGAACCAGGTGGTCATCGCTCGTGGCGCTGGTCGATCGCACGATGGCGTCGATGTTGGTCAGCGGGGGATCAGCAAACACCGCCAACTGGTTTGCGTACTCGTCTGAGGTGTCGCCACCGAAAAGGCTGTGCGTGTGGGCGTCAACAAACCCGGGAACGACTGCTCGTCCCTCCGCATCGAGGTGCGGCAGTTCGCGCCAACGCTCCGGGATCGTGTCCTCGGGTCCGGCCCAGGCCACGATGCCACCAACGACCGCCAGAGCGGCATGTTCAATCACTCCGAGTAAGCCGGGCACCAGCGGGTCGTTCGTGATGAGTTCACCGATACCGGTCACCAGCACATGCCCGTCGAACTCGTCCCTCGTGATGTGCTCGAACAGCTTCACGCATTCGTTGCATACCCCCGTCCGGCCGGGACCAGCCACGATGTGGCGGACTTCCGCTTCGGACTTCCCACAAAAACTGCACGATGATCGGGACATAAGACCCGCCGAGGATAGGCAGCCGAGGGGATGGCTCGGCGCCTTGTGCGCATCGTCGGTCGTCCCGGCCCGACGGGATCAGTGGAACGTAAGGCGTGGCAGGAAGTAATGAATCAGCGGACCGATCGATAGGGCAAATATGACCGTCCCGACTCCGAAGGTTCCGCCGAGGATGATGCCGGTGATCAGCACGGTCACCTCAAGCACCGATCGCACGAGTCGGATTGACGGTCCCCGTTTGGCTATACCGGTCATCAGGCCGTCGCGCGGCCCCGGTCCGAGATTGGCTCCGATGTAGAGACCAGACACGATTCCGATTGCCAAAACACCGCCCAGCAGGAATAGCCAGGCCATAGGTCGGGTTCGCGCCGCCGGAACCTGGGCGATCGTCAGGTCGATGAAGGTGCCGACGAGGATGGCGTTGAGAATTGTTCCGATCCCGAACGGCTGGCGGAGAGGGATCCAGGGGATAAGGACGATGAGTCCGACCACGATCGACCACATACCGATCGAACCCCCCAGGTGCTTGGCCAGTCCCTGATGAAGCACGTCCCAGGGCGGGACACCGAGGCCGGACTGGTTCATGAAGCCAATACCTATGCCGTAGAAGGCCAGGCCAATGAGGAGTCTGACCAATCGTATTGGCATGCGTGGCTGGGAGAGGGGTATAAACACGCCGGGACGTTAGCGGTGTGTCGCAGAATTACCACCCCGCTACTTTTACGACACACCACGAGTAGCGCCCAGCTGGCTGACGACTGTCGCTTAATCGAGCGGACGGTACACAAACTGGGGTTCGGCTACAGCTCCGCTTGCACACGCCACCCACTGCGACTCTCCGTCCAGCTTGACGTCGCGGAGTCGACTGCAAGCAAGACACTGATCCACTGCGACCCGCCCGAGATATGGGCAGTCCACATGACTGGCTTCTACATGGTGGATGGTTCGGCCCTGGCGGGCGATTGCCGACCAGATCTTCGTCAACGTACCCGGCATGGTGTTCCTTTCTGTTCGTATCATGTTGGATCTGGACCGGTCGGGTTAGGGGCCAATTGACCTTGCGTTGATGCCGAAGGGCTTGGGCGTCTGGAGTGGGGTTGCCTGGATTGCCAATTGGCCCGGCTTGGGCGTAAACTTCAGCTTCGGCCAGGCGGTACAGATCGCCTGAATGTAGGGCGCCGTTTTGGCGCCAGCCCCAGACAGCCATATACTGGCGAGTCAGGTTTTTGGACCTGCCCTCGTTTCCCTCCTTGGAGCACTTGGTGGGTGTGGTGGGTCATGAAACGGTCCGAATTTCGGTTCGACCAGAATGCCGTAACTCTTATAAAGGGAGCAGAATGCCGACGATTAACCAGTTGGTTCGACAGGGCCGACAGGCAAAGTCGAAGAAAGAAAAGACGCCGGGCCTCAAAGGGGCACCGCAGCGTCGTGGCGTATGCACCCGTGTGTATGCCGTAACCCCTAAGAAGCCGAACTCGGCCATCCGTAAGGTTTGCCGTGTTCGCTTGACCTCCGGAGTTGAAGTCACCGCCTACATCCCCGGTGAAGGCCACAACCTCCAGGAGCACAGCATTGTGCTCGTGCGTGGCGGTCGTGTGAAGGACCTTCCGGGTGTCCGCTACAAGGTCATCCGCGGAGCGCTCGACACTGGCTCGGTTCAGGGTCGTAAACAAGCCCGTTCCCGCTACGGAACGAAGAAGGGTTAGCGCATGGCACGTCGTGGCCCCGCCCAGAAACGTACTATCGAGCCAGATCCCGTTTACGGTTCGCTGCTCGTCAGTCAGTTGACCAACAAGGTTTTGCTCGCCGGTAAGAAGGAAACGGCCCGTGCCATTGTGTACACCGCCCTCGAAACCGTCGAACGTCGATCAGGCCAAGATCCGAGTGTCGTGCTGAAACGAGCGATCGACAACCTCAAACCACACCTCGAGGTTCGGTCCCGTCGGGTTGGTGGGTCTACCTACCAGGTCCCGGTCGAGGTGCCTGGCCGGCGCGCCAATACTTTGGCGGTTCGTTGGCTGGTCGACTTTTCGCGACGACGCAAAGAGAAGGACATGTCCGAGCGTCTCGCTAACGAAATCATGGACGCCAGCAACCGGACCGGTTCGGCGATGAAGCGTCGTGAGGACATCCACAAGATGGCCGAATCCAACAAGGCTTTTGCCCATTATCGGTGGTAGACCTCTGCCATTGATGGGGCTGTCGGCAACTGCCGGTGGTCCCCGCCTCAGGCGATAGAAATCCACGATCTCCGGCCTTGTCGGCGGTCACTGACAACGAAGGACATATCGTGGCAACGCGCAGCGAACCACTGAACAAGATCCGCAACATCGGCATCATGGCACACATCGATGCCGGTAAGACGACGCTCACAGAGCGCATTCTCTATTACACCGGTCGTACCTACAAGATCGGCGAAGTCCACGATGGCGGCGCCACGATGGACTGGATGGAACAGGAACAAGAGCGCGGCATCACCATCACGTCAGCTGCGACGACCTGTAAATGGGATGGGCACACCATCAATATCATTGACACGCCTGGCCACGTTGACTTCACGGTCGAGGTGGAGCGCTCATTGCGTGTGCTCGACGGGGCTGTTGCCGTTTTCGATGGCGTGGCCGGGGTTGAGCCACAATCGGAGACCGTATGGCGTCAGGCCGACAAGTACAACGTCCCCCGTATGTGCTTCATCAACAAGCTCGACCGCACCGGAGCCGATTTCTTCGCCGGCGTCGAGTCGATTCGCGAACGGCTTGGCACGCAGCCGGTTGTTATGCAGCTTCCGATCGGCAAAGAAGGCGGATTCCACGGCATCGTCGACCTCGTCACGATGGAAGCCCACTTCTGGCTCGATGATGATGGCAAGGAATACACCACTGGCCCGATCCCCGATGACATGGCAGAACAGGCTGCCGAATACCGCCACCTCCTGCTTGAGGCGGTGGCAGAGACCGACGAAGCGCTACTCGACAAGTACCTCGAAAACCCCGAGTCCTTGACAACCGCCGAGCTACACGCCGCCATCCGCAACGCCGTCATTGGTCAGGTTTTCACCGCCGTGTTTACCGGTTCGGCGTTCAAAAACAAGGGCGTCCAACTGCTGTTGAACGCCATTGTGCGCTATTTGCCCGCGCCATCCGACCTCCCACCGGTTGTTGGTTTCAAGCCAGGCGACGAAGAAACGGCGGTCGAACGTAAGGCATCCGACGACGAACCGTTTTCGGCCCTCGCATTCAAGATCCAGTCTGACCCACACGTCGGCAAGCTCACCTATTTCCGGGTCTACTCGGGACACATGTCTCAGGGTGACTCAATTGTGAATACCTCGACCGGAAAAAAGGAGCGGCTCGGGCGTCTACTCCGGATGCATGCCAACACCCGAGAAGAGATCAGCGACATTTTTACGGGTGACATCGTCGCCGCCGTGGGACTCAAGCAGACCACGACCGGGGACACGCTTGCCGACCCGAGCGCAGCCGTTCAGCTCGAATCAATGACCTTCCCGGAGCCGGTTATTTCGGTGGCCATCGAGCCCAAGACGAAGGTTGACTCCGACAAACTCGGCGATGCCCTTCAGCGACTCGCTGAGGAAGACCCAACGTTCCGCGTCCACACCGACGAGGAAACCGGCCAGACGATCATTGCCGGGATGGGTGAGCTTCACCTTGACATCCTCGTTGACCGATTGGTGCGCGAGTTCCGGGTCGAGGCCAATGTTGGCCGTCCCCAGGTCGCCTACCGTGAAACCATCAAGAAGCCGGTCGAAAAGGTTCGCTATACCCACAAGAAGCAGACCGGCGGTAAAGGTCAGTTTGCCGATATCATCATCAGCCTCGAGCCAGCACAACCCGGCGAGGGTTACGAATTCGTTGACTCGATCAAGGGTGGCAACGTTCCTAAGGAATACATCCCTTCGGTCGACTTCGGTATCCGTGGAGCGATGGAGCAGGGCGTGTTGGCTGGATACCCGATGGTTGACATCCGAGCGATTCTCACCGATGGCTCATACCATGACGTTGACTCCTCGGAAATGGCGTTCCGTCTAGCCGGATCTATGGGTTTCCAAGAGGCAGCTCGTCGGGCCGGCGTGAAGCTTCTCGAACCGATCATGGAAGTCGAGGTGACCACCCCGGAGGACTACATGGGCGACGTTATCGGCGACCTCTCGTCCCGCCGTGGGAAGATCGAGGAGATGGGTCACCGCGGTGCCGCACGAGTCGTGCGAGCCATGGTGCCGCTCGCTGAAATGTTCGGATACGTGTCGGACTTGCGTTCCAAGACGCAGGGTCGGGCTAACTACTCGATGCAGTTCCATTCGTATCAGGACGTTCCTGACAGCATCGCTCAAGAGATCGTCGCCAAGGTCCGAGGCGAATAGCCTCCCGATCACCTTTCGATAGGTAGGACGGGCGGCGGAGTAGGCTTTGTCGATGCCTCGAACCATACGGGAAAGTCTGGTTGCCTGGCTGGTACTTGCCAGTTTGGCGTCTGCCTGCACGCCCGTTTCGTCGGTCGGCGCGCCTGATTTGGGAGTCGACGAAGGTTGTGCCGATGTCGTCGACGCCGATGTTGAAACGTCCTTTGACGGAACGCATACATTCACCGTAACGGTTGTGTCCGACGACCAGGGTTGGGACAAATACGCCGACGCCTGGATTATCCGCGTGGACGGCACTGAAATCGGCCGGCGTGTCTTGACTCATCCCCACGACAACGAACAGCCGTTTACACGGTCCCTGTCAGGTGTCGTGGTCCCTGCCGGAGCGACAATGGCGATGATTACAGCCAATGACTCGGTGGTGGGTGAGTGCGGATTGGTGTACGAGCTGAGTTTGGTTACGCCGTAACGGCAGCGGTTTTGACACTTCGGCGATAGGGTCTCTACACTCCCAGCGTCGGCTACCAGTCGACACCCCCAACTAAGAAGTTGCCGGGCACGTTTGCGCGTGCCCGATGTTGCGGCCAGACCCGCGACGTACCCGGAAACCGTTCGCGGAAATACGGGGTACCTCTCGCCAGGTGGTCAGCATGGCGTCCCAAAAGGGCGC
Organism: uncultured Acidimicrobiia bacterium; assembly: GCA_965363765.1. GTDB lineage: Bacteria > Actinomycetota > Acidimicrobiia > Spongiisociales > JAENVV01 > JAENVV01. Next base: position 6,356 of record CBDTUI010000093.1, read on the forward strand.
TGTTTGCTGCCTGCGCGGATGTGCCTCGACGATACATCAGGAAGGCCAGCGTGGCAGACAACGATCAGAAGATTCGGATCCGGCTCAAAGCCTACGATCATCACGTGGTTGACGAGTCAGCCCGCAAGATCGCGGAAACGGTCATTCGCACTCAGGCGAAGATTAAAGGCCCAATTCCGTTACCGACCCGCATTCACCGCTATTGCGTGATCCGCGGACCGCACGTCGACAAAGCATCCCGTGAGCATTTCGAACTGCGCATTCACAAGCGTCTGATCGATATCCTCGAGCCAACTCCCAAGACGGTTGACTCTTTGATGCGTCTCGACCTGCCGGCCGGTGTGGAAGTCGAGATCAAGTTATGAAAGCGATTCTTGGAGAAAAACTGGGGATGACCCAGGTCTTCGATGACCAGGCGCAAGCCATCCCGGTAACGGTGATTAAGGCCGGCCCGTGCACGGTGACTCAGCTCAAGACAGTCGAAAAGGATGGCTACTCGGCTATTCAGATCGCCTACAAAGAGCTACCGTCCCGCAAGGTCAATCAGCCCATGCAGGGCCATTTCGAGGCCGCTGGAGTTGCTCCGAACAAGTACCTCGTCGAACTCAGAGTGCCGGACTCGTCAGAATTTGAGTTGGGTCAGAAGATCACAATCGCAGATGTGCTTGAGAAGGGCGCCAAAGCCGATGTGAGTGGTGTTTCCAAGGGTAAGGGCTTCCAGGGTGTCATGAAGCGGCATAACTTCAAAGGTATGCCTGCCAGCCATGGTGCTCACAAAGTTCACCGTGCTCCTGGCTCCATCGGCGCCTGCGCCACCCCTGCCCGAGTATTCAAGGGTACGAAGATGGCGGGCCGGATGGGAAGCGACAAGGTCACGGTTATGAATCTGAACGTTGTTGACATAGACGTCGAGCGCGGCTTGCTGCTGCTCGGCGGCGCAGTCCCCGGTCCCAAAGGATCGGTCATACTTGTCCGAGAGGCGGTGAAGGCGTAATGGCTGAACTCGCAGCACCTTTGTACGCGCCGGATGGCAAAGAGCAAGGCACGATGGCTCTTGATGAAATGGTTTTCGGCATCGAACCGAACCATGACGTTATGCATCAGGTTGTCACCGCTCAGCTGGCTGGCGCACGAGCCGGAACTCATTCGACTAAAACACGGGCCGAAGTTGCCGGTGGTGGTCGTAAGCCTTGGAGGCAGAAGGGCCTCGGGCGCGCTCGTCACGGTTCCATTCGGTCGCCACAGTGGAAAGGCGGCGGTGTCGCTTGGGGTCCGAAACCTCGTTCCTATGCACAGCGCACCCCCAGGAAGATGAAGTCGTTGGCCCTGCGGTCGGCCCTATCGGCCCGGGCGTCGGAGTCGGCAGTGCGGGTTGTCCAGACCATCGATTGGTCTGAGCCGAAGACAAAATCTGCCAAGTCGTTGCTTCATGCGATGGGCTGTGACGGCAAGACGTTGGTCGTACTCGGCCGCGGCGACGCGGTTGCGCACAAGTCATTCCGCAACTTGCCGAACATCATGATCTCCAATCCTGGTGGGCTCACCACCTATGACGTCCTGTGGGCGTCGCGTATCGTCTTTACGACCGACACGCTCGGTGGGGCAGCTGGTGTCCATGCCCATGCCAAAGCCGAAGACGACTTCGTCCTTGAAGCTGCGGGGGAGGAAGAATGAAATTCGCCGAAGATATCATCTTCGCTCCGGTCGTGTCCGAAAAGACCTACGACCTGATCGAAACATCCAACACCTACACCTTCATGGTGGACCCCCGTGCCAACAAGACCGAGATTCGTCTCGCCGTCGCCGGGATCTTCGATGTGACCGTACTCAATGTGAACACGGCCAATCGCAAGGGCAAGGTCAAGCGCACCGGCAACGTGGTTGCGAAGCGCAAAAGCACCAAGCGGGCCTACGTGACGTTGGCGGCCGGCGACTCTATCGACATTTTCGGAGTGTGACGAAATGGCTGTGAAAAAACACAAGCCGACCTCACCTGGTCGCCGATTCCAGACCGTTTCGGATTTCTCCGAGCTGACCAAAGGCAAGAAGCCCGAGAAGGCGCTGCTTGACAAGAAGATGGCCACCGCTGGTCGTAACAGCAAAGGACGTATTACGTCCCGCCATCGCGGTGGCGGTCATAAGCAGCGCTATCGCATCGTTGACTTCCGACGCACCAAGGATGGCATTCCTGCCAAGGTCGCGGCGATTGAGTACGACCCGAACCGAAACGCCCGGTTGGCGCTCCTGCACTACCTTGATGGTGAAAAGCGCTACATCCTCGCCCCGCTCGGAGTGAAGGTCGGCGACATGATCGAATCCGGTTCAAAGGCAGACATTCGCCCCGGCAATGCCCTCCCGTTGCGCAACATCCCGGGCGGTACCGTCATCCATGCGATTGAAATGCGACCCGGTGGCGGAGCCAAGATGGCCCGCGCCGCCGGCAACTCCGCTCAGCTCATGTCGAAGGAAAGCGACAAAGCCTTGCTGCGTCTGCCTTCCGGTGAGATGCGCACGGTTTCGCTCGATTGTCGTGCGACGGTCGGTGAAGTCGGGAACCCCGAGGCCGAACTCGTGAAGCTCGGAAAGGCCGGCCGGAACCGCTGGAAGGGCGTACGCCCCCAGAGCCGCGGTGTCGCCATGAACCCGGTCGACCACCCACTCGGTGGTGGAGAAGGAAAGACTTCTGGTGGCCGTCACCCGGTTAGCCCGTGGGGTAAGCCGGAAGCCCGCACCCGCAAGAAGAAGAAGGCAAGCAACTCTGAGATTGTGCGCCGACGCACCAAGAAGGGCCGCCGCTAATGGCTGCCTCTAACCACCCAGTCGGCGCATTGCAGAACCTTCGGTTCTGCGCGGAAGACATGACATCCTGCCGACGCACCAAGAAGGGACGCCGCTAATGGCTCGTAGTCTCAAAAAGGGCCCATTTGTCGACGATCACCTGATGAAAAAGGTCGATGCGTTGAACGACTCGGGCGACAAGAAGGTTATCCGCACATGGAGTCGTCGTTCGACGATCTTCCCTGAGATGGTCGGACACACCATTGCCGTCCATGACGGCCGTAAGCACGTGCCGGTGTATATCACCGAGTCGATGGTCGGACACAAGCTCGGTGAGTTTGCACCTACCCGCACCTTCCGGGGTCACGCCGGTGACCGGGGAGCCAAGAAGCGATGAGTGAAGAAGCGATGAAGGTACGTGCGCAAGCCAAGTACATCCGCCAGGCACCGAACAAGGTCCGATTCGTTCTGGACCACGTCCGGGGATTGCCAGTGGTCGAGGCGCAGCAAGTGCTGAACTTCACCACTCGGCGAGCAGCCGAGCCCATTTCGAAGGTTTTGAAATCAGCTATCGCTAACGCATCGAACAACTTCGGATTTGATCCTGAAGAACTCTTCGTGGCCGAAGCGTTCGCCGACGAGGGGCCAACCCTCAAACGGTTCCGCCCGCGGGCTCGTGGTCGGGCCACCCCGATCCATAAGCGAACCAGCCACATCACCATTGTCTTAGCAGCCAACGAGGAGGACTGACCGTGGGTCAGAAAACACACCCGTATGCATTCCGACTTGGCATTGTCAACGACTGGAAATCACGTTGGTACGCCGAGAAGGAGTACACCGAACTAGTTAATGAAGACTGGAAGATCCGGGACTATCTGTTCGGGGAACTCGAACGTGGTGCCGTGTCACGCATCGAGCTCGAACGCAGCCGTGGCCGCGTCGAGATTGAGCTGTTCACAGCTCGCCCTGGTGTCGTCATCGGTCGCAAAGGCGCCGAAGCCGAGCGCCTAAGAGGCGGCCTGGAAAAGCTGACCGGCCGCCAGGTCAAGTTGAACATCAATGAGGTCAAAGACGCCGAGACCGACGCCACCTTGCTGGCACGCGGAATCGCCGACCAGATCGCCAACCGGGTCGCCTTCCGTAGGGCCATGAAGCGTGCCGTGCAGACAGCGATGAAGTCGGGCGCTCAGGGCGTCCGGGTTGAATGTAAGGGTCGCCTCGGTGGCGCAGAGATGGGCCGCCGCGAATGGTACCGAGAGGGTCGAGTTCCGCTCCACACCCTCCGTGCCGATATCGATTACGGAACGGCCACTGCTCGGACCACCGTTGGTGCCATTGGTGTCAAGGTGTGGGTCTATAAGGGCGATCTCGTAACGACTCTGAAAGCTACGCGCGAGAAGATTGCTGCTGAAGCGCAATTGGCTTCCGGGGCCAGGGGACGGGTTGTTCCTGCCAAGGCGCGTGCCGAACAAGCTGCTGGTGGCGAGAAGAAGCCACGTCTCATTGAGGCTGGTGGCGGTAAGCGTCTCATCGAAGCCGGCGGTGGCAAGCGGAAAGATTTCGCCAAGACCGAAACCGAAGAGCCACGTGTGATGAGTGCTGACGAGGCCGAATCGGTCTACAAAGAAGAGCTCTC
>CBDTUI010000094.1:0-10660 GCA_965363765.1 uncultured Acidimicrobiia bacterium
CGTCGCCTACGGTCGTGGTCGTGGTTGACGTCTCGGTACCGGTCACGATCGGAGCGCCACCGAATTGAATCACAATGACAACGTTGAGCGTTCGGCCGTCGGCGAGTGGTACTACTCCGTCTGTTTCAATGCCGCCACCATTTGTGCGGGCGTCAGCATCGAGTTGCGCCACTGCCAAACCGGCAGGTATGCCTTCCTGCGTGCCACTCGTGCGCAGAATCTCACCAGCTGCAATATCGATCGACGTCTCAAAGATCGTGAGGTTGAGTTTGTTGGCCGTGCCGAGACCACTGACGACGCCTTCCTCATCGGCCGATGTGAGGACGGCTATGCCCGACAGCGGATCGGTTATAAGCCGCACGATCGCCGAGTTCGGCAGCGATTCAGTCACCACCCCGATCAGGATCTGATTCTCGTCGACCACCGGGTTCCCGACCACGACGCCCTGCTCAAGTCCCTGGTTGATGGTCAAGCCAAGATCGAGCGGTCCCGTCCCGCCCCGGACCTCGGCGATCGTTTGGGGATAGTCCCCGGCTGGAAGGTTCATGAGGCGCTCAAGGAGTTCGACCCGTTCGGACAGCGAATCGGCATCGGCGGCTACCAGGCGAGCCTGGTTGAGTTCGTCTCGCAACCGGGCGTTTTCTCGGCGGAGCGACCCGAGATTGGCAAGCCCGTCAAAAAAGTCAACCACCGGATCGACAACCGCGCGTGAGGCGTCCTGAAGTGGAGCCGTGAGGCTCTGGGCACCGGTGCGCAAGGTGGCGGTTACCCCGGAACCCTGCCCGCGGACATCGAAGGTCATGAGTAGGAACGATACGACCAGCAGGGTGGTGAGCAGCATCGTGGGGTTGCTGTGGCGACGCCTATCCATTCGCGGTAGACACCATCAGGCCCGGCTGGAACTCGCCAATACTCCCTGAAGTACGTCAAACTCTTCCAAACACTTCCCTGATCCCAACACGACTGACTGCAGTGGCCGGTCAGCCGTGACGATGGCCATACCGGTCTCGTAGGCAAGCCGTTCATCAAGGCCACGAAGCAAAGCCCCACCCCCGGTGAGCACAATGCCCCGTTCCATGATGTCAGAGGCAAGTTCTGGAGGAGTTTTGTCGAGGGTGTACTTCACCGCATCAACAAACGCAGCAACAGGTTCTTCAATCGCTTCTCGTATTTCCGGGCTGGAAAGAACAACCGTTTTTGGAAGTCCTGTTACGAGGTCGCGACCACGCACTTCGGCAGACGGTTCTTCGGAGTACGGATACGCCGACCCGATAGCCATCTTCAGCTGTTCAGCGGTGCGCTCACCGAGCAGCAGGTTGTATTCCTTTTTTACCCAGTCGATCACGGCTTCGTCGAGTTCGTCACCGCCGACCCGGATCGAACGAGAGACCACGATGCCACCCAGCGAGATCACGGCAACTTCGGTGGTCCCACCGCCAATGTCGACAACCATCGAACCGGCTGGTTCATGGATGGGGAGTCCTGACCCGATAGCGGCGGCCATCGGTTCCTCGATCGTATAAGCCCGGCGAGCGCCGGCGTGATAGGCAGCCTCTTCAACAGCTCTGCGCTCAACCGGCGTGATCCCTGATGGGACGCAGATAACAATTCGGGGCCTGGCCCATTTGCGACGGTGAACCTTCTGGATGAAGTAACGGAGCATCTTCTCAGTGATATCAAAATCGGCGATAACGCCGTCTCGAAGTGGTCGCACGGCTCGGATGTGCGAAGGGGTTCGACCGATCATCCGCTTGGCTTCCATACCGACCGCCAGGGCGCGCTGAGTCTGCGTGTTGATCGCTACCACCGACGGTTCGTTGAGAACGATGCCTTGCCCGCGCACATACACGAGCGTGTTGGCAGTACCGAGATCAATTGCCATGTCTTGGCCCGCAAAGGCGAAGAAGGAGTCAGCCACAAAGGCCCCTTAATCCGGTTGAACTGAGCTTAGCCGTAGCATCGCTTCTAAGCAGTAAAGAACAAGGCCAGCTCCCGCGATGCGGAATCTGGGCCGTCGGATCCATGGACGATGTTTTCGGTTACCAACGTGGCGAGATCGCCCCGAATCGAACCGGGAGCCGCTTCAGCCGGGTTGGTGGTACCCATAAGCGTGCGACAGACGGAGATGGCGCTTTCGCCGCTCCACTCCATCGCCACGACCGGTCCACTCGTGATGAACGAAATGAGTTCGCCAAAGAAGGGTCGTTCCACATGCTCGGCATAGTGCTGGCTGGCCATGGCCTCGGAGATGGTCAACATTCGCATCTTTTCGAGTTTCAGTCCTTTGCGCTCCAGGCGCCCGACCACCTCGCCGACCAGCCGACGGGCGACGCCATCGGGTTTAACCATGATGAAAGTGTGTTCTTGGGCCATGAGTTACATCCTGAATTGTTTGAGGTTCAACCAGATAATACGGACCGAACGCCCAGATGCCCAATGGAGAGTTCAGTCAACCACGATCCGTGGTAATTCAGAGGACGCGGGACCGGATGTCGCCGGCCAAGTACAAGGAACCAATGGCGAGGATCGCGCCAGTTTGACCCACCAGACCGCGGGCGATCTCCAGGGCCTCGGCCGTCGTCGAACTGACGTGGATCGGCACGTCGAGCACTGCCTCGGCCAGCTCTGCCAGGTGCTGGGGGTCGGCGGCGCGCTCATTCTCAACCGCGGTGGTAATGACTGCACTGGCGAAGGTCCCGAGTGTTGGAATCATCGAGGCTACGTCCTTGTCGGCCATGGCACCGAAGATGACGATCCAGTCGCGATCGCCAAACGCTTGCAGGGCATAGGAGGCAGCCTCGATCCCCTCCGGGTTGTGGGCGCCGTCGATGATGACCAGCGGTTCGATTGAAACCGTCTCGAGTCGCCCGGGAACCGTGACCGCGGCAATTCCTTCCTGGACTGCTTCGTCGGCTAGCGCTCGGCCAAAGAACGCCTCGGTGGCGCCGATCGCCACGGTCAGATTGACAAGCTGGTGATCGCCGTGGAGCGGAAGGAAGATGTCAGGGTACGTGCCGTAGGCGCCCTCAACGGTCGCCAGCCAGCCGCCGACGGCCGGCGCATATTCACCAAGGTTGACGTCCACTCCATACGTAATCCGCTTCACATCGTTGGCTTCACAGTGAGCAACGACCACCGTACGCGCTTCGCTCGGCAGCGGACCTTCCATCAGCACGCCACCAGGCCGGGTAATACCGACTTTCTCGGTGGCGATCTCACCCAGTGTTTCCCCGAGCACGTCGGTGTGCTCAAGCGAGATTCCGGTTATGACCGCCACATCAGCGTCGGCGACGTTCGTCGCATCGAGTCGACCACCCATTCCCACCTCTACCACGGCCACGTCAACTGCCTGAGCAGCAAAGAAGGCGTAGGCAATCACCGTTGTCAGCTCAAAGTAGGTCAAGCTGTCGCCCGACTTCGCCTCGTACAGCTCGGCAAAAATTGCGACATCGGCGACGGCCTGGGCAAACTCGTCGGGCTCCGCCGGTTCGTTGTCGAGGGAAAATCGCTCCTCGATCCTTTCCAGGTGAGGTGACGTGAAGGTTCCGACGCGTAGGCCGTGGCTCGTGAGCAACGAAGTGATCATCCGGGTTGTTGACGTTTTTCCGTTGCTGCCCGTCACCAGAATGATGCGGTAGTCATCCTGGGGGTTACCCATCATCTCCAAGACATCAGCGGTCCGGCTCAGCCCTGGACGGATGCCGTACCCGATATGGGCGTCAAGGTAGGCAACCGCCTCGGCACGCGACTCAATCATTGCCCGAGTTCTTGAAGCTGGGCAGTGAGTTTGTCGATCATGACCCGGGCCTCGTCAGCCTTGGCTTGTTCTTTGGCGACCACGTCATCGGGTGCTTTGGCAAGAAAGCCCTGATTTGAGAGCTTCTTCGACGCCTTCATCAGCTCGGTTTCGGCGTCGGCCATTGTCTTGCGGATCCGGGTCGCTTCTGCCTCGACATCTATCAATCCAGCGAGACCGATGAAACCTTGCACTGACCCGGCCAGCAGCCGGGTGTGTCCGGCCCCCTGCGGAGCTGACACCGGGGTCAACGTTATGTTGACGAGCGCCGCGAGCTGATCGGCCCACCAGTCGTCTACGACCTGATCCGGATCGAGAATGAGCAGATCGATGGGGTGACGGGGCGAGATGTGGTGTCCGGATCGGAAACGACGGACCGCCGACACCAACTCCATGAGCACATCAACATTAGGGGGCGTTTCGGGTGCTGAAACCACCGGCCAGTTGGCACCGGCGAGCAACCCCTCCCCGACCAACTCTCCCCATAATTCCTCGGTTAGGTATGGGATAGCTGGATGGAAGAGTCGCAGAATGTCCCTCATCACCGCCCCCAGTGTCGCCTGAGTCTCCGCCCGATAGGCTTCGTCCTTGAACAGCGGCTTGGACATTTCCAGGTACCAATCGAACACCTCTGACCAGGTGAACGAATAGAGCAAGCTGAGCGCATCAGCCAACCGGTATTCATCACACAACTCGTCGTAGCGCTGCACCACAGCGTGCAAACGACCGAGCACCCAGCGGTTGACCGGGTGGCTCGGCTCGGGATACCCGTCAGCGGGGACTTTCTCGTCGAGGTTCATCAGCGCAAACGCGGTCGCGTTCCAGAGTTTGTTTCCGAACTTACGGGCGGCCCGAATCCACTCTTCGTCGAGGGGCACATCCTGGCCGGGGGAAGCGGCTTGCAGCAGTGCCAGCCGCAGCGCATCGGCCCCGTGTTCGGCTATCACGTCCATCGGGTCGACCGCATTGCCAACCGACTTGGACATCTTCGCTCCGTCGGCAGTCCGCACCAGCCCGTGAATGATGATGTCCGGGAAGGGCACCTCACCAAGCAAGTGGATGCCCATCTTTAGCATGCGGGCGACCCAAAAATAGATGATGTCGAACCCGGTAATCATCACCGAGTTCGGATAGAACCGCTTGAGATCATCGGTCTGGTCGGGCCAGCCAAGCGTGCTGAACGGCCAGAGCGCCGAAGAAAACCACGTGTCAAGGACATCCTCATCCTGGCGCAGTCGCCCACCACCGCATGAGGTGCAGGCGGTCGGGTCCTCTCGCGCCACGATAACCGCGTCGCAGTCCTCGCAATACCAAGCCGGAATCCGGTGACCCCACCAGATCTGGCGAGACACACACCAATCGCGCAGGTTCTCCATCCAATGGAAGTAACTGTTCTCCCACCTCTGAGGAATGAACCGGCTTTCCCCTTCACGAACGGCGTCGATCGCTGGTCCAACCAACGGACCTACCCGAACGAACCACTGCAAGGAAAGGATCGGCTCAATGATGGTGTGACACCGGTAACAGTGCCCAACCGGGTGGGTCCGGTCTTCGACGGCCACCAGCGCTCCCGCTTTGGCGAGGGCGTCTTTCACAGCCGACCGGGCTGCGAAACGATCCATTCCAGCGAACGACCCTCCCGCTTCGTTGACGACGGCCTGGCGATCAAAGATGGTGATCGATTCGAGATTGTGCCGCTGCCCGATATCAAAGTCGGTGGGGTCGTGGGCCGGTGTCACCTTGACGGCTCCCGTGCCGAAGTCCATTTCTACGACATCATCGGCCACAACCGGTATTTCCCGGCCGACCAGGGGCAGCGTCAGGGTCTTGCCGATTGCAGAGCGGTACCGCTCATCGTCCGGGTGTACGGCCACGGCCGTATCGCCGAGCATCGTCTCCGCCCGGGTAGTAGCCACGGTTATAGACCCGGTGCCGTCCGTGAACGGGTAGGCGATATGAACGAGTTCTCCTGCCTCATCCTCGAACTCGACCTCGATCTCGGCCAGGGCTGTCTCACATCGGGGACACCAGTTGATGATGCGGTTCCCGCGGTACATGAGGTCTTCTTCGTACAGACGGACAAACACTTCCCGCACGGCCTCTGATAAACCTTCGTCCATGGTGAAGCGTTCTCGAGTCCAATCGCAGGAATCGCCGAGTCGTCGCATCTGACGGGTGATTGTTCCCCCCGACTGACGCTTCCAGACCCACACTTGCTCGATAAAGGCCTCTCGGCCGAGTTCGTGGCGATCGAGCCCTTCCTCGGCGAGCTGGCGTTCCACGATGTTCTGTGTGGCTATACCGGCGTGATCAGTCCCGGGAATCCACACCGCCGCGTAGCCCTGCATACGCTTACGCCGGACGATCATGTCGTGCATCGAATGGTTGAGGGCGTGTCCGAGGTGGAGAACCCCGGTGACGTTTGGCGGCGGAATCACTACGACGAACGGCTCCCCGTCCGGTCGGTATTCAGGCTTGAAGATTCCCGCCTGCTCCCAGACTTCGTACCAGTTGGCTTCAGTGACCTTCGGGTCGTATGTGGATTCCATTACTAGCTCCATACAAGTGGACCCCGGAGGTTACTCCGGGGTCCACTGTTGATAGTCGTTGTTATTGGTCTGGGCCTGTTGTCTGGCCTTACAAGCCAGCTAGATCAGCAATACCCGGGCCGTCCTCTTCTTTTCGTATTACGAGCAGAACACCTGCGCCACCCATGATGAGGGCGATGGCCAGGAGTCCGGCCTGCCAATCGGCAAAACCGGTCGCAGGCAATTCGGTCTGAATACCGAGGACCTTCGTGTCGTCTACTGCAGTCGGAGTCGCTGGCGTTGGTGTCGCCGGCGTGGCTGGCGTATTCGGCGTAGGCGTCACCGGCGTCGTCGACGTCCGAGTGACAGGCGTTTCCGGGGTCGGCGTCACCGGGGTCTCAGGGAGCACGTTGATGAGGTAGACACCCGCATCCACAGTGGTGTTGACCTCGCCGGCGGCCAGGTCAAACTCCTCGGTCTGCCCAACGGGACCAGTAGCCCCGACAACGTCGCTGTCGACTGCATCATCGCTACCGGCGTCAGGAGTCGTGAATGCCCAGGTATCCGGAATGGTGAACTCGACGATGTAGGAACCCGCCGGGACGTTTACAAACACATACACCCCGCTCGAATCCGTGGTCGTCGTACCTATGACGTCACCTGAGCTGGTCTCGATCAGATCTACCTCGACCGATTCAACGCCCGGCTCATTGTCATCCTGGACACCATCAGTGTTGGCATCGTGCCAGACGTAGTCGCCGATGACCCCTAGAGGTGCATCCAACTCGCTGTTGACAAACGTACATCCGACGGTCTCGCCAGGTGGTACGAAGAGGGACACTCCGGTGTCTCCAACGAGTTCCGAATCCCCGGAACAGATAATGGACACCAGGTCCCAGCCGTCCACGACGAGCTCGGTGATGGTGTAGGTCCCCGAGATTAGGTCAAATTCGGCGCTTTCGCCTGACGTCAGCTCAATAGTGCTGTCGCCAACCGTGAACGTGAAGTCCTGGTCGCTTTCGGTGTCGGTCTGCTTGGTGACAACCACCGTGCCGACGCTGCTAACCACTCCAGCATCTACGGTCAGGTTCGATTCTCCGGGAGCAAGAACGACCGGGATCGTCTTGCCGTCTGCGCCGGCGTCACTATCCAGTGCGTCGTCCCCGATATCCTGGAGGGTAATCGTCCACGCATCAGGAATTGTGAAGACCACGGTGTAGGCAACTCCGGGCTCAAGATCTTCGAACAGATACAAACCATTGTCGTCCGTGACTGCGAAAGCGACCTCAATGCCGTCGACATACAACCCGACGTCGATTCCAGGCACGCCGGGCTCATTGTCGTCCTGGACTCCGTCACCATCGACGTCGTGCCAGACGGTGTCGCCGAGCGAACTCGGGGGTGCACAGTCCTCCGCTACGAACTCGCCGGAACTGGGTTCTTCCAGTTTGTAACCGGAAGCTGGCGAGGCGGTCCAGGTATGAGCACCGGGACCGACATTGAGGGTCTGGCCGTCAAAGGTGAATTCAAGCGATCCGTCGACCGTAATCGTGGCTTTGCCATCTGGGTTGATCGATGCGATCACGCCGGTCCAGGAGTTCTCACCATCCCACACACATGTGCCAAGATCAATGGCAACGCTAACGGGCTTTGCATCTGGTGCGCATTCTGGAAGAACGAACTCTCCGGCGTGCGGAGGCAGCAGTTCATAATCGGGGTGAATGGACTCGGCCGTCCATGTATAGGTCCCAGCGGCGAGTTCTATCTCGGTCTTTTCGGAAAGGACAAACGTACCGCTCGGGCCGGTTACGGTCATCTCGACCTTGCCGCTGGTGTTTACACCGTCGTGGCGGAACGAGAACGTCGTGTTCGTTTCTGAAACCCCGTCGCGGTAATCGCAGGAACCCTGCACGATTTTGACGACGACTGGCTTGACGTCGTCTACATCCTTCTCATCGGCAAACGTACACGTAACATCAGCACCACCATCAAGATAGATCGTGGCCGCTTCAAGACCGGCGGTATAGCCACCACCTGTGCAAGTCACCCCCGTGAATGCCCATCCAGCCTCGACTTGTGCGTTACTCATGAGTTCAGACAACGTGTAAGTACCGGCCTCAAGTTCGGACCAGGTGTACGAATCGCTGGCGTCGCCGAAGACCGATTGAGTGCTACCGACATAGCTGCCCGTCTCGCCGTTTACAGATCCGGTGAGCGAGAAATCGAACGACTCGGTAGCCGGCGTGGCGTCTTTCAAGACCGTGATCGAACCGAGTTCGAAGGTTTCTCCACAAGAAAAGTGGTATTCGCCAGTTCCCTTGTAGCGGTCGATCGTGTACGAGAGTATTTCCCAGCCCGCTCCATCGCTCGGACTCGGGAAGGCTCCATTCGAACTCAATCCAGAATCAAAGACGTCCGAGCACGACACATGAATCGTTTCACCCGTATCGAACACCGGGGCCTCGAATCCATTCTGCCCGGCGGTGGATCCCTCAAGGACCATGCTGTTCGCAAATACGAATCGGTATTCTGAGTAGGGATTCCCGGCCGCAGACGCTACCTGGGGGGCGACGACGACGAACGAGGCCATCAGCACCGCCGTCGCGATCATCACAAATCCGACTCGCTGTTTTGTCTCTATACCCTGCATTTTCTCTTGCCTCCCAATTGGCATGTCACCCTGGTCATCATCCATCGGGGTTCCGAATTGTCCCGGAACCCTGACGGAGTCTTGCTATCCCTAGCCTCGGAGTCGGTTACCGATACCCGAGGTCATATAGACGATATCTTCTTTCCTGCGGAATGCCAGCAGCACCCCGGCGCCGCCAAGCATCAAAGCGAGTGCCAACACTGCGGCCTGCCATTCGGCGAAGCCAGTCTGTGGCAATGTAGTCTGTATCCCCGCAACTTTGGTGTCATCGGGGACCGGAGTCGACGTGACTACCGGTGGGTTATTGACGGGCGGTTCCGGATTCGTGATCGGTGGTTCCGGCAGAACGAGAACCTGGAAAATACCAGCATCAATCGTCATATCCGTGGCTCCGGCCGGTACAAAGAATGAACCAGTTCGGCCCACCGTCCCACCTGCTGCCAAAACCACTGTTGATGCTCCGTCAAGCAAACCCGCCGCTCCCGCTGACACCGCAACGATCTCGGTCACATCACTATCGAGGCTGTCATCGCCACCGGCGTTGGCCGGGGCAAACACCCAAGGTTCCGGTACAGAGAACTGCACCACGTAGTCGCCTTCGGGGACGTTGGCTATCACATATACGCCGGCGGCGTTGGTGGTGGTCGACAACATGACGTCGCCCAGATCGGAGTCGAGCAAATCGACACCCACGTTCGCAGCGCCCGACTCGCCGGCATCCTGAACGCCATCTCCGTTTGCGTCGTTCCATACGAAGTCCCCGATGATCCCCAGCGGAATCTCGGCCTCGGTGTTCACGAACGTGCAGCCTACGGTTTGACCTGGTGGCACAAACAGCGCGACCGAGTTGCCGTCAATGTCTGACTCGCCTGAGCAGATAATGGAGGCTAACTCCCAGCCGTCGGCGAGCAGCAGATCTTCGGTGATCGTATAGATGCCGCTCGGTAGATCAAGCTCAAAGCTTTCGCCTGAACCGAGTTCGACTGTGTCTTCACCGATCGTGAAGTTGAACGTATCGGTCGTTGCGGTGTCAGTTGCCTTGGCAATAAGGATGGTGCCGACGTTGGTGTTGGTGTAGGTGCAGGTCACGTCGTCACCCGAAGTAACGGTATAGGTCGCCGTGGCGGTTGCCACGTCACCAGATCCCCCGGCCTCGCAAGTGATGTCGATGAGCGCCCAGCCGTCCGGCACCGTTTCGGTAACGGTGTACGTACCGGGAAGTACGGTTGCGGACTCAGACTCTCCGTCGCTGAGCGTGCCCTCGATGTCGCCGGTAAAAGCGAACTCACCAGCTGCTACCGGATCGGTCACCTTTTCGACGGTGATCGTGCTTGGCAGGACTAGGCCGGCGTCGACAGTGAGATTGTCCTCACCAATCGCAAGCGTCAAGGTTGGTGTGTCTCCGGCGGAATCAATGTCTGAGTCGACGCCGTCAGCGCCTGCATCAGCGATCGTGGCGACCCACGGACCGGTGATGGCGAACGAGACCGTGTAGTCGTCGTCTGACAGGTTCTCGAACAGGTAGTTGCCGTCGGCATTGGTAACGGCAGTCGCTATAACCCCACCGCCAACCTTCAGCGAAACATCTACCCCTTCAATCCCCGGCTCGCCTTCGTCCTGAATGCCATTGGCATTGAGGTCATGCCAGACCCGATCCCCGATGGAACCGAGCGGCGGGCAAGCTTC
>CBDTUI010000095.1:0-10597 GCA_965363765.1 uncultured Acidimicrobiia bacterium
GCCAAGGGCGGCACCAAGGTGTCGTTCGGCGACTACGGCCTGCAGGCTCTTGAAGCCGGTTGGATCACCGCTCGTCAGATCGAGTCATCTCGTGTCGCCATTACCCGTACCATCCGTCGTGGTGGGAAGGTGTGGATTCCAATCTTCCCTGACAAGCCGGTTACTGCCAAGCCCGCAGAAACTCGTATGGGTTCCGGTAAGGGCAGCCCGGAGTTTTGGGTGGCGGTCGTCAAGCCAGGTCGGGTTCTTTTCGAGCTTTCTGGTGTTGATGAGGAGCTGGCTCGTGAAGCCATGCGTAAGGCCGGACACAAGATGCCAGTGAAAACTCGTTTTGTCACGCGGGAGGACTCGTGAACGCCGAGACGCTCCGAGAACTGTCGGACGAAGAGCTCGATGTCCATTTGGTGGACGCCAAGAGAGAGCTGTTTAACCTCCGCTTTCAGCTTGCAACGAACCAGTTGGACAACACTGCCCGACTTGGACAGGTCAAGAAAGACATCGCCCGCATCCTCAGCGTTGCTCGCGAATCAGAAATCAAGAGATGGGCTGCCTCGCAGCTCGGTGAGGAAGGTGCGTGATGATTGAGCGCAACGCCCGCAAGGTGCGGCAAGGCATCGTCGTCAGCGACGCCCGCGACAAGACCGTGACGGTCGAAATCGTGGACTCCGTCAGACATCCCAAGTACGGCAAAGTTATGCGTCGGACCAAAAAGTTCCACGTCCATGACGAAACGAACGACGCCCGCAGCGGCGACACGGTTCGGATTGTCGAGACTCGGCCGCTTTCGAAGTCGAAGCGCTGGCGCATCGAAGAAGTTGTGGAGCGTGCTCGATGATTCAGCAGGAATCCCGACTTAAGGTTGCCGACAACAGCGGCGCAAGGGAAGTTCTGTGCATCCGGGTGCTCGGCGGTTCAAAGCGTCGATACGCCCGAGTTGGCGACGTCATCGTGGCCAGCGTCAAAGACGCTCTTCCTGGTGCCAATGTCAAGAAGGGTGAAGTTGTCAAGGCAGTCATCGTTCGTACGGCCAAGGAAAGTCGTCGTGCTGACGGGACATACATCCGGTTCGATGACAACGCCTGCGTCGTCATCGACGACAACCGCCAGCCGCGAGGTACTCGTATCTTCGGTCCGGTTGGCCGTGAACTCCGTGACGCGAAGTTCATGCGGATTGTCTCGCTGGCACCGGAGGTGATCTAAGTGAGGCTGAGAGTAGGCGACACTGTGAAGGTCATCGCTGGCAAGGACCTCGGCAAAGAATCGAAGATCGCCAAGGTCCTATCCGATCGCAACAAGATCATTGTTGAGAACGTCGCCACCGCCAAGCGTCACGAAAAGGTCAACCCACAGGTCCAGAACAGCGGCGGCATCATCGACAAGGACATGCCAATCGATGCTTCCAACGTGATGATCGTCTGCAAAAAGTGTGGTCCGACCCGCATCTCAATGAAGGTCACTGGATCTGGCAAGACCCGGGTCTGTCGCAAATGTGGAGCAACGTTATGACGCCTCGCCTCAAAACCAGGTACAACGAAGAGATCGCCCCCGCTCTGTTTGAGAGCCTCGGCGTCGCCAACCGAATGCTCGTTCCGACGCTCGAGAAGATCGTCGTCAACGTTGGGTGTGGCGAGGGTTCGGCTGACCGCAAGGTCATCGACGGCGTGATGGAAGATCTGTCCATCATTACCGGCCAGAAGCCTCGGGTTAATCAGTCGCGTAAATCGATTGCCAACTTCAAACTGCGCGACGGCCAGTCGGTCGGCGCTTCGGTGACGATGCGCGGCGATCGGATGTGGGAATTCCTCGATCGGCTGATCGCCGTCGCTATTCCTCGCATCCGTGACTTCCGTGGCTTGAACCCAAACTCGTTCGATGGACGTGGCAACTACACATTCGGGGTGACCGAACAGTTGATCTTCCCGGAAATCGATTATGACAAGGTCAGTGCAATCCGCGGGATGGACATCACCATTGTGACGTCCGCCAAGACGGACGCACACGGCAAAGCCCTCCTGGACGCGTATGGCTTTCCGTTCCGCAAACAGCCGGTTCAGGTGTAGGAGAATCACATGGCAAAAAAATCAATGATCGCAAAGCAAAAACGGAAGCCGAAGTTCGAAGTACGCGGCTACAACCGGTGCCAGCGCTGCGGCCGGCCACGTGCCTATCTGCGGAAGTTCGGCATGTGCCGTATCTGTGTGCGTCAACTGGCCTTGCGCGGCGAGCTGCCTGGTGTGCGAAAGGCGTCGTGGTAGATCATGATGACTGATCCGATCGCCGATATGCTCACCCGAATTCGCAACGCGAATGCCGTCAGCCAGGAGGAAACGGGCATGCCCTCCTCCAAACTCAAAGAAACCATCGCCGATCTGTTGGTCGCCGAGGGTTACCTTGACGGATACGAAGTCAAGCCCGCCGGGCCCGGCCGCGAACTCAACGTCATGCTCCGCTACGGAGCGGACCAGGAGCGCGTCATCCAGGGGATCCGGAGGATCTCAACACCAGGTCGGCGGGTGTACTCGTCGGCTTCGAAGCTGCCCCGTGCCCAGGGTGGTCTCGGCGTGGTGGTTGTCTCGACGTCACAGGGTTTGATGCCCGACCGTGAGGCACGCCGTCGCAAGCTGGGTGGCGAACTTATCTGTGAGGTGTGGTGACATGTCACGTATAGGTAAGGCTCCGGTTGAGATTCCATCGGGTGTCGATGTCACCGTTGCTAGTTCAACCGTGACCGTGAAAGGCTCGAAAGGCTCCATGGAGCGGACGTTCTCAGACCGCATCAACGTTGCCGTTGAAGACGGACAGGTTGTCGTAACCCGTTCGACCGACGAGCCGCGTGACCGCGCCCAGCACGGTCTTGTGCGTGCGCTGATCGCCAATATGGTGGCCGGTGTGTCGACGGGATTCATCAAGAATCTTTCGCTCGAAGGAGTTGGCTACCGAGCTGCAATGAAAGGCTCCAGCCTTGAATTGCAGGTCGGGTTCAGCCATCCGGTTCTCATGGATCCGCCAAACGGCATCACAATCGAAGTTCCTGAGCCAACCAAAATCAATGTTTCCGGAATCGACAAGGAACTGGTCGGACAAGTTGCGGCAGACATTCGCAGCGTTCGCCCACCCGAGCCCTACAAGGGCAAAGGTATCCGCTATGTCGGTGAGTACGTCCGGCGTAAGGCTGGCAAGGCAGGTGTCGCCCGATGAGTAGAGCAACCACCCGCGCCGCGGCGAGAATCCGTCGGCACCGTCGGGTCCGCAAAAAGACAGTCGGTACGAACCTGCGTCCTCGTCTGGCCGTGTTCCGATCCAACAAATTCATCTACGCACAGGTCATCGACGACGGGCAGGGCCACACGTTGGCGGCTGCTTCGTCACAGGAGAAAGCCGTCACCGGCGGAAACCTGACGATCGACACGGCTGCTGAGGTAGGTACCCTGCTCGCCACCCGCGCCAAAGAGGCCGGTGTGACGTCAGTGGTGTTCGACCGCGGCGGATACCCGTACCACGGCCGGGTCAAGGCGTTGGCCGACGCGGCGCGCGCCGCAGGATTGGAGTTCTAACCATGGCACGTCACGAAGATTCATCATTCGACGAGCGAGTTGTCGAGATCAACCGGGTCGCCAAGGTTGTCAAGGGTGGACGTAGGTTCTCCTTCACGGCGCTCTGCGTCGTCGGCGACGGAAAAGGCAAGGTTGGGATTGGCTATGGGAAAGCCAAAGAAGTCCCTGCCGCCATCCAGAAGGGCATGGAGAATGCCCGCCGCGAGATGATCCTCGTACCGATGGCTGGGCAGACCCTTATCCACAAAATTGTCGGTGAACATGGTGCCTCCCGGGTACTGTTGCAGCCTGCTGCACCGGGTACCGGCGTTATCGCCGGTGGTTCGGTCCGTCAGATCCTGGAAGCCGCCGGCATCAAAGACGTTTTGGCCAAGTCGCTTGGTTCGCCGAGCCATCTCAACACGGCCAAGGCCACGATGGATGGCCTGGTTGGCCAGCGGCGTCCCGACATAGTCGCCCGCTTGCGCGGCAAGACGCCCGAAGAGGTTGCCCCTCCCGGTCTGCTGGCCGCCTACCGCTCCACCGAGATGGTGCGAGCTCACGAAGGTAAATAGCCATGGCGAAAGCACTAAAAGTAACGCTCAGCAAAAGCACCATCGGCGAGAAGCCAAAGAACCGGGCTACGGTCCGGAGCCTTGGGTTGCGTCGTATGCACCAAACGGTTGAGCATGATGACACTCCGGTGATCCGGGGCATGGTTCACGCAGTTGCGCATCTTGTGACTGTTGAAGAGAAGTAAGGAATAACGACATGGGACAACTGCAACTTCATCATTTGCGACCACCAGATGGGTCGAAGAAGACCAAGATCCGCGTTGGGCGAGGCGAGGGTGGCCGACGGGGTAAGACCGCCGGCCGGGGTACCAAAGGTACCAAGGCTCGTAACACCATCCGTCCGGGTTTTGAAGGTGGCCGGGTGCCCTTGCAGCGTCGTATTCCGACCCTGCGCGGGTTCAAGAATCCGAACAAAGAGATCTTCGCCGTTGTAAACGTCGAAGACCTCAACGCGTTTGCCGCCAACACCACGGTCACTTCCGCCAGCCTCAAGGCTGCCGGGCTTGCCAAGAAAAAGGGCCGGGTCAAAGTGCTCGGCGACGGCGACATTGATCGCGCTCTCAAGGTTCAGGTCGATGCCGTTTCGGCGTCGGCGAAAGCCAAGATCGAAGCGGCCGGTGGGTCGGTCGAAACCATCGACTAACGGCGTTCCTAGAACGTCATAACCGGCTGGAGAAGGGCCCCTACAAAACATGCTCGCTGTTTACCGTCACATGTTCACCATTCCCGATCTTCGGAAGAAGATCCTGTTCACCCTGATGGTCTTCGTGATCTATCGGTTCGGTGCCGCTGTGACGGTTCCCGGTGCTGACCTGGATCAGCTCAAAGCGTTCCAGGAGTCGGCGAACGATCTCGGGATCGTCGGATTGTTGAACCTGTTCTCAGGTGGTGGACTCGAACAATTTTCGGTGTTCGCACTCGGGATTTTGCCGTATATTACGTCGAGCATCATCATGCAGCTGCTGACCGTGGTCATTCCGCGTTTGCAGAAGCTGCAGGAAGAGGGCCAGTCCGGCCAGAAGGTCATCACCCAATGGACCCGTTACCTGACGGTCATCCTGGCGCTGCTTCAGTCAACGACCATCTCGTTCCTGTTCAGCCGGGGCCAGCTCACTGGCGGGTTCCAGTTGGTGTCCGAGTGGAACTGGTGGCGCGCTTCGCTCATCGTCTTGACGATGACGGCCGGTACCGCCCTCATCATGTGGCTCGGTGAACAGATCACCGCCCGGGGCGTTGGCAACGGAATGTCGCTGCTGATTTTCATCTCGATCATCAGCCAGTTGCCCACGCAGTTCGGCTTTATCTTCACTCAGACCGTTGGGTCGTTGAGTAACCCCGCCGCCCGCTGGACGCCATTCCTGCTCATTATGGGGATCTTCCTGATCATGATTGTCGCCATCCTGTACGTGGATCAGGGGCAGCGACGCATCCCGATTCAGTTCGCCAAGCGGGTGCGAGGGCGCCGGGTCTACGGTGGTAACTCGACATACATCCCGCTCAAGGTCAATACGGCCGGCGTTATCCCGGTGATCTTCGCCTCTTCGGTTCTAACGTTTCCGGCGCTGCTGGTAACGCTCATCCCTTCGGCCGAGAACCGGATTCTCCTGTCCATCCGTGCCTGGGTGGACGAGAACCTCGGACTTCAGGGCGGCACCACCTGGTTCTACATCATCCTGCTGTTCTCGCTAGTTGTGTTCTTCACGTACTTCTACACGGCCATTCAGTTCGACCCCAAGAAGCAAGCAGACATTCTGCAACGGCAGGGTGGCTTCGTACCTGGTGTGCGTCCCGGCACGGCCACCGAGCGGCATCTGGAGCACATCTTGAACCGGATCACCCTCCCAGGCGCGTTGTTTCTCGGCGTGATTACGATTGCCCCGTCACTGGTCGGTCTCTTCTACGGCATCACGGTGGCCTTCTCGGGTGTTTCTCTGCTCATCGTGGTCGGTGTGGCCCTTGAGACGATGAAACAGATAGAGTCTCAGCTCACGTTGCGCAACTACGAAGGTTTTCTTACTTGATGAAATTGCTATTTCTTGGCCCTCCGGGTGCAGGCAAAGGAACCCAGGCGGTTCGCATTGCCGAACGGTTGAACGTTCCGCACATCGCTACTGGCAACATGCTCAGGGAGGCCGTGGCGGCCGGGAGCGAACTTGGACTGATAGCCAAAGAAGTGATGGCGAGGGGCGATCTCGTTCCCGACGACCTGGTGATTGCCATGCTCGAAGAACGGATCGGACGTCCGGACGCGGTCAACGGCTTCATCCTGGATGGCTTTCCACGGACGATCACCCAAGGCGAAGCACTCGCTGAGCGTCTCGGGGACGAAGCTCTCGACGGAGCCGTCTACATCGATGTTGACGACGACGAGATCGTCCGCCGCATTTCCGGTCGTCGCACGTGTTCGAACCAGCACGTCTATCACGTTGACGACAACCCACCCGAGGTCCCCGGCGTGTGTGACCTTGACGGGGAGCCACTCGTCCAGCGCGACGACGATGCCGAGCACGTCGTTCGAAACCGACTATCGGTGTATCAGGAACAAACCGAGCCGCTCGTTGAGTTCTATACGACCCGTGGCTTAAGAGTGCATCCGGTCAATGGGCTTGGCGGTCTGGACGAAATCGAGGCTGCCATCGCAGCCACACTCGATATCTAATGATCACGATCAAGAAGCCCGAACACTTCGAGCGTATGGCTCGAGCCGGCGCGGCTGTAGCGGCCGTTCACCGGGCCGTCCGACGGGCGGCCAAACCAGGCGTAACTACTCGCCAACTCGACGATATTGCCGCGGCGGTTCTCAAAGAGCATCGGTGCGTGCCGTCTTTTCTCAACTATCACGGGTTTCCTGCCCACATTTGCACGTCGCCGAACGACGTCATCGTCCATGGCATCCCGAACGATCATCCTCTCGCGGAGGGTGACCTGATCTCGGTTGATGCCGGTGCGATCTTCGAGCGGTATCACGCTGATGCGGCCATCACCTTTGGAATCGGAGAGGTCGCACCGGAGGCCAAGCAGCTGATTGATGCCACTGAGGAAGCCATGTGGGCCGGTATCAAGGCCGTCGCGCCAGGCGCCCGAATTGGCGACATCGGTGCCGCAGTTCAATCGGTGGGTGATCGGCATGGGTACGGCATCGTCCAGGAGTACGTCGGACATGGCATAGGCCTGAACATGCACGAAAAACCCAACGTCCCGAACTTCGGCAGCGCCGGGTCCGGAATGAAGCTGCGCGAAGGCATGGCCATCTGTATTGAGCCAATGTTCAACCTGGGAAGCCATGAAACGTTCGTAGAGGACGACCAGTGGACCGTAAGAACCGCCGACGGTACCCTATCGGCTCACTGGGAACATACGGTGGCGCTGACGCCCGACGGCGTAAAAGTGCTCACCGCACAGCCCGAATTGCAGGCGGATTTGTGGGGGAGCGGCCAACGCGGCTAACCTCATCCTTCGGTCCTGGACCTCGTTTTGTTGTGCCGCCATTGATGTGGTGCCGTTGTACGAGGTTCCGGTCGGACCACAGGTCGAGCGTCTCGCCACCATAGCCCCGGATATGATCCGAGGTGCGTTTTTGGGTGGACGCCACGAAACTGGAGAGAAGAAATGAAGGTACGTCCTTCAGCCAAAAAGATGTGTGAGAAGTGCCGGATCATTCGGCGGCGTGGCCGCGTTTGGGTGATCTGCCCCAATCCACGACACAAGCAGCGACAGGGGTAGTAGTAGATGGCTCGTATCGCAGGAGTCGACCTTCCGAGGGAAAAACGACTCGAAATTGCCCTCACCTATATTTTTGGAATCGGACGTACGCGTTCGCTTAAGATGATTGACGAACTCGGCCTTGATGTCGGGACCAAAGTGCGCGATCTGACCGAGGACGAGATCCTTAAGATCCGACGCTACATCGATCAGAATTACCGCATCGAAGGTGACCTGCGACGCGAGATCAGCCAGAACATCAAACGTAAGGTTGAGATCGGTTCGTACCAGGGCATCCGGCATCGTCGTGGGTTGCCGGTCCGTGGCCAGCGTACCCATACCAATGCGCGGACCCGCAAAGGCAAGCGGGTCGCCATTGCCGGTAAGAAAAAAGTAACTAAGTAATGTGGGCGGAGGATTTCTGTGACTGATCAGCAACGGCGCGTTCGTCGGCGCGAGCGAAAGAATATCGCTCATGGCGTGGCTCACGTGAAGGCAAGTTTCAACAATACGATTATCAACATCAGCGACCAGTCGGGCAACACCGTCGTCTGGACGTCTGGCGGTTCGGTCGGCTTTAAGGGATCGCGTAAGTCGACCCCATACGCAGCCCAGGTGGCTGCCGAAGAAGCCGCTCGTCGGGCAGGCGAACACGGCATCCGCAAGCTGGACGTCATCGTGTCTGGTTCCGGATCAGGTCGTGACACGGCCGTTCGTACCCTGCAGAACATGGGGATGGAAGTGACCGGAATCAACGACATCACACCCTCACCGCACAATGGCTGTCGCCTGAAGAAGCGGAGGAGAGGCTAATGGCCCGGTATACAGGTCCAACACATAAGCCGTGCCGCCGCGCCGGAACCCCACTCTGCCAGTCGAAGAAGTGCCCCGTCGATAAGCGTCCTTACCCTCCCGGTGAGCACGGCAAGGGCCGGGTCCGCGAGACCGACTACCTCATTCAGCTTCGCGAAAAGCAGAAGCTGCGCGTCATGTACGGGATTCTTGAGCGCCAGTTCCGCAACTATTACGAACTGGCCAACAACCAGAAGGGCATCACCGGCGAAAACTTGCTGAGGATCCTGGAAAGCCGTCTGGACAACGTTGTCTGGCGGGCCGGTTTCGCCGCAACCCGAGCACAATCTCGCCAGCTGGTCAACCATGGACACTTCCTCGTCAACGGCATAAAGGTCGATATTCCGTCGTACCGGGTCCGCAGCGGTGAGGTCATCTCCATGCGTGAGAAGAGTCGCAACTTGGTCATCGTGCAGCATGCTGTCGATACCGGCGATCGTTCCACTCCTGAGTGGATGACCGTCGACGCCAGTGACCGCAAGGCCACGATCACCGACCTGCCGAACCGCGCCCAGATTGATACACAAATCCAAGAACAGCTCATCGTCGAGCTTTACTCGAAATAGCGGAGAATCATCGTGCTTATTGTTCAACGGCCGCAAATCCAAGAAGAAGTTGTCTCGGACAACCGCTCCCGCTTTATCGTCGAGCCGCTCGAACCAGGCTTCGGGTATACGCTTGGTAATACACTCCGTCGTGCGCTGCTGTCCCGGGTTCCCGGTGCGGCTATCACCACCCTTCAGATCGAAGGCATCCAACACGAGTTCACCACAGTCAAGGGTGTCGTAGAAGATGTCGTCGACATCATCCTGAACGTCAAGCAGATTGTCGTAAGCATGGAAGATGCGGAGATCCAGACGCTCTACCTTTCGGCCAAAGGCCCTGGCGACGTCACGGCTGGAGCCTTGAAGCTTCCGTCCGGTGTCGAGATCATCAACAAGGATCTCCACATCGCAACGCTGTCTTCGACCGGTCGCCTCGAGATGGAACTCACCGTCGAGCGAGGAGTCGGGTACCGCACCGCCCAGAAGATGCATGGTTCCGACGCGATTGGCGTCATTCCCGTCGACGCTATCTACTCACCGGTGCGCAAGGTTGCCTACCGCGTCGAACCGACTCAGGTTGGACAGCGGACCGACTTTGATCGCCTCGTGATCGACGTTGAGACCGATGGATCCATGATGGCGAGTGAGGCTGTTTCTTCCGCCGGCAAGACGCTGCGCGAGTTGCTCGGTCTGTTTGCTGACATGGGTGAAGGCATCGGCCTCGAACTCGGTGAAGTGAATCAGCCCGAAACCGGTTCGCCGGATCTTGACCTCCCGATCGAAGCACTCGACCTTTCCGAGCGTCCTCGCAACTGCTTGCGTCGTGCCCAGGTCAAGACGGTCGGGGAGTTGGTGCAGAAGACTGAGGAAGAACTTCTCAACATCACCAACTTCGGTCAGAAGAGCCTTGAAGAAGTTATCGCCAAGCTCGATGAACTCGGCCTGAGCGTCAGCACTGGCAGCGACCGCGAGGTCACCTGATGCCACAGCCCACCAAGGGCAAGCGATTCGGCGGCAGCTCATCTCATCAGAAGGTGATCATGTCGAACCTGACTGCCGCTCTGATCTGGGACGGCAAGGTCACCACGACCATCGCCAAGGCCAAAGCTGTTCGTCCGCATGCCGAGAAGATCATTACCAAAGCCAAAAGCGGAACGCTCCACGACCGGCGCCAGGTGCTCAGAACGATCACCGACACCGAGGTCGTCACGAAGCTGTTCGATGAGCTCGGACCGCGTTACGCCGAGCGTCCCGGTGGTTACACCCGAATTACTCGTCTCGGGCCGCGGCGCGGCGACAACACCGAAATGGCTGTCATCGAACTCGTCTAGCTCGTTGGATCATTCAATTACCTGTTTGAGTAGTCCAGCAACCAACCATGAACCGGCCG
>CBDTUI010000096.1:0-10340 GCA_965363765.1 uncultured Acidimicrobiia bacterium
GTGAAAGGATCCCTCGACGGCGCGTCTCTCGGGGTGCACTTCTCCTCGCTCCACGAGGACGGCAACTGGTCGATAGAGCTACGCCAACCCGACAACACCGGCCCGATCCTCGATCATTCGCCAGGAGACACGGTCAGCCTGGCTTCGGGGTCCCTGACGCTGCTCTACCCCGAGTCGGGCCAGGATGCCGGTGAGGTGCGACTGTGGAGGGCCAGGGTGGACGTCCCGGGTACGGTACGCCGGTTCCTTCGTCGTCATGGCAAACCGATCCGATACGCCTATATCCCCGACGAATGGCCCCTGAGTGCCTATCAGACGGTCTTTGCCGATTACTGCACCTGGCCGGCCAGCTCCGAGATGGCCAGCGCCGCCCGACCGTTCACGAAGCACCTGGTCGCCGACCTTCGCCGCGCTGGTGTGTTGATCGCCCCGATCTCGCTGCATGCCGGCGTGTCGTCGCTCGAAGCCCACGAACCACCTCGCCCCGAGCCGTTTGTAGTGCCTCCCAAAACGGCCAATGCTGTCAACGCCGCCCGACGCAGCGACCGACGCGTGATCGCGGTCGGTACGACAGTGACCCGCGCTCTCGAAACGGTTGCGGCACCGGATGGCACACTCCAGGCGCGACAGGGATGGACAAACCTGGTCCTCGGCCCCGACCGCCCGACCCGAACCATTGACGGCCTCATCACCGGTTGGCACCCACCCGAGGCCTCCCACCTTCAACTCCTGGAAGCAGTCGTCGGTCCCGACCTGGTCACGAAAGCCTACGAAGCCGCCCTCGAGTCCAACTACCAGTGGCACGAATTCGGCGACTCCAGCCTCTTGGTCCACCACTAACGAACGAAAGCGAAGATACGCCGCTATCGAAGACAATCGTTACAGTCGACGATCCAGAACCGACATTCGCCCCCAATGACAACGTCAGATTCTCCGACGAGCCATCCTGGAGCCTTCGATCAACTCCAGCCCCGGAAAGACTGAGGTCGTATACGATTTTGTTTCTACTTACCCAGTCCAGACAGTCCGGGGATGAGTCGACTGGAATCACCGCTGTCCGTAGGATTCTCTAAGCCGATCCAAACCGTGCGCAAACGTGACCTCGGGGCGATAGCCGAGTTCGTTCTTGGCAGCGGTCAGATCGAACCAGTGAGCCGTGGCCAGCTGCTCGGCGAGGAAGCGGGTCATCGGCGGTTCAGCTTCGGGGCGGAACCGTCCGTATAACCATTCGGCCGCCGAACCGGCCACATACGCCACCGGGGCTGGGATCGTTTTGGTGATGGGCGGCAGGCCGGCAGCGCCGATGAGATCGTTGACGATGTCACGGATTGGGCGGGGTTCGTCCTGGGCAATGAAGTAGGCCTTGCCAGAGATCGGCGAGCCTGGGTTGAGACGATCGAAAGCGGAGAGGTGGGCGGCCGCCGCATTGTCGATGTAGGTGGTGTCGACGATGTTCGATCCGTCCCCGACGAACCGCACTTTGCCGGTTCGGGCTCGTTCGATGATCCGGGGTACGAGTTGGGTGTCGCCCGGACCCCACACGAGATGCGGACGAATCGCCACGGACCCCATCGTGTCGTCGGCCTGGCCGAGGACGTACTGTTCGGCGCGGGCCTTGGTCTCGGGATACGGCGCCGTGAAGTGATCCGGGTAGGGCGCCGACTCGTCGACACCTTCGACGTCTCCCCCACCATGAACGACGCTCGGAGTAGACGTATATAAAAGGCGCCTAATCCCAGCGGCTTTGGCAGCGTCGACGACCCGACGGGTGGCAACGACATTCGACCGTTCATAATCGGCAGCCGATCCGAACACTCCGGCCTTGGCAGCGACATGGAACACACCGTCGCAGCCGACCATCGCATCGGCGGCAACGCGGTCGTCGGCGAGGTCGCCGCGCAGCACCTCGACACCCTTGTCTACTAGGGACGGATAAGCACCCCGGGCCACACTGCGGACCTGCCAGTCGCGGGCGAGAAGTTGATCGATGATCGCTCCCCCGACGAAGCCGCCTCCGCCGGTGACGAGAACTTTCATCCGGTTCGCTTGCCAGCCCAAACCGCCAGGGCGGGTCGATCGATCTTCGAGTTGTGCCGGACGTCGGTCGGGAACCCTCGATGTGACAGAACCTGTTCGACCCGATCGGCGCCGACGAGCGAGGCGTCGGAGTGGCTCCGGGCAAACTCGAGCACCTCGTCGAGGACACTGTCGTCGTAATCGGCTTCGAGTTCGACGCAGACAATGAGTGTCTGGTCGCCGGGCGACCCGACCCCCACCAACGCCGCTCGGGCCACGGCGGGGTGCTGGTCGACGAGCGACTCGACCGGGACAGCTGGGATGTCTTCGCCGGCAGCGCGAACCCGATGGGATCGTCGACCCCCGAACCACAACCGACCCTGCTCGTCGAAACGGCCGAGGTCGCCCATCCGATGAGCCACCTCACCATCCCAGCGGGTTTTGGCCATGGCCATATCCACCGGGCGTTCGATGTAGTCGAGGCTCACGTTGGGTCCTTTGACGACGATTTCTCCGTACGCTCCAGCTGGCACTTCGGCCAGGGTGGCGACGTCGGGAACCGGCTCGTCAACGATCGGGATGAGTGTGACGTCGACGCCGTCGACGGGACGCCCAACGCAGATTCCCGGCTGGTCGATCGTGGCGAGTTCGTCACTGTCGATGGTCGCAACCGGTAGCGCCTCGGTGGCCCCGTACGGGGTGGCGATGACGGTGCCGTCGGGAACCATGCCAAGAATGCGCTTTTGCACATGTCGGCGGACCGGTGCTCCGGCCGACAGCACAAGGTTGACGCCCTCGAGTTGGTCGCCGGTCGCTTCGCCGTACCGGCCGACCCGATCGAGCAACGCCGGAGACCCGAACAGAAGATGGGGTTTGAAGGCGTCGGTGACTTCGATGATCCGGGTCGGATCAACATCTCCGGGCTTCGAGAAATCCATCCGTGGCAAAAAGGTCGTGAGGCCCATGAGCGGGCCGAGCAGCGCAAAAGGCGCGAACGTAGATAGGGAGGTCATGCCACCTTCGAGGCCGTACATGGCGGCGATCATGTCCACCTGCGCTCCGAAGGTCCGGTGGGTCATCACGACCCCCTTCGCCGGCCCAGTCGACCCGGAAGTAAACACAATCGCAGCCGGGTCGTCATCGGTAAGCATCGATGGGACCGACCCGGTCCCGGTCTTCAGGAGAGATCGTCCCCGGTCGGCGACATCGTCGAGGGACAGGATGCCTTTCTTGACCCGGCTCGCCGAAACCACGGTGGCGTCTGGCGCCCACCGATACAAGGTCCGGGCAGCCAGGGCGGTAGGTATACCCACAAAGCCGGTCGGGGCGGTTTCGGTCAGTCCCTGGGTCACCGAGGCCAGGCCGAGGCCGGGGTCGATGAGGATCGGAATGGCGCCGGCTCGCATGAGGCCATATCCCGCTTCAAACATGCCTTTGCCAGGGGTAACCATGAGGACTACCCGTTGACCCGAGAAACCCAGGTCGACGAAGCCGGCCGCTAACTCGGTGGTTCGTTGCTCGAACGCCCCGTACGTGAAGCCTCGGAAGCTGCCACGTTTACGTTCGGCGACGACCACGGCCAGCTGGTCAGGATGACCGGCCGCCCACGTCGACATGCGATCGGTAACGGGTCGGGTCATTGCAGAAATGTGGCGATTCTTGGGATGAGGTCGGCCCGCTCGTCGTCAAGGACGAGATGATTGGCAGCGCCATAGCGAACCACTTCGGCTTCGGGGAACCGCCGGATGAACTCATCGAGGTAGTCGGCGTTGAACACGAAGTCCTTAGTGCCCCAGGCCAACATGACCGACTTGTCTTCGAGCAGCTTAAGGTTCTCGCTGATACGAGCGATCACGTCGTGGGTGCGATGGTCGGAGCCAACAGGAATGTCCTTCACGAATTCGTACACGCCGAGGCGGCGTTTCCAGGAGAAATACGGAGCCCGATACCCGCGACGTTCGTCACGTGACAGGGCGGTGGTAACCGCGATCCGGATAGCTCCTTCCACAAATGCGTTCGCTCCCCTGACGACCGTTTCTCCGCCGGTGGAACGAGCCGCCAATAGAGCAGCCGGGATCTTCTGGCCGTCGGGAGGATGAAAGCCAGCCGAGTTCATGATGACGAGCTTGCGGATCCGATCCGGGTTGTCGGTCGCCCAGCCCAAGCCGATGGCTCCACCCCAGTCGTGCATGACCAGATCAACCGGACCATCCCCGACCACGGTATCGATGAACTCGCCGAGGTCGGCGATGCGCCGTTCAAGCGAGAACGGATATTCGTCGCGGGTGGGATGGGCCGAGAAGCCCATGCCGATGTGGTCGAGGGCCACGACCCGGTGGGTGGTGGCGAGCGGCGGAATCAGGTTACGAAAGTAGAACGACCACGTCGGGTTTCCGTGGACGAGCACCACTGGCTGTCCTTCGCCTTCATCGATGTAGTGGACGGCGAGGCCGCCCACTACGGCGCGGTGACTCGTGAATGGGTAAAGCTCGGAGGGGAAGTCTTCGGGAATCACTACCAGATGAGTTCGTACGCGGCGGCGTTGATACCGCTCCCCATCCCCATGAGGATGACCCGGTCGCTTTCAGAGATCCGGCCAAGATCATCCTGCATCGACAACAGCATCGGAACCGAAGCCGGGCCGGTGTTACCGAAGTTCGGGAAGATGCGAGGCACCTTGTCGCTGTCGAGTTCGAGCAGGTCGCTGACCGCCTGAGTGTGCACCTGAGAAATCTGGTGAATGGCGTACATGTCGACAGTCTCGTCCTGGAAAGCGAACTTGGAGAAGGCTTCCTGCCAGGTCTCTTTGGCGAGGTCGAGACCAGCTCGCAACAAGCCGGCCGTGTCGGTGCGCATTTCGTCTGGTTGGCCGACGCAGAGCTGGTTGTGTTGGGTGTTGGCCCGGCTCAAGCCGCCTATGAACCGATGCGGTGAGTCGACCAGATCAGCGTTTGAAACGACCATCGCCGCGGCACCCGAGCCAAGGGTGAGCGTGGCGAACTGCTCGCGGAACATTTCCGGGGTGGAAGATTCGTCGTTGAGGCGGGCGATCGTCGATTCGACCGCAAGTCGCGATCCTTCGCCGTTTACAATAAGGCCATGGTCGATTTCGCCTCGTTCGATCATTGCCGCCACGATCGTCATGCCATTGAGGAACCCGAGACAGGCATTGCCGACGTCAAAGTTGAGAGCCGTGTCAGGCAGGCCGAGCTTGCCGTGGGTGATCGACGCGGTAGACGGCTCGATGTAATCACGACACACCGAGGTATTAATAATGATACCGATATCAGCCCGATCGATGCCAGCCACCTCGATAGCCTTTTCGCCGGCGAGTGCAGCGGCGTCCGAAGGAAGGACGCCTTCTTCCCAAAAGCGGCGTTCGTGGATGCCGGCCAGCGATTGCAGGAGGCCGGGGGTGGCGTGAAGCCGCTCGTAAGCGCCGGCCAATTGACTGTCGATTTCGTCGGAGGTTACGACGATCGGAGCGTGGGCATGCTCAACGCTCGTGATCGCAATGTTGTTATAACGTTGATCTGCCTTCGGCACCAGAGGGAGTCCTTCTCGGGGCTAGTTAGTTCGGGTTAAGTGAGTGTATCGGACCCGACGCGCTTTACACGATCCGACGATCACTAGCCCAGCGGGCAAGCTCGTAGCGGCTCGACAATTGCAGTTTACGCAGCACAGCGGAAACATGCGTTTCAACTGTCTTTACAGAAATCGAAAGTCGCTTCGCTACCTGCTTGTAGGTGTACCCGCGAGCGATCTGACGAAGCACCTCACGCTCACGAGGAGTCAGCTGATCGAGTTCCGGGTCGGATATTTCGGGAGCGGACTCGGCGAAGGCATCGAGCACAAAACCGGCCAGCCGGGGCGAAAAAACCGCATCCCCATTAGCGATTCTTTTGATGGCATCGACCAGATCGGTCGGCGATATCGACTTCGTCACATATCCCCTGGCCCCAGCCCGAATCATCGCAATCACATCTTCGGCCTTGTCGGACACCGACAGGGCGAGGAACCGTACGTCGGGGAGGTCCTCGGAAATATTCTTGACGACGGCCAGGCCGCCCCCACCCGGCATGTGCACATCGACCAACACAACCTCGGGAGCGTGATCTCGGATGGCGGTGATTGCGTCATCAACATCGGACGCCCAGCCGACCACCTCGACATGAGACTGAAGCTCGGTGCGGACACCGGTCAAAAAGAGTTCGTGGTCGTCGACAAGAAAAACCCTGGTCATTTTTCTGACCCTACTGGCATGGACAAGTGCACCTCGGTACCCGACTCGATCTCGCTGGTGACCGATGCCCTGCCGCCGTGGCGTTCCATCCGTCCGACAATCGAATCGGTAATTCCGTGCCGGTCGCCGTTGACCGACGCAACGTCGAAACCGCGACCCTGATCCGAGACGTACACGTCGATTTGGCCCTCGGCAGTTTCGGCGTATACCGAAACCCATTGGACCCCAGAGTGGCGGGCTGCGTTGGCGGTCGCTTCACCGGCCGCCCGCACCATCGCGTCGAGGGTCGGGCTGAGTTGCGCTTCACCAACCGTGACAAGTTCGACCCGTACGTCGTAGTCTCGCTCCACCCGACCGGCCATCGCTTGGAGGGCCGTGCTGAACAAGGCCAAGTCGGTGTCGGGGTCGGCTTCGAAGAGCCACTGGCGGAGTTCGCGTTCCTGGGCCCTGGCCAGCGTCACCATCTTGTTCGGATCGTCGGATCGTTGGATGAGCGCCAGCGTCTGCAGTACCGAATCGTGCAGGTGAGCGGCAACTTCGGTGCGTTCTTCCGAGCGGATCCGGTCGCCGCGCTCCTCGCTGAGCGCTGACACGAGACGAACGATCCACGGGCCGACCAGCAGCATGAGGCCAACCACCGTTACGAGGACTGCCAGGAACGGCAGCCCAAGTGGAGCGAGAGAATCCCGTGTGACGACAAAGGTCGCCAGGCCGGCGAACAGCACGATGGTCCCGAGCACAATGCGACCCAACGGGGGTCGGCCCGAAACGTCGCCACCTGGCAGCAGCCATGACGAAAGCCGGTTGTAGTTGTCGCCTTTGTCGAGAATTGCGGCCAGACCGAATGAGATGAGGCCGAACGGCCAGACGACCGAATCACCGAACCACAAGTTGGCGGCCCGCAACGTCACGAGGGCGGCGATCAACATGAGCGCCAAACCGAGCTTCTGCGAACGCCCAATGGTCCGCTTGGATCCAACATCGACCGTGTTGACAGTGATCGCCACGCCGATGACGTAGGCGAGGACCCCAACACCACCCGCCAGCGCCAAAACCACAAAGGCCGCCCGAACGTAGGTGGCCGAAACCCCGAGCGACTCGGCCACGCCAGCGGCGAACCCCGAAAAGATTCGGTCGTCGGATCGCCGGTATAAGACCGGCCGCGTTTCGGTGCGCTCCATACCAATGATCATGCCACGGAGTAGCGTCTGAGCCAACGAGGTATCACCCTGAGAGAAACCCTGATGCTCAGGGTTTTCAGCGGGCTATACCCAATACCAACCCGACGGTCGATGCCCCACGATATGGACATGAACAATTACACAGAAACCACGGCACCGGAGCGTGAACCCTCACCCGACGTGCCGTTCGCCGGACTTGTCCGGCCAGTCAACCGGCGGATCATCGCTGGGGTGGGCAGTGGCCTCGCCGAATACTGGAACGTCAGCCCATTCCTAACTCGATTGGGCTTCGTACTCCTTACCGCCGCTGGCGGTCTGGGGATCCTCCTGTACGCGGCTGGATGGCTCCTGATCCCCAACGACGATGGCACCGAATCCATCGCCGAAGAAGCCCTCCGGAAAGCCCGGACTGGCGAATCACACGCAGGCATCATCCTCATTGGACTCGCCGCATTAATTGGCGTGTCATCGATCGGCGGCGTCGACGGTGGCCTGGCTTGGGCGGTAGCGCTCGGAGTCGTTGGTTATCTGCTGTACCGGGGAGATTTCGGGCAGCAGAGCGACACCGGCCCAGATGGCGACGGCGCCGGACCAACTAGCACCTACAGCTCGGACAGATCAAGCTCTGCGTTGGTCGACCCGGCTGAGGCGACCGGACCCCCACCAACGCCAAGACCACCTCGAGCGAGCCGGCCCGACCGGCCACCTCGCCCTCCCCGTACGCCCCGTCTTCCAAGGGAACGGTCAATCCTGGGTCGCCTGAGCCTGGCAGCTGGCTTGATCACTATTGGCGTCATGGCCCTGTTCGACAATGCCGGTAGCGCCGTCGAGTTCCGCCACTACGTCGGAGCGATGCTGATCGTGGTTTCCGCCGGGCTTCTCATCGGTGCTTTCGCTGGAAAGGCCCGCTGGCTCATCGCCGTCGGACTCCTGTTGTTGCCGGTGGCTGGCGTCTCGCGCTGGGTTCCAGGCGACTCCTGGCTGGACTCGGCTCGCAACGTGCAAACCGTGCGGATCGACGCCAGCACCGCAGCCGATCTGCAGAGCAGCTACGAGTTCGGAACGGGAAATGTCGTGTTCGACCTCCGAGATTTGGGGGACGAACCTATCGATCTGCAGGTCGAGATTGGGGCAGGAGACCTCAGTCTGCTGCTGCCCGACGACCTTGCCAACGCCAGCATCACCGTAACGATGGGCGCCGGTCAGGTACATGTCGATCTCGGCGTTGGGTCTCACCCTCAAGTACAGGTTGAGGTTGGAATCGGCGGAATCAATGCCCCTGGTCCGGATCAAGGTGGCTTCGGATTGAACTATTCAGCCGATGGTTCGGCGAGTGGCAATGTACTTATCGAGCTTGGCATCGGCCAAGTAGACATCACGAATTAGGAGCTTGATCATGAAACGACACCCAATCGACTACTTCTCGCTCATCGCCGGACTCGGTTTCGGCCTCGTGGCCATTTCGACGCTGGCCGACCGCTCCTGGTTCGGCACGTGGAACGGCCAGTGGATCGGCCCGATCATCCTCATCGCTCTCGGAGTACTCGTACTGGCACCGAAGCGACATACGGCAACTAGCGAGCCTTCGGCGACCGGCATCGGCACTATTGACGCCGACATCCTGGCCGCATCTCACGAAGAGCTACCAGATCCCCTCATCGACGACATCTAAACCAGTCAGGAAAAAAGGAAGGAGAGGCGGACCCCCAGGTCCGCCTCTCCTCTTTTTCGGACGGCCCGACAAACACCGAGTCAGGCCTGTTAGAGCGGAATCGCTCCTGGGAAGGTTGATTCCGCCCTACCCCCACGTCGCAACCATACGACGGGCCACTGAACGGCCACTTAACGTCCGCGAGTCCCGCGGCCGTCTGCTGATCTAACCAGTGGAACCGGGTACCGTTCCATCCATGCCGCCCAACGCCAGACGGTCGAACGGAATACGGGTCCTCCTGCTCAGCGTCCTCGTCAGCGGCTGCACATCTACCCCCGCCGTCAACCCGACCTCGGCCAGTTCTCCCCCGGCCGGACCCACCGAGACGACGATCCCGTCCCTCACCTCCACGACAGCCCTCGCACCCGCTCCGGCCCTGCCGACCGGGCCGCTCGACGCCGCTACATCCGACACGCTCGACTCGCTGTTCGCAAGCATCAGCTCCGATCTCGATCGCGACGCCATCAGAGACCTGGCCTACGCAGGCGACGTCCGGGTGGCGTGGCTGATTTCCGACTTGCTCCGCTTTCTCCTCCCTGGTTCGGCCAATGATGACGCCGTCGCCACGTTCGAAGCGCTTACCGAGACAAGAATCGGCCAGGAGGCCGTCCCGTGGGTGGCGGCCACCAACCTGCTCATCACCTGGGATATCCCCGCTCCGCCCGATTACGTCAGATGGAAGGGCCAACTGTTCTCGACGATCGACGCCCGGTGGGAGCCGTTTTTCGAGGAAGCAGCGTCCATCGACTATCGCCTGCTTTCGTGGGGAGGGGTCCGACCCGACGATCGCCCTCTCGGCGACTTCGAAGCCACCTGCCGGGGTGGCTGCATTCCTGCGCTCGACAATCCTGGCGTCACCGATGCGGCCGGTGGCGACTGGTATCCCGACGATCGAATCGTCTTCGGGGTCGCTGTCGGCGGCGAAGCCCGCGCTTACCCGAAGAACGTTATGGAAGTCCACGAAATGGTGATCGACACGGTCGGTGGCGTGCGGATCGGCCTGCCTTACTGCACCCTGTGCGGTTCGGCTCAGGCGTATGACCTGGACTCGGTCCCAGTCGGCGTCGAGGCACCGGTACTGCGAACGTCAGGGCTGCTGGTGCGCTCCAACAAGCTCATGTTCGATCTCAACACCTGGTCGGCGATCGACACATTTACCGGCGTGGCGGTGTCGGGTCCGTTGCACGAC
>CBDTUI010000097.1:0-10335 GCA_965363765.1 uncultured Acidimicrobiia bacterium
CCGCTTCCAGTATGTCGTCCTGGAGTTGCTCATCGAGCCTGGCCAACTCTTCGGCAAGCATCACCTGTTCGAGTGCGGCGATGTCGATGCCTGCGGCTTCAACCTCTTCATCGGTCAACTGTTCGCGAACCAGCACTGATTGGGTCGGGTCGTACTCAACTTGATCGGCTTCGAACTGGCTGGCGAGGTTGTACACCCAGAGCGAGCCAGTCAGAGCCACCAACAGAACCAGGCCAACGAGATAGCGGGTCCAATGAACTGTGGAAGCACGTTCGAGGAAAGATCGACGTGGTAGTCGGGGTGTCATCGCCGAGCGATAGTAGCGGGCCACCGCCGGGTCCCTAAAGCGACGACTGGTGTGTCGGAAAAATAGCGCAGTGATTAGTTCTTCGACACACCCCTGGTCCGGCTACGTTGTGGCCCACATGGAGTCCGCCTTTCTCATCACCGTCAAGTTGCTCCCCCTGGGACTGGTTGCATCGTTGATCGGATTCGCTATCCAAAGCTCGCCATCACCCCTTACTACGGTCACCATCCACCTGATGATCCTGATTGCGTTCGGACTATGGAGTGTCGCTCGCATGGCTCCATCGGTAGATGACCCATGGCTGAAGGGAACAAACCTGTCGCCCCGGTCGCGAACCTTCTGGTCAGCGGCCATGGTTGTTTCCTTTGCGACCGGCCTGGTGGCACTGCTCACACTCGCCTCGTCGGCCGCTCTCCGCTACGACCCTTCTCTTCAGTTCTTGCAGTTGTTATCCGCTCTTGACATCGCCTGGGCGGGGGCGGCGTTGTTCTTGGGCGTCCGCTGGCTCAAAGGAACCCGCCTCGCCTGGGTGGCTGCATTAGTCCTGGGCGTGTTCTGCACCTGGTCCATCTGGAACTACCTGCACATCGTTGGCTTCAGCTCCCAGGGCGGATGGCTCGTGGATCGGTCGGCGCTGATGCGACACGTACTCCCGTATGACATGGCGGCGGCCGCGATCGCCATTTCATCACTGTGGGCAGGGTCGGGCTACTTCACTGAGCAGCGCAAACCCCAGTCATAGGGCTGATAGCGAACCTTGGGCTCCGCTTCGATCATCCAGGCTTTCAACTCGGATGGCAAGTACGGAGCGATGACCTTGAGGACCTGACGTTTCGAGGCCGGAATCCAGGTCGGCATCGAAGCCGGCCGGGTGAAGTCGCCTCCGAACCACTTGAAGACTCGAGAGAGGGACAATTCGGTCCCGACCCGAATCGCTCCTCCCCCAGCGAGGAAGACTCGCATCTGATTATCCAACTGGCCGTCGAGGTCGTCGGAGGTATAGGGGCTCGATCGCAATGTTGGGCACGAGACCGATCCGCAGACAAGGGCTCCATGGATACGTGGGTCCCCGAATCGACGCACCTTGCCATGTTCGACCCCGTCAAGCGATAGCTGCTCTCCGCCAATGCTGATAAACGGCGCCCCGAATGCACCAGGAACCCGCAAAACCGTTTCGGCGCCCTGCTCGGTCGCCCGAGCCGCGAGTTGGAGGGCTCCAGCGTTGTACACGTTGACCCAGTAGGCGAGTGCGGCCGAGCGTTCGAGTCGATCCGGTTCGATCGACGACATCGCTGTCAAGAAACTGTCAAGGTCACCCGATAACGCCGTCAGTGCGGCCGGGCCGGAATCGGCGAGAGCGGCCAAAACGTCCGCCAGCTCTCGATGCGCCACCTCGGTATCGACGTCGGACCCTTCGACCCAGCCCGGCCGTCGCACGCGCCAGAGAACGCTGGCGATCGAACGCGCCACAGCTATCGGATTAGGACCACTCATGCAAGTATCAACCTCGAGATCGGGGCACGTGTTCCCGGGCGTCAGCATTGCTGACACTCCAGGTCGCCATGCATTGGGGGTGTGAGGGCTACGTCGCAACCCGGTCTGCGTCGGAACAGGCACGTGCGCTCGATCTCGGAGCCGTGTGGGTCGGATCCCCCAGGAACGGCCGCCTTCGAACAGTCCAGTTTTGTTTGCTCACAACATCCGCGCTCTTGTGAAGACGAGGTCGAGGGTGTCAGGGAACGACGGGTGCCGTGTTCGCGGCGATCAAGCGCCGGACGGCGTCGGCCATCGCGACCTCGTCATCGTCTGGATCCATGCGCAGAACGAGCTCCCAGCGGACCCGAATCGGGCGACCGGCGAGTGGTACAGCCACCAGTCCATCGAGCGGTGGCGTCCTCAGTGCCAGCGCCGGTTGCACGGTGATTCCACCGTAGGAACGGATGAGGCGAAGCGCCATGGCCAGCGACTCGACCTTGCGAAGTCGGTGCGGCCTGACGCCGGCAGGTTCGAAGAACTCGTGATGTTCGAATCCGTGAGTTGGTCGATCTCCCGCAGTCACATAGGTCGCATCGGTGATGTCGCCGGGGTCGAGCCGAGCGCGACGGTGAGCAGCGTGCCCCTCGGGGACGACACCGACCAGTACATCGTCCGCCAGAACATCGCCGGGGGGCATGCCAGCCGCGACGACCACCACCCCGAGGTCGGTCATTCGACGCTGGACCGCATCGACCGTCTGGTCGTGGGCGATTCGGAGGAAGTCGACGTCCGACGGTAGGTCAGGTTGGCCGACGAGCTGCTCGAACCACGGTGCCGTGTCGTAGAAGTCGAGGGCGATTCGCACTGCCGGTCGGTCGGCCGAGTTCATCCACCGCGCGGTCTCTTCTGCTGACCGGAGGTTGTTCTGCACGACCTCACCGACTTCGGCGAGGTGGAGACCGGCCGACGTGAGACGGATCGATCGGCCTTCGACGAGGGTGAGCTTGACGCCGAGACGACGCTCCGCCTCCTTCAGACGATGACTCGCTGCCGAGGGGCTGATGTGAAGTGTGGCCGCTGCGGTGCCGAGCTTGCCGGTGTGACGCAACGCGACCAACAGGTCGATGTGGTGTCGGTCTAACGAATCATGCAAAGCGTGCATCATTTCGTATGATACAACTCGCTGGACGCAACAGTTGCGCTGGTCGATGCTGTTGACATGCTTCTCGTTCCCTCACCACCTGCCGACGACCGACCCGCACCCGCAAGCGGTCTGCTCGACACCGTTCGCCGGTGGCAGCCGACATCCCGCATCGCCACGCTGGCGATCGTCGGCACCTCTTTCGCCTTCGCCAGCACGACCATTTTCGTCCGTCAGCTCACGGAGTCGGGCATGTCGGTGATCGCAGTGGCGTTCTTCCGCTTCGCCCTCACCGCAGTCGTCCTCGCACGCTTCGTGAACTTCACCACAACGAAACGGACGGCGACCGCATGGGGACTGCTCAGCGGGGTCGTGATGGGCGGCGGCTGGATCGTGTATGTCCGAACGATCGAAACAGCTGACCTTGCCGTTGCCGGCGTCGTCCAGATGACCTATCCCTTGTTCGCTTTGATCGCCGGCTGGCTGTGCTTCAAGGTCACCCCAACCTCCCGATCGGTCATTGCGGGAGCACTCGTCGTCCTCGCCGCTGCCATCGGTCTGGGCGTTGGCGCCGGCGCCGGGCTGTCACCACTGCTGTTCGCCGCCCCCGCCTCGTTCGGATTCAGCGTGTCAGTGCTCACCGAGCGCCTCGGCCCGCTCGATCCGTTCGAACGCCTCGCTTCGGTCACTGTCGGTGCCTCGATCGCGATGAGTCCGCTGCTCCTCATGCTTCGCCCCGAGCAGGCCCTTCCGACCTCACTCGGCTCGCTCGGCTGGGTACTTGCGATCGGCGCCATCTCCGCCCTGATCCCCATGACGATCTATGCCGCCGCAGCCCCGACGATCGGAACGGCGCGAACGGCTGCCGCCGGGGCCTTTGAGCTACCGACCATGTTCTTCGTCGGCTCAGTCTTCTACGGCGAGGGGGTGCGAGCCGGCCACGTCGCGGCAGCAGTCATCGTCGTCGCGGCGATCGCACTCACCCGCAGCGCCCGATCAACTCACGTCGTTCCCAACGAGGATCGGCCGCCCCACACCTCAATCGCGGCCCCAAACCGGAGTCCTCGTGAACCAGCACCGGCGAACGCTTCGACACCGTCAATGCAACCGGGTCGGAATCGGCTGGGGCGGCCAAAACGTCCGCCAGCTCTTGATGCTCCACCCAGGTATCGACGTCTGACCCTTCGACCCAGCCTGGCCGTCGGACGCGCCAGAAAACGCTAGCGACCGAACGCGCCACAGCTATCGGATTAGGACCACTCGTGCGAGTATCAACCGCGAAGTCGGGACTCGTGTTCCAACGGAGGCCTCATGCGCGTCGACGAATCGAAGCAGACGCCCGTCGACGCCGCGACAGTCATGCTGATTCGCGACCACTCGTCGGTCGAAGTGTTCCTTCTCGAGCGTCACCTCGACTCGGACTTCGTGGGAGGAGCGTGGGTGTTTCCGGGGGGGAAAATCGATGCCATCGATGGAGCGGTACCTCACGAACGTCTTGCCGGTCAGCCGCCGGGCGCGCTTGTAGATGCGGTGGGCCACCACCTGGCCCTCACCTTGACGATTGCCGCCATTCGCGAAACCTTCGAAGAGTCAGGCGTCCTGCTCGGCCAGACAGCCACCGGACCGGTTACCGGCAACCACCTCCGCACGCCTTCATTCGTGAAGGCCCGCCGACTGCTGGCCACGAGGGGGAGCAGCTGGGACTGGTCAGAATGGCTTAGTGACGAAAGAATCAGCCTCGACCTGTCACTGCTCGAATGGTGGTCGTGGTGGGTCACACCGCTCGGTGTTCACAGGCGATTCGATACCAAGTTTTTCGTGGCAACCCTTCCCAACGATCAGGTTCCCGAGCATGACGACATCGAGACCACCAACTCACGGTGGGCCACTCCCCAACAGGCTCTTGGAGCGGCCGCGGCGGGAACTGCCTCTGTCATCCTCCCAACCCGCAAGAACCTTGAGCAACTGTCGGGGTACAAAACGGCTAGCGCCGCCGTGGCCGCCGCTCGAACATCTGGATTCGACCGTCCGCGGATCGAACCGGCTGTCCAAATTGGAGAAAATGGTCAAATCTCGATTGTCCATTCCTCGTTCGATGCACCTGAGCAGGTCTGAGTAACCGGTGAGCCGGGGTAGGGTGGTTGGCATGCCTGTCGTGATCGAAAATACTCCTAATCCAAATGCTCTGAAATTTACGGTTGGCGTCCCCGTCGGAGGACCCGAGACGTTCCTGCCTGGCCAGACCGAGGGAAATGAGCTCGCCGAGGGACTTGTGAGTCTCCCTGGAGTGAGTTCGTGCTTCATGACGGCCGACTTCGTGACCCTGAACAAGCTTCCTGAGGGCGACTGGAACGTTATCGCCCCCGCTGCTGAGACTCTTCTGGCTGCCCACTTCAATCTCTAGCGACACACCGCTAGGGCGAGGTAACTTCGATGGCGACTGGCGTCCCGTATCGGTCCAGGACGAGCACGTACCAGGCGGCACCGTCGGTCCATCCGCCGAGCACTTCCTCACCATCCTCAACCGGGGCGACCGCTAGGACGCTGGCAGGCACCTCGGTAAGGGACCGGTCCTCAACCACGAAATCGGCGTCATCGGCCATGTCCCGGCGGATCGGGATGCTCAGCTGGTTGTGACCCTGATCCTCTGAAACAACGACCGCGTACTCACTCACCGGGAGGCGGCGCGGTTCCTCGCCCAGCTCAAGAAGGCCCACCCGCATCGTGACTATCGATTGACCGGGAGCCAATCCTTCGTCTGTGCTGACTACCAATAGCCACTCCACGTACAGGGGCTCAATGCTCACCCCGAAGGGATGGATAGCCGGATCGGTGTCCGACAAATAAGCCCTGAGGAACTCCGCCGCGACTGTTGCCACCGCCCCGGCCGATTGATCGGGGACTATCGCCCGGAGGTCCGCCTCGGTGTAGCCGGCGGGAGGGTTGATGGTGGTCGGTGGAACCGATACGGAAGTCTCTACGAGGGCAACCCCGGGCGTCGCGGTAGGTTCAGGATCGGACGGACCGGGTCGATCGAACAGCCACCACGCCGCTCCGAACAGCACCACGCCGACGACCGCGACGACGATCAACCGGCGCTGAGACCACGGCTCACGGTTGGGCGTCCGTATCTGATCCCACGGCACAAACTCGACCCGTTC
Organism: uncultured Acidimicrobiia bacterium; assembly: GCA_965363765.1. Classification (GTDB taxonomy): domain Bacteria; phylum Actinomycetota; class Acidimicrobiia; order Spongiisociales; family JAENVV01; genus JAENVV01. Next base: position 6,086 of record CBDTUI010000097.1, read on the forward strand.
CCCATCATTGAGCGGCTCCATGGTGTACTCCGTTTGTTGGCGGGAAAGCGCTGAAGGGTTCGAACGTACGATATAGCTGAATCAGATTCAAGAGGTTCGACGGGAACTCATGACGAGTCGGCTATCGTTCAAACCGCATGACAACTACTAAGGCAGATCCCAAACCCGGGCGGTGGATTCTCCCGCTCGTCATCATCGGCATGGTGATCTTCACCTATGTCTTTGTCGGCAACATTCGCGATAACACCCAACCGACCGATATCGATATCAGCCTGGGATCCGGTTCTACTGACACGACCCAACCTGACTCCACCGGGTCGACCCCGTCAACGACTCAGCCGACCGGCGTGGTCATCGACGCTGAGTCCATCGCCTATCTCGAGCGGATCGCTGAACTCGACCTCAACCTGACTGCGCTCTACTCGACGATGCTGCAAACCAACGACGATTTTGACGCTCGCACAGTGGCTTATGCGGCCGCTCGTGATGAGATTCGCGACACGATCAATCCTGGATTCGTGGCTTGGGCGGCAGATGTCAAAGCGACGGTGGCACCAGAATCAAACGTCGAACTCACGGCATTGAGCACCGAACTGGCCGGGCGGGCTGACGCGGTCGTAAAGGCATCGGTTGACATCCTGTCCGGACTTCAGTCTTCAGATACCGGTGAAGCTCGGGCGGCCGGACTGGCCGACCTAAAGACCCAGGTCGAAGGATTCAACGCGGCGGTTACCGCCGCCAACGGCTAGGTCGGAACTCGCCCGCCGAACCTTCCACCGAGCACGACGGCTAGCCGACGCTCGCCTACCCCACCGACAAACCACCACAAACCAGCGCCGAGAGTGCTCAGCGTGAAGACGCCGAGAGCGCTCAGATAGACGAGCCTGGGGACTCCCCCAAGGCCTGACAGCGTCTCCCATCCCGCCCAGAGCCCCACTGTCGCAGTCCAGAGTCCGCCTGCGGTAATAAAGGCCGTCATAAACGAGAACCAGGTAAAGGGTCCGTGGATTGGCACCGTGACAACCTTGGCGGAATTGAGGGGGAACAAGTACGCATCTTCGAGTGCTCCGCCAACGAGAACGCCCTCCGCTCCGTTCTCATTGAGATATGCCTCAAGAGCCGCCGCATAGTGACGACCCATTATCAGGTAGCTGGCATCAAAGGCAGTCTGGCTTGCTCCCCACAAACAAACGAACGGAACCACCAGGAACAGCTCATCGATACCCCACCAGCCGAGTCCGAGCAGGCCTACGGCCAGGAGGAGCGTGAAACGGACGTCCCGAAAGAACATCCGGTGATACATCCCCACCATGGCCCGCATCCGGGCAAGCTGACGACTGGCGTGCTCCTGGGCGTTCATCCGTCCACCTCAGGCGTCCGCTGCCCAAACCGCGACAGGTTCCTGGTCCGATACGACTACTCCACCGATCTGCTCCACCGTGAGGGCGAGAACGGACACCCGGCCCTCGATCCGCAGCGATTCGAGTCGCGGATCTGGACCGAGGACTGCGGCACTCACCACCTCGCCGTCGACCACCGCCCATAACTGATATGTGAGGTCTCCCGACAACGGGGGCAGAGTGTTCTCAGCAATCAATGCGTTGCCGTCAGGCTGAATGACGAATGTGATCGATCCTCCTTCACCGGAAAGCACCGACTTGCGCGAGAACGGACTTCCCAATGCAGCTGCAACCAGGCGGTCGGGGGCAACCTCATCAAGTTCCCGGTTCTGGCCGTCGAGCGCACTCGCCTGGCTTGCGACAGTTGCTTCCAAAGTCACCACTCGCCGCTGCTGGATCGCCACAACACCGAATAGCGCAAGGATCGTTGCTGCCGCCACCATCGATACCCAGGGTCGCGGTTGGGGGATGACGGGGGAGCGGTGCGACCTGATGGAACGCAGTATTCGCGCCCAGAGAGACCAGGGTGCCTCGGCGCCAGGGACGAATCCGGCGGCCACGGCTTGAAATTGACCGACTTCGGTCCGGCACATCGTGCAGAGCTCAAGATGGGCATCGATGAGCTGACGCTCGTGCTCGTCCACCGCATCTAGCGAATACGCGCCAAGCAACTCGATTATCAGGTCGTGATCCACGAAACACCTAGACCGCGGCAATACCGAGCTGGCCCATGGACTCTTGGAGTCGGCTTAGCCCACTTCGGATCCGGCTCTTCACAGTGCCCTCGGCCAAGCCAAGGCGAACCGCAACTTCACGATATGTAAAACCTTCGAAGTAGGCGAGTTCGATTACCTCACGCTCGCGCTCGGGGATCGTGGTCAATGCTGATCGGACTTTCGATGACACCGTCACTCGCCACACCTCTTCGTCGACGCTCGGGACCGAATCGACCCTCAACAGGGCGTCCCGTTCTTCACGTATACGTCGCGAAGACTCTGACCGGATGAGATCTATTGACCGGCTGTGCGTCTTGGTGAGCAGAAACGTGCGCAAAGACCCGCGGGAGCCGTCGAAGGCCTCGGGCTTCTTCCACAAGGACACGAATACATCCTGAGCCGTATCTCGGGCCAACTCTTCGTCCCGGATAACTCTTTTAGCAAGCCCAAACACGTGACCGCCATGACGACGAAAAATCTCGGCAAGCGCAGATTCGTCGCCGGATCCCAGGCGGGCAACCAGCGCTGCGTCCTCAGAAACTTTCTCTTCGAGATGCAACATACTGACCCCTTTTTCCGTTCACTACTTTTTAGCACTAAAACTACTCGCCTGTCAAATGAGATGCGTTAGACTCACTTATATGACCGACGAAGTGCTCACGTTGCAGGAAGCCGCCGACGAACTCGGCGTCCACTACATGACTGCTTATCGCTACGTGCGGTTGGGGAAACTGGAAGCGTCAAAGTCAGGCGGCATCTGGCAAGTTCGCCGAGAGGACCTGGCCGACCTGGTCGACTCCGAAAGGAGCCAACCGGCGCCAAAAAGCACTAAAGAGTGGGATAAGCAGCTCGAGAAGCTGCTTATCCATGGAGACGAAGGCGCGGCCTGGCAGTTAGTCGAGGCTGCGATGGCGTCCGGTCATGAACCTGACTGGATCTATACGGACATGATCGCCCCAGCATTGCGACACGTCGGGGAGCTCTGGCATGACGGGGAGATAGATGTGGCGGACGAACACCGCGCCTCCCTCGCCGCCACCCGACTGGTCGGCCGACTGTCACCCCGTTTCAACCGGCGCGGACGTCCCAAGGGGACCTTCATAGTGGCCGCAGCTCCGAACGACTTCCACGGACTGGCCGTAATGATGCTCAGTGATCGAATTCGTGGGGCGGGCTACCACACCGTCGACCTCGGGGCGGCCGTCCCACCTGACTCGCTCAAACGCACGGTTGAAGAAACCGGCCCCCTTACGGCCGTAGCCATTCTGGCCTTACGTCCAGACAACGAACCGGCCATTAGGAAGGCGGTCGCCGCCGCTAGATCTGTCTCGGACGTTCCCATCTTTCTTGGCGGTCAGGCCGTCGATGGCCCCAACCATGCCCGTGGCCTTGGCGCAACCGCATATGCCGAGAGTCTCGAAGATGCCTTAGCGATACTCAAGTCCCCGTCAATTTGACACTCCCCCGGTGGACGACTTAACGAGCAAGGAGGGTGCCTGGCCGGGCACCCTCCTTGCTGTTCGATTTTTCTTAGTTGGCTACGCCGTGGCTTGCGAGCACACAGTCTCGGTGATCAGCCGGGTCACGACGTACGGATCACAGTTGGCGTTCGGTCGACGGTCCTCGATATAGCCCTTGCCCTCTTGAGCAACCTGCCACGGAATGCGAACCGAAGCTCCCCGGTTCGAGACACCATACGAGTACTCGGTCCACGGGGCGGTCTCGTGGAGGCCTGTCAACCGGTGTTCGATGTCGGCGCCGTAGTGCTTGATATGTTCCTGTGCCCTCGTTCCGAGCGCTTCACAGGCCGCCACCACCGGGTCGTAACTTTCGCGCATCTGCTTCGTCGAGAAGTTCGTGTGGGCGCCAGCCCCATTCCAGTCGCCTTTTACCGGCTTCGGATCGAGCGTGGCGGCAATCCCGAAATCCTCAGCGGTTCGATAAAGCAACCACCTGGCCAACCAAAGGTGGTCAGAAGCGGCTACCGGAGCGAGAGGCCCCACCTGGAACTCCCATTGGCCGATCATGACCTCGGCGTTGGTGCCCGAAATCGCAATACCAGCGTCCATGCAGTTCTTAGTATGCGCCTCTACGACATCGCGGCCGTAGATCTCGTCGTCTCCGACGCCGCAGT
>CBDTUI010000098.1:0-10320 GCA_965363765.1 uncultured Acidimicrobiia bacterium
GCCCATATCGCCGCCGGGCCCCTCAGAGCCCCGACTTCGCCAGGACCCAAATGTCTTGTTCGCTGAGTCGTTGGATGATCGGCGGAGGAACGAGTTCTACGAGGCGTTGTATGGATTCGACTGGCAGAACCCAGCTCAATCAACGGAAAAGTTCCGCGAGAGTTGCACCGGTGCGGCATACGCTGGGACGCCTGGACTCGGTGCGGAGGTAGCTTCGCTGCGCGGTGAGTATCGTGAGGCCCAACGGGCTGCGTTGGCTGCAGACGCGCTGGTGCTGGCTGCGACCAAAGACTGGCGCGAATGCATGGCTAATCGGGGTCTGGATGTTGCGAGTTGGGAAGATATGTTGGGCCAAATAGAGGCCTCGGTAGATGATCGGATTACCAGCGACGGAGTCCTGACCCCCGAGTCGTATGATGAGCTACTTGCCTATGAGGCGCGGGTCTTCGAGGCGGACAGGTCCTGTCGCCCCGATCTCCGTGCTGCCATGCAGAGATTCGTGGTTGCCTTCGAGGAATCCTTCGTCCAATCACACCTCGATGAGCTTCAGCCGTTTCAAGTGTCGAAGTGGTAGGTTGTCGTCGTGCAGTGCGAGTCGGATCAATGTATGACTGACGATCGAGGAAAAACCGGAATTAGTTCAGCTCACGCATGAGCAGTGGGACCGAGGTGGTGGCCGATGATAAAGCCCCAAACTGCAGGCAGACTCATGGGGCTCGTAGTTGTTCCGAGTGTCTGTGTTCTGTTTCTGTCGTCGTGCGCGGCATCGGAGGCGCCCAACCCAGATCAACCCGACACAACATCGGCATCCGCATCAACCGCTAGCTCACCGTCCGTCAGTGAACTGCCCACTGAAACGCCTACGGCTGCAACGTCGGGAACAAGACAACTCCCGAGTAGCACAACGATCCAGGGTGATCCGGCACTCCTCGACGCTGTTCTTGCTTCGGCGCCAGAACTCGACGGGATCATCAACCCCGGTTGGGAACCGGCCCACGGAGCCCCCTACACCGCCTTCTTGTACCAACGGGGCGACGTCGGGTTCACGATTGTCGCTGCGTTTGACGAGTCGTTGGGCCTTCGGCTGGCCTTCGGTGAGGAAGCGGAGATACCCGAGGTCGCTGAGGTGCTGCCTCGTGACGGTTACGACATTCTTTTGCGGGAAGGTACGGGTGACTTCGGGCGAATCCATGCCGCGTCCGTCGCCGACCTCTGCGGCCAATTCACATTGGTGGCCTTTGCAATCGTCGACGATTCCAACATCCTGATCGAAGACCTGGCAGTCGCCGCCGAGAGCGTTAACTGCCCGTAGCCGCCCGACTTCGGCTACGCAGTAGCGGTGGTCAACGACGGTTGGTTGAGCGGATTTGAGTTTCCTTCCGACGTGACCCGTTCCTGCCGGTCGTCGTCGGTCGCGCCTTCGCCAGGGGCGTTGCCCTCGGTATCCCGCCTGCTGCTTCGGGGAGGCCGTCCAGAGATGAAGGCGAGATCCCCACGGCCAACCCTCAGCTACGTGAGACGCTGTTGGCCTATCACCCTGGGGTCACGGCTCTGTTTTCGAGTATCGACCGCGACGCGACGCTGGCGTTCTTGTGTGACTATCCGAACCCGGAAGCCGCCTCCCGGGTCGGCGAAGCGCGTATGGCCGGCTTTTGCCAACGCATCGGTTACACCGGTCGGGTTCCGGCAGCCGAACTCGTCGACAGGTTGAGAACCAACCTGCTCTCTGGCTCACCGGGTAGCGTCGCTGGCCATCAGTTCGCCGCGCTTGCTCAGGCCGAGCACCTCGCACTGCTCAATAGCCAGTTGCGCCAGTTCAACCGTCACATCGACCATCTACTCGACCAGCATCCCGACAGCGAACTCTTCGAGAGCTTCCCTGGCATCGGTCGGATCACAGCCGCTGAGCTGATTGCTGAGATCGGTGACGACCGATCCCGCTACCCGACGCCACAACACTTGATGGCCGAGGCCGGCGCAGCACCCGTCACATTGTCATCGGGCAAGGTCCAACGAGTCCGGATTCGCTACGCCTGCAACCGGCGGCTGCGTTCCACAACGACAACCTGGGCCTACACGCTCAAACGCATCGACCCGGTCTCTCGCGAGCGCTACTTGGGATCCCTCGATCGTGGCGCCACCCGACACGGCGCCCTGCGTTCGATATCGGCCAGTTGGCTGCGGGTGGTCTGGCGCTGCTGGCAAGACCACACCGTCTACGACATCTCAAAACACCGCTCCAACTGAGCAAACCTGGCACCCCCGCCCGGCCGACCGACACGGATCGGCCTGTTTCTACGCGCCCGACAGATCCGGTGCCGATCAGCCCAGGGTTGACAACAGGAGTCTGTGTGGTGCATTTTGATTCGTAACTCGATCAGATATGCCTCGTGGAAGCATCGCAAGGTCATCGTCAAAGCCCTCCGGCCCGTCTACCAGGCGGCCACCGTCGAAGCCGCCGCTGGGGCCCTCGACGAGTTCGAAGCCGAATGGGGAGACCAATACCCGGCTGTCGTTCAACTGTGGCGCAACAACTGGGAACGGTTCATCCCCTTCCTCGCTTTCGACACGTCGATCCGCAAAATCTGAATCGCCCTGGGAAAGTTGGAGACTCCTGAGCTTGGAAGCGAGGATGGAGTTATGGATTATCAGGGTGATGGAACAAGGTGCCGGTATTCACCGGAGTTCAAGGCTCGGGCGGTGCGGATGGTGTATCAGCTGCGCGAGGAAACGGGTGAGCAGACCGGTGGTATCAAGCGGGTCGCGGATCAGTTGGGTTGCGGGGTCGAGTCGTTGCGTGGCTGGTTGAAACGGGACGAGATCGATAGCGGTCAACGTCCTGGGGAGACTACCCAGGAGAAGGCTCAGATCAGGGAACTCCGGCAGGAGGTTCGGGAGTTGCGCCGGGCGAATGAGATCTTGAAGCGGGCTTCGGCTTTCTTTGCGGCGGAGCTCGACCGCCCACAAAACAGATAGTGGAGTTCATCGATACGAATCGTGGCGAGTTCGGGGTCGAGCCTATCTGCACGACATTGCAGGTGGCCCCGTCCACTTATTACGCCGCTCGGAGCCGGCCACCGTCGGTGCGGGAGCTTCGCGATCAGTTGTTGATGCCGATCCTGTTGAGTCTATGGATCACGAACCGGAAGCTGTATGGCGCCCACAAGTTGTGGAAGGCGGCCCGCCGCTCAGGTCACGATATTGGGCGGGATCAGACCGCCAGGTTGATGAAACGTCTCGATATCAGCGGTGTTACGAGGGGACGGCGGGTGCGCACCACCCGACCCGATGACAAAGCGCAACGGCCGGCGGATCTGGTTGATCGTGACTTTACCGCCGACCAACCGAACCGGCTGTGGGTGGTTGATTTGACCTATGTGGCGACCTGGTCCGGGTTTGCCTATGTGTGTTTCATCACCGACGCGTTCAGTCGCCGAATCGTCGGCTGGCGGGTCGCTTCACATATGAAAGCCGAGATGGTCCTCGACGCTTTGGAGATGGCCCGCTGGTCCCGTGGCACCAACCTAGAAGGGCTGATCACACATTCGGATGCCGGCTCTCAATTCACCAGCATTCGTTACGGGGAACGACTCGCCGAACTCGGAGCGTTGCCCTCGATCGGGTCAGTCGGTGACTCGTTCGATAATGCCCTGGCCGAAACGGTCAACGGTCTCTACAAGACCGAGCTGATCTACGGCCCCGATCAGGGGCCATGGCGCACCGTCGAACAGGTAGAACTGGCCACCTTGGGCTGGGTGCACTGGTACAACACCAGCCGTCTTCACGGCTACATCGCCGATATTCCACCCGACGAACACGAGGAGAACCACTACGCTCAACTAGCCACCACAGGCAAGTAAGGAAACCAAACAAAACGGTCTCCATCAAAGCCAGGGTGATTCAGCTCTAGGGAACACGCAGTATGCGGACGGGGTCTCGATAGGCGGCGATGAGTGCTGGCGGGATGGCTGCGAGTGACGCCGCGAATGTGGCGAGAATGGTGATGGCGGTGGCGAATCGGAGGTCGGTGGCATTGTTCGTGAGGCGCTGGAGAAGTGCTGCGGTGATGATTGAACCGGTTATGGCTCCGAGTGCGGCAGTTAGGAAGGTTTGGACGGCGATGAGTGTGATGATGGTGGATCGGGAGGCGCCGAGGGCGCGGCGGCGTCCGAAATCTCGGCGGCGGGTGGTGACGGTTCCGTAGACGTTGAGGCCGGTGAGGATGAGTCCGGCTCCGAGGACGAGGGTGATAAGTTGGCGTCCGTACCGTCCGAGCTCTCCTTGAACGGCGGCGCGAACCTGGGCGAGCGTTTCGGAGGTTTCGATGCCAATCGATGTTGGGTCTTGAGCGGCGATGAGCATTAGGGCGGCGTCTGTTACTTGTCCGACCTGGTCTGGTGTTTCGACAAGGATGTGTACGCTTCGAATACTCATGTCGTCTGGATCTGGTCGGGTGATGAGGCTGCGGTTGAGGAACAAGAGCGGGTCTTCGGCGCGGAATGATCCGACGACCGCCAGACCGCTGGTGTCGGTGGTGACGCCACCAACAGGTGTTTCGAAGCCTAGCGTGGTTTGGGCTTGTGGCCCGACTAGCGCCGAGCCGGGGTCGATTCTGAGACCGCTGGCGGTGATCTGGGTTGGAAGGTGGCCGTGGATCGGTCGGATGGCGGCCGGATTCCCGCCGGGGTTGCCTGCCGCTCGGACGTCCGTGGCCGGTCCCAAACCAAGCACCCATTCGACGCCCGAGATCCGGCTGACCCGGTCAACAGCGTCCTTCGTGATGCCAGCAGTGCCCTGGGTATCGGAGATGACAACGGACCGGGTTCCTGCGGCGTCGATTTGGGAGAGTACCTGCTGTTCGGCTTGGATGGTTTGGCCAGTCGTCGACAGGATGGCCGCACACGCTCCTGCCACGATGAGACCGGTGACGATCGAGGCGACCGGTTGAGCGACCGCCGAACGGGCAGCTTCGATGAGCAGTCTCATAGCTCGAACCTGTGGTCGCAGGCCGCGATCACGGTGGGGTCGTGGGTGGCGATGATGACCGTCTTGTTTTCGGTGTGGGCCAGATTCGTTAGCGCATTGATCACGACTTGGGCAGTTTTCGTGTCGAGGTTGCCGGTTGGTTCGTCAGCTAGCACGATGTCAGGTTCGCTTAGCAAAGCCCGACACAGCGCAATGCGCTGTGCCTGACCGCCCGACACTTCACCTGGTTTGTGATCTGCTCGCAACCCAACATCGAACCGTTCCATCAGCACGCTGGCGCGGCCGATAGCTTCCGAGCGACCCATCCGGTTGTACAGCGACGATTCGACGATGTTGTCGCTGATAGTGCGGGTCGGATCGAGGGCGGCGTCCTGGAAGACGAATCCGATGCGAGACGCCCGAAACTGTGACCGTTTCGAATCTGACCGCGACGCTACGTCAGTCCCATCGAAGCGGATCATGCCCGCCCAGGGTGTGAGCAACAGTCCAATCAGATACAGCAACGTGGACTTCCCCCGCCCAGATGGACCCGTCATGGCCGTCATCGTTCCTACGTCGAATTCGCAGCTGATCGAGTCCAGGATCGTTTCGTCTCGGCGGTAACCAAATGAGACGTCGTCCAAGCTGATCATGATGACCCTACCTTTCGCTTACCGGGAGCAGGATTTCCGCGCCAGCGTCGACACCTTCGACCACGGCGATCCCGTTAGCCGATTCGATGATCGTGACCGGCACTCTGGTCCCATCGGTCAGGGTTACCGATGGCTGATTGGCAGCGTCCGTGCTGATGGCTGCCACAGGCACGACCGGGCCGCTGGTCTCAGGAATCACCACTATCTGCGCCCGAAAGTCGCTGGGATTCTGCAGGTCCACCCAGTCGGCACACCCGCCTCCGCATACCGAGGACCCGTCTGGTCCGGTCAGAAACAGGTCCAGCTGCCCAAACTCGACGGTCTCGATCACCCGATCGATACGTGCCTTCCACACACCGTCGGGATAGGTTACAAACACGTCCGCCGACAGTGGCACCAGTGTCGCTTGCTCGACAGCCAACGGGACGCGAAACACCGGATCATCAGGAACTACCAGCACCACGGATTCACCACCGGCCAGCCGCGCACCCACCGTCACAGTCTCCGCCAACGTCACCCGCACCGGCAGTGTCGGCACAAAAATCAAGTCACCCGCCTCGACTACCCCCGTCTGATCTACTCCCATGAACTTCTGCCAGCCCCGGACCGCTGCCCGAGTTGACGTCCCAAACAGACCATCCGATTCCCCGGTCAAATACCCGAGCGACGCCAACAATTCCTGAAGTTGCGCAACATCAGGACCTTCCGCGTTCAATGCCAAGGACCGAAACATCGGAACACGGCCCTCGGCCAGCGTCACCGGCCGCAGATCAATTGTGTACAAGACCCGGCCCGAGTCGACGGCTTCTCCAACGATCACGTTGATCGAGGTTACGACGCCCGCCGACGAGTTCTGCCCTACCGGGTCCAAATCCCACTCAGCTACGGCCGTAAAAGACAACGACCGCCCTACCGAACCTACCTCCACCACGTATGTCAAAGGAGCCGAGGCCACGGCCAACGGATCGACAGGAGGCTCAAGCGCCACCTGTCCCGCCCAGTACCCGGCAGACACCGCAGCAACGACAATCACTAGGAATGCGACGAAACGGCTGGTTTCTCTCACTGAGCGTCCCCGCTCGGAAATGAAAGATCAGAAACGGCCGAGCAACAGAGCGTTATCAATGTGCAAGCTTCCATATCAGGACGATACCCTCTCCATGCCGTGTAACCCCGAGGATGGTGGAAGCCAAGGGCAAACCCGGTCACGAGAAATCGAAGAATCGACTTGCAGTGTGATCGAGATCAGAGAGCGCAATAGACCACCGAAACAACCGACCGGCCACATCGTCGGCCCGACTGGCGCGGTGTCGAGAATGACGATCAATGATCTGAACGAGCTACGAGGGTCTCGCGTTGGGTAGGGCTCACCGAGTCGGAGGTCACGAACGGTTTGGACCATGTCTCAACGGGGTCACCAAGCGCGTCATTCTATGGCTGCGGGCATGCGCTGTTGATTCGTTGCCACTCAGAGGGACCGATGTCTTCCGGTAGACTCAGATACGGGTGCCAAGGTCCAGTCACGTAGGAATCATTGAACACCTCGAACGTTGGTGCCGCCTCGACTTCATAGCCCTCCTTTTCTAAGCATGTGGCGGTGTCAAGAAGAGCCGAGTAGATGCGTTGGATGTCTTCGCCAGTCGGTAGCGATGGCGCCGGCAGCGCCAGTCCAGCCAGACACCGGTCCAAGGCATCGCTCGCCGCGACGTTCTGCTCGCGTGGGACTTGGTCGAACCCGATACCGCCGTCGCCGAGCAAGGTGACCGGGAACCCTTGGTCGCGAACGCACTGATGCAGAAGGGCTGCAACTTCCGTTTGATCGATGTCTCGGTATGGGATGGACGAAAAATCTCCATACCCCGATATTGGGTCAGTTGGTTCAAAGGCGCTTGTTCCGCTGCTTGGCGTGGGTATTGTTCCCTTTTCCGAGTATGACGAAGTCGGCGCAACCGCTGGTGTCGCCGTCGGCGCTGATGTCGTATTCGGTAGAGCGATTGGTGCGGATGATCCACAGGAAATCAGAAAGGCGGCTATGAAACAGACCCAGATTCGTGACATGACCCTCTCTAGCTGATGTTGCTGCAGTACGCATACGTACCTGGGTCGTTGAGCCCTGACGCGCCGACTGCCCAGTGCGAATTGGTGTTCCCCGGATCTACCGACCATTTGGGTTGCCAGCTGGGGAGATTGGCCCAAAACGAGACTCGACCGTCCGAGGTATGGATCGTGTAGCCCCAGGAGTAGCTTCGGATCGCGACAGAAACGGCACAGATCTTGTCACCAGACTTCGAAGTAATATCTGCGATGGCTGGAGCGGCGACCGTGCCGACCAGGGACAGGGCGACCAGGGTCGTGATCAGTATTTCAAGAATGCTTCTGCGCGCATCTCCTCCTAGGTTTGATTGGTGCAATATGGGTTCGTACGTGTTCCGTCAAGGGAGCCTCCCGTATTGGACACTGCCTGATTGATCTGTCCTCCGTAGTTGAGCCAATATTGATGGAGAGTCCAGGTCGATCCGACGTTGTAGGACGCTTTTAGATACGCATGCTCATACATCTTGGTCGTTCCATTTTTGGAGTAGGACTTGAGAACGCCTTGCTGCTGCGTTGGGCTGCAGTAGATGTCGCCAAAACTCCAAATGGTTGCGTAGGCAGGTGATGCGATCATCGCGACAGTTATGATTCCCGCCAGTAGTGCTGTTGCGATTCTCAGGACCATGCGCTGTCGCCGGATCACGGTGTACCCTCCCTTGTAACTCAGTCGCGCCGAGTATTCTCCGGTTCGCCACGTGTCGGTAGAGGACAACGTCACGAACCGTTAGACTTGATCAAAGACTCAAGAAGCTTCATGGGCTTCAAGTTGCTGCCAATGGTCTTGCACCGGACGGTCTTTGAGATTCAGCTAGCGGTCTTCGACGTCGCCAGGGATGACGAATGTTGGCGTTTTCGCTCAGACGGTCGCCCAGGAAATGCGAGAAAGCGTATGAACTGACTTTCAGTAAGAAACGGTTTGTCCCGTTGGATAGTGTAACGACGGCGTCGACAAGACTTCCGGCGAGATCCTTACGAGATTCCCTGCTCCTCCTGTCACGATCCCGAAGAACTATCGGATTCCGCCAGGGCGTCGGCGCCAAGCGGGCTGAACAAACCAGCCTCCGCTTGAGGCAGCCTCCCGAAAGGGAAATACGGATGCGTTCGGGATTTGCCGGTTCCAGAGCGCAAGCCGTGCCTGATATCGCTCGGAGAGGAAAGTGATATGTGCGAGGGCCTCGTGGCACGCTGGCCTTGGGTTCAAGTCCTGCTGGGGGCCACCGCCGGATAACCTCAAGCCTCAGCTCTCCCGGGGCTCGCTGATGCGGACACCAGCCATCTACCTGTAACAAGCACAGTCCCGGCGGCTCCTCCGGAGATCATGCGATGCTTCTCCCCCTTTCCTCGTTGTCGCTCAGGTGGTCGGCGCTGGCTTGCCTCTTTGAGGTACATGGCAACAAGCCCAGCGTTCTCGACCTACGCCCGTCGCCAAGTACTTCGTGGCTTGTGCGCGGACGTCCTCGTCAGTTGCGGAGTGCAGGATCGATCTGGCGGCTTGGATTGCCCGGGCGACGGATTCAGGCTCGTCAAGGGCGTGTTGTTCCACCATCACATCGATGAGGTGGTGTTCCAGCAGTACTGCGTTGTTGATGGCTTTGTCGAACGTGTGTTTTGCGCCTTTGGCGAGGAGGTCGGCGGGGTCGTGTCCGGTCGGCAGTATGGCGACGTGGAAGCGGACCTCGTGGTCGGATCGGTCCAGGTCGGCGGCCCGGTTTACTGCCTGGAGGCCGGCATGGTCGCCGTCGAACGCGAGTGTGACGTTTCTCGTCATCCCTGCAAGTGTCTTCAGGTGCTCGGCAATTAGCGCGGTTCCCGATGGCGACCACGGTGGTGAGCTCATCTAGCCGAACGGCTTTTCGCCGACGCCGTTCGTCGGATCGTTGAAGTCTCCCAGCAGATTGCGATCGACCTCGTGGCAGTCGACGTTGGATCATAGGCAGCCGGTTTTTGTCAACGGTATGGATTCGCCCGTTGGCCGGCAGATGGCCATCGGCTATTTGCCAAAGCCAGAGATATCGGCGCCTCCTCCGCGCCGGCGGTGCGTTAGCCGGCGGCAAACGTGATCCGTATGGTCGAAACGAGCTCGGTGTCACGACAGGTTGATTTCGACCAATCCCGAGCTGTCAATCTGGCGGGGCGATCAAACGCTCCCGACCTGACACTCGCCGTCGGACTCCATTGCCTTCTCGCGCACATCAGAACTCTATCCACGGCTGGCGAGACTTATCACTCTGTGATTAGTAAGCCCTGGCGAGTGGCGGCGGACGTGTAGTCAGCACCGGTATCGGTCCGGCTCCGGTCGAACAATGACTTCAGTCCTGTCTGACGACACCACGAAGTGATTTCATTGACGACCAAGTCTGCAACCTTCCGACGTGACTCGTTCCTGCCGGTCGTCGTCGGTGGCGTCTGCCTGTGGGGTTGCCCTCGTGTCTCACCTGGTGCTTCGGGGAAGGGCGACGTCCCGGCGGCCAGCGTCTCCAGCCAGGCCATAGCGAACTCACGTTACGAAAGGGCCGTGGAAGGACGCAATGGTCAGGCAACCAGTGGGAATTCGCCTGTCGGGGCACCGCGTGGGGTCAGGGTTTGAGTCGCTCCTCCGACACCATCG
>CBDTUI010000099.1:0-10264 GCA_965363765.1 uncultured Acidimicrobiia bacterium
TTTGGGAGGAGCGAGCGATGAGTAGCTCCCGTATCGTCAGTGCTATCGCCCGGCGTAAAGGTGTGATCATTGTCGTGGCCCTCATGCTCCTGTTTCCGTTCGCCGTCTCGATGATCGTGGACGGCCAGGGCATTGGTGCGGTCCTTGCTAACGACGAAGGCAACGCTCGTTTTCTCCAGGGACTTGCTATCGAGGTCTTCATCCTTGCCCTATACGCTTTGAGTTACGACCTGATACTCGGCGTGACCGGCCTGCTCTCGTTCGGACATGCCATGTTCTTTGCGGTCGGGAGCTACACGTTCGGGATCATGTTGAAGACCTTCGAGCTTGCCTGGCCCGCCGCGCTGGCGGTCGTGTTGGTGGCCGCCGTGCTGCAAGCGTTGCTGTTCGGTGTTGTCCTGCCCCGGGTGCAAGGCATTTCGTTTGCTCTGATCACGCTTGGGATCGCCTCCATGTTCTGGATCGTGATCCAGTCGAGTGACCTCTCGTCGTTCGCGGGCGCCGAGATCGGGTTGCAGGGCATCCCCACGCCAGCGCGTTACCTTGACTCGACCAACGAGCGCTTCATCTTCTACCTGATCACATTGGCGGTTCTCGTCGGCGTGTACCTGCTCTACACGCGCATTGTCGATTCGCCCCTTGGCAAGGTGGCGAACGCAATTCGCGACAACGAAGACCGGGCTCTCATGCTCGGTTACAACACGCTGTGGTTCAAGATTTCTGTCCTGCTGATCGCGTCGATTACTGCTGCCCTGGCAGGAGTAATTCACACCATCCATCAGCCGATCGTCACCCCGGGTATCGCCGGGCTCGGGTTCACCGTGACCGCTCTGCTCGTCATCCTTATTGGTGGGGTGGGCACCATCAGCGGAGCGATCGTGGGAGCGGCGGTATTCCGGTTGCTCCAGTTCTATCTCGACCGTTGGTTTGGCGGAGCTTCGGACCTTCTCATCGGCATCGCCTACGTCGGTCTGGTGTTGTACCTTCCGTACGGGATCGTCGGGACATGGCGGGTCAGGGGGCCACGCCTGCGTGAAGGCCGCGCCCGGCTGGCCGCCCTGTTTAGGTCGTAGGGTCGGTGCGAGATCAAACAGGACTATATCGAGGAAGCGCAATGATCGACCGGTACGTCGAGACCAATGGAATCCGCCTTCATTACATCGACCACGGCGCAGGAGACGAGACACTCGTTCTCACGCATGGGCTGTCAGCAAACGCTCATTCGTTCGACGGTCTGATCGGCGCCGGTCTCGCCGACGGGCTGCGAGTCCTGGCCGTTGACCTGCGTGGGCGCGGCGAAAGCGACAAGCCCGACTCCGGCTACACGATGGACGACCACGCCGCAGACCTATTGGGCATGTTCGATGCACTCGGGCTGGACCACGTCATTCTCGGCGGCCACTCTTTTGGTGGACTGCTCACGTACTTCATGGCTGCCCATCATCCGGAACGGGTTGAGCGGTGTGTCGTGCTCGACGCACCGGCGGAGGTCCACGTTGGAATCCTCGACCAGATCAAGCCGTCGCTCGATCGGCTTGAGGTGATCCTGCCCTCCTGGGACCATTATCTGGAGCTCCTCAAGGCCATGCCTTATTTTGATGGTTGGTGGGATTCGGCGATTGAGGCCTTTTACCGGGCCGACGTCTCTGACAATCCCGATGGGACCGTCCAGTCAAAGTCGCACCCTGATCACATTCGCCATGCCGCCGAAGGCACACTGGTCATCGACTGGCCGGCGTTGGTGAAGTCCATTACCCAGCCGACGCTGTTCTTAAGAGCTATCGACCCCTTCGGGCCGCCAGGTGCACCACCGATCGTTCCCGAAGCGCAGGGGAGGGCCACGGTTGAGCGAATCTCCGACTGTCAGCTGGTGGCAATTCCCGGCAATCACATCACGTTCTTGTTCGGTGCAAGTGCCCAACAGTCGGTCGGCGCCATCCACGAGTTTGTGGGTACGAAGTGAAGCCGGTCAACATTGTCGATGTTGCGGCCTGGCTGCCCGAACGGTGGATGACCGCCGCTGAGATCGGCGAGCAGTCGGGTATCCCAGAGCAAATCATCATTGAACGATTCGGCCTCGACGGTAAACACATCGCCGGTCCCAATGACCACAATTCCGATATGAGTGCCCGCGCCGCCCTCCTGGCGCTCGAACGGGCAGGGGTGGCACCCGAGGAAGTCGACGTGGTTGCCTACTTCGGTTCAATGTGGCGGGACTACGACGTCTGGTCGGTCAGCCCCAAAATCATGGACATGGTTGGCGCTACCAACGCCTGGGCGCTTGAGATGGCAAATGTCTCTTGCGGGGCACCCGTGGCCCTCAAGGTGGCCGCCGACTTCCTGCGCGGCGCCGACGACGCCGACACCCTCCTCCTGGTGGGCGCCAGCCGAGAGTCTCACCTCCTCGACTACACGAATGAGCGATCCCGATTTATGTTCAACTTCGGCGATGGGGGAGCAGCGGCGGTACTCTCCAAATCTCGGCCAGGCCACGAAGTGATCGCTTCGTCGATCATCACCGACGGACGGTTCGCTGACGACGTGGCGGTCTACGGCGGCGGGAGCAAGCACCCAGCTAGTCGAGCAACGGTAGACGCCGGCATGCATCTCCTAGACGTCGGCGATCCCAAGTCCATGAAGGAGCGACTCGACCCGATTTCCGGACCGAATTTCATCAAAGTGGCCCGCCAAGCGCTCGAACGGGCCGGGATCGGAGTCGACGATTTAGCGCTCATGGTGCCCCTCCACTTCAAGCGTTCGTTCTTCGACTGGGTGCTAAAAGAACTCGGATTGCCAGAGGAAAAAACCGTGTACTTGCGAAGCACTGGACACATGTCGGGGATCGATCCCATCGTGGGATTGGCGGAGCGGCGAACCACCCTCCAACCCGGCGACTACGTACTGCTTATCTCGGCTGGCACCGGCTACACCTGGGCCGCAAACGTGATCAGGTGGTGACGATGCCGGTCCCAACATACGACTGGATCGGTTTCCATGCCGATCTGCGCCCTGACAAGGTTGCCCTTATCGACGACCACACGGGCAAACAACACACATACGCGGCGCTCGACGACCGCGTGCGGCGTATGTCGGACTGGTTGGCCTCGCGGGGTGTTGGACCAGGTGACCGGGTCGCCTTCCTGTCGGAGAACACGATCGATATCTTCGAGGTGCTGTTCGCCTGCAGCCACCTGAACGCCATCCTCGTTCCATTGAACTGGCGTCTGGCGGTCCCCGAGCTTGCCTTCATCGCCGCGGACTGCCGCCCATCCGTGCTTATCTTCGAAGAGCAGTTTGCGGCGGCGGTCGAGCACCTGAGCGTTCCCGTTCATCTCGGTCTCGGGGACGAGTACGAAGAGGCCTTGGCAGGGGCCGACCCGGCAGCGGCGCCTCCGGTTACCGTCAACCATGACGACACCCTGGCGATCATGTATACGTCGGGAACCACCGGCCGGCCCAAAGGGGCGCTGATCACCTATCGGATGCTCTTTTACAACGCCATCAACATCGGTGACGCAGTTGGTCTGACGTACCGATCTCGAAACCTGAACGTGCTGCCGACGTTCCACACCGGCGGGCTCAACCTTTACACGACGCCTTGCCTGCGACTCGGCGGGTCATCGGTTAATCTTCGAGAGTTCGATCCCGAACGGCTGCTGCACTGGCTGAGTTCGGGCGAGATCACGCATTTCTTTGGGGTGCCGGCCGTTTACCAGTTCTTGGCCGAGTTCGATGGCTGGGAATCTGCCGACCTCTCTAGCGTCGAGTCCTGGGCATGCGGCGGTTCACCGATGCCGGTCGCCGTCCTTGAACGTTATGCCGCACGCGGAATCCACATTCGCCAGGGAATGGGCTTGACCGAAACGAGCCCCACGCTGTTTCTCACCGACGAAGAGCATGCGCTGTCCAAGGCAGGGTCGGTGGGCAAGCCGGTACTACACACCTCCATCAGGGTGGTCGACGAAGAGGGCCGTGACGTTCCGCCGGGTCTGGTCGGCGAGTTGTGGGCCAAAGGCCCCAACGTGACCCCGGGTTATTGGGAAATGCCAGAAGCGAACGCAGAATCCTTCACGGACGGGTGGCTCCACACCGGTGACGCGGCGCGTATCGACGCCGACGGGTACGTGTACATCGTTGATCGTTGGAAAGACATGTATATCTCGGGAGGCGAGAACGTCTACCCGGCCGAGATCGAACAGGTTCTGTTCCGGCATCCCAACGTGCTGGACGTGGCGGTCATCGGCGTACCCCACGAGCGGTGGGGCGAAGCCGGACTTGCCATCGTCGTACCTCGCGATCCCGCCGGGTTCGATGCGGAGGAGCTGCTGCAATTCTGTGACGAGAAGCTGGCCCGTTACAAGATCCCCAAGCAGGTCGTAATGGCGAAGGAGTTGCCACGCAACGCAGCCGGTAAGGTCCTCAAACGGACCCTACGAGACGAGCTGGCCTGACCTGATCCTGGCTCGGCTGTCTGCAACGCGACCAGATCACTCCGTCGGGTAACTTGGCGAGCCGGTCGTCGGCTAATCGACCGAAAAACGAGATCAGACT
This sequence comes from uncultured Acidimicrobiia bacterium, assembly GCA_965363765.1. Taxonomy (GTDB): domain Bacteria; phylum Actinomycetota; class Acidimicrobiia; order Spongiisociales; family JAENVV01; genus JAENVV01. Next base: position 4,552 of record CBDTUI010000099.1, read on the forward strand.
GCCCAGCGGATAGCCAGGAAACCTCGCGTCTTTGATTTGCGGCTGGTCCACCTGCCTGGACTTATCGCCTTTTGCCTTTTGGTGGGTGGGCTGTCCGCAACAACTGGCGAAATCCTCCGTGGGATTGGTGCGTGTGCCTCTAGTGCGCCGCTCCGACATATGCTCGACTACCTAGAGCACTTGATAAGGAGTCAACATGGCAAACAGTTTTACGACCGAACAAGCTGAATCGATCGCCAAAGAAATCGGACTCGACATTGCAGAGCAGCGGTTCGACATCGAGCAGTTTCGGCTTGGCCTCGACGTCGAGCTCGAACACGGCCTCGAAGACGATCGTACGAATGTCACCGGCAATGATCCGGCGACTACCGGCAAGATCGCCTGGGCGCACCTCAACGAGTTCCCCGACTACTACACCCGTTTGGCAGCAATGGAGTCCGAAGCCCACGAATACTGGGACGGCAAAGGAACGCAGTAGCGCCGTTTTCGGTCGGTAGCCGTCGCCAAGTCTCTGTCGGCAGATTTGCCTGGAGCAGCGTATGGTTGGCGGAGCAGCTGTACAACAGGAGGTCCCATGCCGAAGTACATAATGGTTTATAAAGGTGAGGCGACAGACATGTCGGATATGACGCCTGAACAAGGACAAGAGGTAATGGCGAAGTGGGGCGTCTGGATGGAACGAATTGGATCGGGGCTGTCGGATATCGGCTCGCCGTTTGGTCCGGGAGCGTCGGTAGTCGACGATGGATCGGCGGGGACGGCAGCGTCTTTGACCGGCTATTCGATCGTCGAAGCGGCCGACATGGCCGGAGCCAAGGCATTGGCCGATGGCCACCCGTACCTAAGTGACGGCGGCGGCGACTACGCCATCGACATCTATGAGCTGATGCCCGTTCCGATGTAAAGAAGCGAGTCGACTCCCCGAGTCGGGACAACGCTAGCTAACAGCGACGCTGGGTCTGGGGCGAGTGTTACTCGTGGCCGCGTGGAACGACCCCAATCGAGGCGCTGCTCACGTCGGAGATTGGTGGGCGATCCCATAGAAAAGGGCCCTTTCGGACCCCATTCCTCTATGCGGCTAGGCGTTCTACTATCCCATGTCGATGTATTCGAACACCTCCACCTGACCACCGTGGTTCAAGTGTGGGTGGGCTGAGCAGACCGACGCGGCCGCCTCAAGCGAGTCAGCAGAGATAACGGTGTAGCCGGTTGCCGGGGTGTCGCTCAGGGTTCCGTCGCTAATCGAACCGACGCTAACGATATTCTTGGCGGCACCGAACGGGGCGCCACCGTCGACGATGGCCTCTCCGAGCTGGCCGTACCAGGCTCCCCATTCACCCATGATCTTCTCTTGCTCTTCCGGTGTGGCGGCCATGCCCATTCCACCCGTGTACAAAACGACGAACTTCGCCATGCAATGCCTCCTCGGCTTCGACCCTTCAACCCTAAGCGGCTGTTCCTGGGTGTGTCGTTGAGATACGGTTCGGTACTGGATCTGCAGTGAGTTATGTCGCTCGGCGTGTGCCAGCGACCACTTTGCGAGCGGCGAGACGCCTGGGACGGCTGCAGACCGTAGCTGTGTCGATGGTGGTGGGGGATGTGTCGAGCGTGCTGTCTGTCACGCGAACGAGCCCCGGGACCCGTCACCTAGCGGTGTCGGATCCCTTCCCCCCGGTCGCTCCACTTCGTTCCGCTGGGGGGACCGACAACAAATCGTTTTGGCGCTCCTCGGTTTCGACAACCCGCTTCACTTCGTTGCGATGGGGGAGCCGTCAACCATGAAATCGGGTTGACAATCGAGGCCGGGTGACCGCCGCTGCAGGTGGGGGAGACCTTCGGTAGGCTCGCTGGGATGAAACATGAGCGTGCTGGTACTCCCGCCTTAATTGAAGACCTTGTAGACGTTCCACATCTTGTCACGTCGTATTACACCGAGCAGCCTGACCCTGGCGACCCTGATCAGCGGGTTGCTTTCGGGACGTCGGGGCATCGTGGATCGAGTCTGAACGGGTCGTTCAACGAAGCTCACATTGCCGCGACCACCCAGGCGATTTGCGAATATCGCGCCGGCCAATCGATCGCCGGCCCGCTGTTTCTTGGGCGTGATACCCATGCTTTGTCCGAACCGGCCTGGGCGACTGCGCTCGAAGTTCTCGCAGGTAACGATGTCACGGTGCTCGTCGACGACGCCGACCGGTACACACCGACCCCGGCCCTGTCGCACGCCATTCTGCGCCACAACCGCGGCAAGGGTGGTGACGACAGCGGCCGCTCCGACGGCATTGTCGTCACGCCTTCGCACAATCCGCCAACCGACGGAGGATTTAAGTACAACCCTCCCCACGGCGGACCCGCCGACACGGACGCCACCGGTTGGATCGCCGATCGGGCTAACGAGCTTCTCGGCGGCGGCAACAAAGCGGTGAAACGGGTTCCGTTTCGTCAGGCGCGTACCGCCGCCACGACCCAGCCGTATGATTACGTCGGGACGTATGTCGATGACCTCGATTCGGTGCTCGACCTCGATGTCATCCGAAGCGCCGGCATCAGGATCGGGGCGGATCCACTTGGCGGAGCCAGCGTCGATTATTGGGCGCGGATCGGCGAGCGATACAACCTTGACCTCGTGGTGGTCAACCCGGTTGTCGACCCGACCTGGCGATTCATGACCCTCGATTGGGACGGCGCCATCCGAATGGACTGCTCGTCGCCGGACGCCATGGCCTCGCTAATTGCGGTTCGTGACCGCTACCAAATCTCCACGGGCAACGACGTCGACGCCGATCGTCATGGCATCGTCACCCCCGATGCCGGCCTCATGAACCCGAATCACTTCTTGGCGGTGGCGATTGAATACTTGTTTGGGTCACGCCAGGGCTGGGGGAGTGAGACCGCAATCGGCAAGACACTGGTGTCGTCTTCGATGATCGACCGGGTAGCGGCCGCCCTGGGACGCCAGCTGGTCGAAGTGCCCGTTGGCTTCAAATGGTTTGTGCCTGGTCTGTTGGATGGCAGTGTCGGGTTTGGCGGCGAAGAATCGGCCGGAGCTTCATTCCTCCGCAAAGACGGCACGACCTGGACGACCGACAAAGACGGCATTCTGCTGGGGCTGCTCGCATCCGAGATCCTGGCCGTGACCGGCAAGTCTCCGAGTGAGCATTACCGTCGACTCACCGACGAACACGGAGATCCCGCCTACGCCCGGGTTGATGCACCCGCCACCAGAGAGCAGAAAGCCGTACTTGCGAAGCTGTCTCCTGATCAGGTTACGGCCAGCGATCTCGCCGGCGAGCCGATCACATCCATCCTCACGGCGGCTCCGGGCAATGGCGCCGCTATCGGCGGACTCAAGGTCTCGACCGAGAATGCCTGGTTTGCCGCCCGGCCGTCAGGCACCGAAGACCTCTACAAAATCTACGCCGAGAGCTTCCGGGGTGCCGATCACCTGGCCGAGGTCCAAGCCGCCGCTCGGGCGATGGTTTCAGCGGCTCTCAACTCAAGCTCATAGGTGACGTCGGATCGAACGGCCCCCGGGACACGTCTTTCGGGACGGCTCACGCTTTAGAAAAGCGATTGAAAGAGGCATCGTGCTCGATACCGAAGAGCGAACCCGTGAGGTGCAGGCTCGTAAACGGGCGAAGTCGGCAAGAAGAACCAGCGGGTTGTTGACAACCTCGGTGAAGCCGATCAAGTGGCCTACATCCGGACGTTGTTGGGCGAGTTCGACGATGCGACCTACGCCTACGGTCTCGAAACTGAGATCTTTTTTCGCACCAGTGGGTGCACCCGTCAAGCGGTGGAGGCGTTGTTCGCTCCGGCCGAAATGAGTCCGTCGTACTTCAATCCAGGCGACGCAATTATTGCAACCGACCCGCGGGCGATTCAGGCGATTGCCGACTGGCGGGTTTTTATGGTCGAAGGTGCCATTGACGGATATGAACATCCCGATGACGTCGAGACCGACTTCCAGCGTCGTCTCGATGCGTTGAACAATGGGCTGATCCGCAGGAACCCACCGGATCCAAACTCGATGTGCTCAACCAGCTTCAGGCTGAAGAACCGGCTATGGCTGGGGTATTTACTGACTGCGAGAACAACGTCCTCGACCCTGTCATGCATCGGGTTGAGTCGGACTACTACGGGCGGTAGAGCGGTCCCGCTCCGGTGTAGCCCTACTTGGCTTCGCAGCTAATCCCGGCGGGCCGTAATGTGGCGGCCATGTCCAACCGAGTCGCCCGCTCCCTCGTCTTCTTCTCATCCGCTTCAGTGCTGGTGATCGAGGTTCTGGCGGTGCGGATCCTGGCGCCTTATGTAGGGGTCAGCCTCGAGGTCTTCACGGCCATCATCGGAGTCATCCTGGCTGGCATTTCTGTCGGAGCGTGGCTCGGGGGCCGGGCTGCCGACCGGGCGAATCCGCGTCGGTTGCTTGGTCCGCTTCTGATAGCGGGTGGATTGGCTGCGATTGCTTCGCCTTTGATTGTTGACTTCATCGGGCCAGCCCTATCGAGCGATCCGGTCTCGATTGTCGTGGCGTCGACGCTCGGGTTCTTCCTGCCGGCGGCCTTGCTGTCGGCTGTGAGTCCCATCGTCGTGAAGATCCGATTGGCATCCCTCGATCAAACTGGTGCCGTGGTTGGGTCCTTCTCTGCGGTCGGTACGGCCGGAGCCATCTTCGGCACGTTCCTCACCGGGTTCTTTCTGATCGCTGCGTTCCCGACCCGCCCAATCGTTATCGCGCTGGGCGTCGTCCTGACCGTGGCTGGTCTGGCTCTCGCGGTGCTGGGCCGGATTGTGGTGATCTCGGTAGTCGTCGGCTTGATTGGCCTCGGCGGTCTGCTGGTTCTATTCGACGGTCCCTGTGACTATGAGACGACGTACCACTGCGCCATTGTCGAGGTTGATGAAGACCGTCCGGACGGTCGCGTCCTCGTGCTCGATCGATCCCGGAATAGCTACGTCGACTTGACCGACCCGACCTACCTCGATTTTCGATACATCCGCCTCATCGTGGACGTGATCAACACCGAAGCGCCCGAAGGTCCGCTCAATGTTGTTTCGGTTGGCGGGGGAGGTTTCACGGTGCCGGGGTACCTCAATGCGACCCGCCCTGGGACGACCAATGTCGTTCTCGAGATCGACCGGCTGTTGGTGGACATCAGCTACGAGCGATTGGCCTTGTCCGATGACATCGAGGTGATAGTCGACGATGCCCGTACCTCGCTACTTCGACTGCCCGACCACGAAGCTGATGTCATAGTCGGCGACGCCTACAGCGGCGCGTCGGTACCTTGGCATCTGACAACCGAGGAGTACCTGCAAGATATCGACCGGGTGCTGGCTCCCGACGGTGTCTACGTGATGAACGTTATTGACTACGGTTCGCGCCGTTTTGCCCGTTCGGCCGTCGCCACGATCGAGGCTGTGTTCGAGCATGTTGCGATGTTCGCCCCGCCCGATTACATCGACGGGACCGGGGGCGGCAATTATATCTTGGTGGCCGCCCACGTCCCGATCGACGTGACCGCTATCGAGGCGGCGATCGCCTCCCGGGACGGCACCGAAATCGGTTTGTCCGGTGATGCCCTCGCCCGGTTTGTCGACGGAGCCCAGATCCTCACCGATGACTTCGCCCCGGTCGACCAAATCGTCGGCAGCCCCTCCAGCTGACCCCCAACCCTGCGAACCCTGGGTTCCAGCGCCCATTTTCGGGTGT
>CBDTUI010000100.1:0-10173 GCA_965363765.1 uncultured Acidimicrobiia bacterium
CGCGGGTTTCGAGGTTCATCTTGACCTTGTTCTCGTACCCGGAGTACGAGTTGATGACGTACCAGTCACCCTGCTTGTCGTAGGGGCTTATCGGTTTTGGCGGGGCGGGAGGTTCGATTGGCTCGGTCGCCTCAGCATCCGCATCATCGGAGCTCTCAGTCGATTCCCCATCGACAACATCAGCGTCGGCGACAACCACATCCTCGGCGGCGGCCTCTGGGACAGCTTCCGCCTCAGCATCCGCATCATCGGAGCTCTCAGTCGATTCCCCATCGACAACATCAGCGTCGGCGACAACCACATCCTCGGCGGCGGCCTCTGGGACAGCTTCTGCCTCGGCGGCAGCCTCCTCAACGGGTTCGGCTAGCTCGTCGACTGCGTCGTCCTGAGCGGTGTTACTCATAGTCCTAACTCCAAGATGTACAGAAGACCCTCTTTGAATCCAATATCGATGGCGAATATGAACGCGGTAATGGCGACAGTAGTAATCATGGTTACGGCAGTGAACGCCACCATCTGTTCACGGGTTGGCCATGACACCCGTTTCAGTTCAGCTCGGACTTCCTTGAGGAACTGCCAGATCCGCTTTACAAACGGATCCTTGGTCTTAATAGCCGCAGGAGCGGCGCGCTTGGAAGCGGCACGCTGCACGGCTGACTTTCCAGCCTGTGCTTCCTTCTCCTGTTTGTCGGCTCTTTCAAGACGCCGTTGCTCCCGTTCTTGGATGCGGCGTTGATCTCGGTTCATGGTCCTGTTGTTTCCTTATTCTGTCCGTGAAGCAGGGGTGGTGGGGTTCGAACCCACAACCTCCGGTTTTGGAGACCGGCGCTCTGCCAGTTCGAGCTACACCCCTATGTAGGGGAATTTCAGGCGCGGCATGCAAGTATACGAATCAGATAGCCGAACTACAAAGCCGACTCGCAATTACGACCCAGTCGCCATGGCCGAAACCTCCGAATCGTGCTTGACGGCCACGATCGCAACGGCCAATCCGAGCCCAACAGCCACCACTCCTGCTACCACCAGCTTACCCAGAAGTCGTGATTCGACTGACTCGTCGAGCTGAGACATAACCGCATCGACAAGCGTTGCGGGCGGAGTCCACGACGACTGTCGTTCCTCGACTAAGAGCTCTGCAAGCTGTCGCAATCGGTCAGCTTCGATCCGGCAAACCAGACACGATGACAAGTGGATGGCGATCGATTCCGGCAGGGGAACCGACGAGCCGATGTATTCGGGCAGCAGCACCCGCACGCCCTTGCATCGGATTTGGTATGTCCGCGAGGCGGCTGCCGCCCCGATCTGGTCGAGGTTCACCAGTCGACGTCCGCAAGGAGTAGGCGGAGGCGGCGCCTGGCCCGGTGGAGTCGCACCTTGGCTGCTCCGGTCGTTATCCCAAGCGACTCAGCGATTTCGCCATGTGACCACCCTTCGACGTCCTTCATGACAACGACCAATCGCTGATCGGGCGCAAGGCTCTTCAGGGCTTCCCCGAGAGCGTCGGACAAATGCAAGGTTTCGTCGAGATGAGCCGGATTGCTACGACGGGTTTCATCGGCGATGGCAGGGAGATCGTCAATGTCGGCATGACGATGACGTTTCTGCCGGCGACGATGCGTCCACGCCGTATTGACCGTGATGCGATACAGCCAAGTCGAAAAAGCTGCGTCACCTCGGAAATTGGGAAGCGCGCGCCACGCTCGAACGAAGGCCTCCTGGGCGACATCCTCGGCAAGGTGTGGATCCGATACCAGGCGGACAGCCAAGGTATACACCTCGCGCTGGTTCTGCTCTACGAGCGATCGAAAGGCGTCACGGTCGCCACCGCGAGCTGCGATGACCCACAGCTGATCTGGTTCAACCGGGTGGATGCTCATCGGTTCAGCCGAACCTGACCGGTGATGGATACATCGCCTGCCGAAGCCAGAGTCAAGTCCAACTGAGCCTGTGCTGCGTCCATGGCAGACACGGTACCGTCGATCTTGGCGCTATCACCTGCCAGAACCGGTTTCCGAAATCGGAGCGCCGCATGGGCTAGGGGAACATCGCGATCGGTGTGGCGGGCGGCAGCCTGGAACATCCAGGCGGCCATCAACAAACCGTGACAAATCACCCGCGGCAGACCGCCGGCTCGTGCCGTGGCATGGTCCCAGTGGATCGGATTGAAATCCGAGGACGCAGCGGCGTACCTCACCAGGTCGGAACGACTCGCCGACTTGTCTACGTGGCTTATTTCCATTCCGGAACCTGGCATCGCCAATGGGCGCACGATCTCGTTGTCGCCGCGATGATGCACCTCGGGTTCGGGCTGTTCGGCTTCGCTGGCCGGCGGTGCCTCAGGTGACATGATGAACGTAGATGCCGAGGAGATGACCGGTTCGCCGCCATGGTCAACAACGCTGGCGCTGAACGAGACAAAGGCCATCCCGTTTCGTTCTCGAATCCGATCGACCACGCCCGTGACCGCGAGTTCCGATCCAACGGTGACCGGTTTATGCCAATCAAACTTCTGATCTGAATGAAGCAGAATCCGGTTGTAATCGCCCACGTCGGATCCAAACAGAAATTCGGGGGCAGCTGCGAAGAGTGCCACCGAGGCAATCGAAGGTGGCGCGACATCTCTCCAGCGAATCGGATCGTCTCCCGTAGCCGACACATAGGCGCTGACCCGTTGGGGTGTAATGGCCACCGAAAACGGTCCGTACGACTTCCCGGCTAGATGATCAATGCTCACCTCAATCACAGTAGTCACGACTCTGCGCCCAGGTCGCCCCTCCGGCCACTGTGAAGCCGATGGAACCCCAACACCGGAGCAAACGTGCAGCCTGTGACGCCTGACCAGCCCCCCTACCTCCGCGTACTGGCTACCCCAGTCCGTCGGCAGAACGGCTTGCCGTTCTGCAATGTGACCGTCAGGTCACATTGCGCCTTCCCCCCAGACGCTCCACTACGTTCCACTGGGGGGACCGACAACAACCTACGACCAAGCTCGCGCCCGTGATAGGCGCGTTACGACATCGGGGTGACAGGCATGGAGGACACGGGTGAACACTTTGGGTCGGGCGACCAACGGGCAAAACAAAGAGGACGGCCATTGGCCGTCCTCTTTTAAGACCCACAAATGTCCGCCCGCAGGTTCAGTGGGAAGAACGCTATCACTAACGACATTCTTGTTGTTTTCAGAATGTCGAACCTTCACGCCCAGTGCTGCGAGAAGCACTATCGGAGAATCGCTCGCAGGACTGGCAACAAAGGGAAACGAGGCCAGATGGCCTCGTTTCAGTTAGCGAGTTTCTTTGTGACTGGTGTGGCTACGACACCACTGACAATACTTGGAGAGTTCCAAGCGCTCTTTGGTATTGGACTTGTTTTTGGTCGTCACGTAGTTGCGGCGTTTACACGTTTCGCAGGCCAGCGTGATGGCCGGACGTTTGTCAGAGGGCATGCTCTGGATTCCTTCGGTTTTGCAGAACCCGGACGGGAGGTTGTCCCGCCCGGGAGCTGCGATTTGCTCAACTATCGAGCTACTTGATCACCTTGGTGACGAAGCCGGCACCGACGGTGCGGCCACCTTCACGAATGGCGAACTTGAGGCCTTCTTCCATGGCGATCGGGGCGATCAACTCCACGGTCATTTCCGTGTTATCGCCCGGCATGACCATTTCGGTTCCTGCTGGCAGGGTCACCGAACCAGTCACGTCAGTCGTACGGAAGTAGAACTGCGGACGGTATCCGGCGAAGAATGGGTTCTGACGACCACCCTCATCACGGGTGAGTACGTAGACCGAAGCCTCGAACTCGGTGTGAGGAGTAATCGAACCTGGCTTCGCAAGCACCTGACCGCGCTCAACATCGTCCTTACCGATACCACGGATGAGAACACCCACGTTGTCACCGGCACGAGCTTCGTCGAGTAGTTTCCGGAACATTTCGATGCCGGTAGCGACCGTCTTCTTGGTGTCCTTGATGCCGACGATCTCGACTTCTTCGTTCACCTTGAGGATTCCCTGCTCGACCTTGCCGGTCACAACAGTTCCACGACCGGTGATCGAGAACACGTCCTCGATCGACATGAGGAACGGCTTGTCGGTGTCACGCTCTGGCTCGGTGACATACTCGTCGACGGCAGCCATGAGCTCCATGATCTGCTCGGCAGCATCTGCATCACCGTCGAGGGCTTTGAGAGCTGAACCGCGAATGACCGGAACATCGTCGCCGGGGAATTCGTACTCGCTGAGGAGTTCCCGAACTTCAAGCTCAACGAGCTCAAGCAGTTCTTCGTCGTCAACCATGTCGGTCTTGTTCAAGAACACGACGATGTGCGGAACGCCAACCTGACGGGCGAGCAGCACGTGCTCACGGGTCTGGGGCATCGGGCCGTCAGCCGCTGACACAACCAAAATGGCACCGTCGACCTGGGCCGCACCGGTGATCATGTTTTTGATGTAGTCAGCGTGACCGGGCATGTCGACGTGGGCATAATGACGGTTTTTCGTCTCATACTCGACGTGGGAAATCGAGATCGTGATGCCACGCTCTTTCTCTTCCGGCGCCTTGTCAATCTCGTCGAATGCGTAGACCGGCGAACCAGGAATGCGATCGCCCAACACCTTGGTGATGGCCGCAGTCAGCGTGGTTTTACCGTGGTCGATGTGTCCCATCGTTCCTACGTTTACGTGCGGCTTAGTCCGCTCAAACTTACTTTTGGCCATGCCGATTCTCCTTGTTGCGTGGCTCTATCATTTCGTTGGAACGACCAGGCATACTGTCAGCCGTCAGCTCTCCGTGCCTTGGCACAGACAGCTGATAGCTGAAAGCTGGTTTACACCTAGCTGTTTCCGTAGCGGCGGGCAGACTTGAACTGCCGACCTCTCGATTATGAGTCGAGCGCTCTTACCAACTGAGCTACGCCGCCTCGTGTTCGGCGCGAACACCTTGTTCGACGTCGTGACACTGCTGGTTTGGTCGGTTCTCCTGCGAGAACCGGAGCCTCCTTCCGGATTTGAACCGGAGACCTCATCCTTACCATGGATGCGCTCTACCAACTGAGCTAAGGAGGCGTAATATGTTGTCGAGCCTGGGATATCCACGACCCGTGCCGGGAGGAGGATTTGAACCTCCGAAGGCGAAGCCGGCAGATTTACAGTCTGCTCCCTTTGACCGCTCGGGCATCCCGGCAGACCGAGACTGCATCTCGGGCGGGGATAGATTAGCAATTCTACGTCCCTGGCCTAATTGAGTTTCCCGAGGTCACTCCAACTGGTCGTCAGGTTGCAGGTTTTGAGCCCGAACCACGAGAAACAAGCCGGATCCTAGGGCGATCAGTGCGAAGGCACCTGATGCGATCGCCAACCCCAGGAACTCGCTCCAGGCAAGGCGTGCGGCATAGCCGATCACTACGGCAACTCCTCCGAGTCCATATCCGGTCCAACGCAGCACCTGGGCCTGGCGCAGGCCAGGAACCGAATGGCCTTCACCGATTTCGAGGAGTGCCGCTGTGCGACGTCGGACAACTGACCCAAGCCACCAGGCCGAGGCTCCCAGATACGCGACGACGAACCCGAGCCAGGCAGGCTCAGCGAGGAACAGCCAAGCAAGACCGGCGACAACAAATATGAGCCACAGTCGGCGGGTTCTCGTGATGAAGGTCACTCCCCATGCTGGTCCACGGACAGCCGAGATAACAGAGGTTGCCATGCCCCAGCCGGCCACGATAAGCGTCAGAATGATGGCCACGATCGTGGCCTCTTCCTGGGAAAGAACGATCAACGCATCCCGCTCGACTGGCTGGTCAGACGAGCAATACGCTCTTCAACGGGCGGGTGCGTTGAGAACATGCGGCCGAGGGTCTGACGGGCCCCGAAAGCCTTGAGGGGGTCGTCAATGAACAGCTGAGACACGGCGGGATTGACCTTCATGGGAATCTGCGCCGTTCCCTGACTGATCTTGGCAAGCGCCGACGCCAGATTGAGGGGCCGCCCGGTTACGGTCGCCCCGGTCTGGTCGGCCTCGAACTCGCGTGATCGGGAGATCGCCATCCGGATGATCATGGCGGCAATCGGGGCGACGATCATCGAGGCGAGGGCGAGAATCCCGGACAGCGGATTGTTGTTGCGGCCGCGGCCGCCGCCAGTGAAGAGTGCCATCCGCCCAAAGATGGTGAGCGCGGCGGCAAGCATGGCGGCGATGGACGAGATAAGAATGTCACGGTTCTTCACGTGGGCGAGTTCGTGAGCGATCACTCCTTCGAGTTCATCACGCGTCAACAACTGAAGGATGCCGGCTGTTACGGCCACCACAGCGTTCTTGGGATTACGTCCCGTAGCGAAAGCATTCGGCTGTGGAGAATCGATGTAATACAAGCGGGGTTTGGGCATGTCCATGTACTGGGCAAGCCGATTCAACATCGCCTGGATCTCGGGAAGCTCATTGTCGGCCACCGGCTTTGCCCTGGCAGCGGCGATCGCCATCTTGTCCGAGAAGAAATAGGCGATGGCATTGATTCCCACAGCAAACAGGAGGCCGATGTAGATCCCGCCGTTCGGGAACAGGGTGATCCCGATCCACCAGACGAGAGCGGACATGAACCCCAGGAGGGCGACAGTTTTCAGGTTGTTGTTCACAGACAAATGGTACCCCTACCACCCATCTATGAAACGTTCGGCAGGTGAAGATCCAATAAATAGTGCGGCCGGTCACCGGCAGTAAGGAACGCTTCGCCATGGCGAACAAAGCCGGACCGTTCGTAAAACAGCGCGGCGTCGACCCGGGCGTTACACCACACTCGCCGGCCGCCTTGTTTCCCAGCATGATCGAGCAGCGCGTCAAGAATGAGTTGGCCGAATCCGCGATTGCGGTAGCCATCGTCGGTGGCCATTCCCCGAATTCTCCAGTCACCAACCTTGGCGTCTCGTGGATGAGCCCCCGCCATGACCGTCCCGACAGAAACTATCGATCCGTCCTCCCGGCAACCGAACGTGGCGGTTGTCTCGACCGAGTCTTCTGCGTACGCGACGCCATCGTCGGATAGCGACTCGGGGCGGAGGATCCGCCTTCTAAGGACCCTGGCCGCCTGCGGGGAAATTCTTTCAGCTCGCATTGTCCAGGACGCTACTCAACGACTCGTCATCGGGAGCGGATAAGGCCCTGCCACAATGCGCCCGTGCAGAAACTCTGGACTATCGCGGTGTTCGTCGTCCTCGCCTCGCTAGACAACGCCGCCATCATGATGATCCCGAGCATGGTTCTGCCGATCAGTGCCGACCTGGCCGTGTCCGAAGCAGCTTTGGGCGGGCTGACGGCTGCCGTAATTTTCGTAACTTTCGTTTCAGCTGGTCTGTGGGGTTATTTCGGCGATCGCGGTAGCCGCAAGAACCTCCTTTTCTGGGGAACCATCATCTGGGTGGCTGGGCTTTTCGGTGCCGCCAACTCGAGCACGTACTCCGGACTCTTCGCAACCATGGTCTTGGCCGCCGTCGGCTTCGGGTCGATCACCTCGGTGGGGTTCTCGGTGGTCTCGGACTTCGTCCCTCCTCACCGGCGCGGATTGGCGCTCAGCTTCTGGGGACTGTCGCAGGGGGCGGGAGGACTGATCGGCGGATTGGCGGCCAGCCAGCTCGGCGCCAGTGATTGGCGCCGACCAATGTGGTTGATTGCTGCCGTCGGATTCGGTTTCGCCATCCTCTTTCTGACCACCGAGGACCCGTCCCGCGGCCAATCAGATCCAGAACTCGTCGGCCGGGCCGACGAACTCGAGGAGCGGATCGAACTCGAACAATTACCTGACCTGATTCGGCGCCGATCAAACGTGTGGTTGATAGGCAAAGGACTGGTCGCCCAGATGGCATATGGGTCACTCCTTTGGGTGCCACTCCTCTATCAAACCAAGATCGCTGAGCTTGGCTACAGCATCGAGACCGCCACCCGGGCAGGCGGCCTGTACTTCTCGTTCCTCCAGCTGGCGGCTATCACCTCGATCGGAGCGGGCTGGCTCGGTGATCGATGGCAGAAGCGCAACCTGAGCGGGCGAGCTCGACTGTCAATGATCGGGATACTTGGCGCAATCCCTTTCTTCATCGGATTCTTCGCTGCACCATTACGCGACCTTCCGATAACGGACGGTGCAACGTCAAGCCAGGTGAGCCGAGAGGTTCTGGCAAGCTTCATCACCAATGGTTCGGTAACCCTCGCTTTCGTCCTGGCGTTCGCCGCTGTCGTGCTGACCTCGATCGACTCGCCAAACGCCTTCGCTCTAATCGTCGATGTCAACCTCCCAGAGCATCGGGGGACAGTCTTCGGGCTGGCAACCTTGGCCGAGGGAGTAACTCGCAGCGCTGGGAATGGCCTGGTCGGCTGGATCACCGCAAATTTCTTAGCGACAGCTGGGGAATCCCGGAACTATGCCGTCACGCTGGCTGGCTTCCAACTGTTTTTCATTCCAGCCGGGTATTGCTACTGGCGCCTCACTAAAACCGCGCCGGTCGACATCGAGGATGTCCGCGATACGCTCACCCGACGCGCCGCCACCCTCGAGGAGTGAGACCAGTCTGCGAATCGGGTCGAAAGCCTCCTGGCAACCGACATCGACGTCGTACACGCTGTAGGCATGTCGAAGGCTGCCAACAGCGCGACAACTACCGCCAGCCCCACTTCCGACCATATGCACCATGTGTTCGTCGACGTTCATTCGGTTGCCCACCCCCGGCCGGGTCCGCGACGCCATACCTACGTGACCGAGGTTGAGGCCCGAATTACCGAAGGGGTTCAATCCGCCCGTCGTGCTACGACGTTGACGGTTCACCATCCCCGGGGGTGGATGGGGATCGAAGCCGGGTTCGGCTACGACATCGACGACCGCTGGTATCCCACGTTCACTGATCGCGCCGGCCACGCCTACGAACAAGCCCTCGCAGAGGTGGCCTCGACTGACCTCATCTCGGTTGCATTGCTGGGGACCGGCCGGACCTAGACGGTCACCGTCCGACTTGTCATTTGGCGAGCATCGAGAGCTGCAACAACATATCGGGCGTCGGTGACCTCGCCCAAGATCGTCTCTGACCAGAGCGAGTGTTGAAAGTCGAGACCACAGAAATACAACCCGGGCTGGTCAGCGACGACACCGCGTTCGTGACGTGGTCGGCCATGCTCATCGAAGATCGGCAGGTCAAGCCACGGGAACCCCCGTTGATACCCGGTGCACCAGATCACGTTGGCAACATCGAGCACCCGTCCATCGTCGAGTAATGGACGTCCACCAGAAACCCCAGCCACCCGCCCGACTCGTTCGGCCACCGCCTCGAGATCTTTGGGCTTTACCCGGACCAACGGGGCCGCTGTGCCAATCGCCTTGCGCCTGGCCCGCCTTCCGATCGGAGTCGACGTGTTAAGGACATTGATCATCACGAACCGAACGATTCGAACGAGAACATTCCGGCCAAACCAAGGCTCGATGCGGAAAGGGATGTGAGCCGACTCGGTGCCGGCAATATAGGTTTTGTGTTGGCCGGCGACTTCTAACCCGATGTCGGCGCCAGAGTTGCCCATGCCCACGACCAGGGCCGCACCCTGCCTCAGTTGTTGAGGGTTCTTGTATTGGGACGAGTGCAGCTGAGTGATCTGCGTGTCGAGATCTGCTCCGAAAGCAGGCACCTTCGGGACCTGGAACTCGGCCATGGCGACTACGACATTGTCGGCTGTCAAGGTTATGGCTTCCGTTTCAACAACGTAACGATCGCCGTCATGGCTTACCCGCTTGACTTTGACGCCCAGGTGGATCGGCAGGTCGTTGGTCGAAGCGTATGTGTCGAGGTAGTCGGCCATGTCGTCTTTCGTGACGAAGACGTCTCCCTTGGCCGGGAACTTCATTCCGGGCAGGCCGCTGTACCGGGCCGGCGTAAACAGCAACAGAGAATCCCATCGTTTCCGCCAAGACTCGCCCACCTGCACACTCGCATCCAGGATCACATACTCCCGCCCCCGTTTTCCCAGGTCGTATCCGACCGCGAGACCACACTGCCCGCCCCCGATCACGATCGTTTCAATGTGGTCGCCATCGCGCAATGCCATGTTCATGAGCCCTCCTCAGGTGCTCCCCAGAAGGTACGAAATATCGGGCGTGCCCGCATCGGTTGAATTACCCAATTCTGGTGTCAAGTCGTGTGGGTAGGACCACTC
>CBDTUI010000101.1:0-10086 GCA_965363765.1 uncultured Acidimicrobiia bacterium
ACCGATCTCGCCGAAGGCGGCTTTGGTCCAAATATCTGGCTCGTCGATGAGATGTACCGGAAGTTTCTCGACGCTCCCGCCAGTGTGTCGGAAGCGTGGCAAGAGTTCTTTGCTGACTACAGCCCCGGTCTGAGCGCCCACGTGCCTGGTAAGCCGGCTTCGACACCGGCCCAACATGCCGCTGCATCCACTTCTGTTCAACAGGAAACGCCGACACCGGCAACGGTCGAGCTCCCGGCCGGCGCCACCCCGATGCGAGGCGTCGCGGCGATCATCGCCGAACGGATGGACGATTCACTCACCGTCCCGACCGCGACGTCGGTACGGACGATTCCGGCCAAGCTGCTCGAAGTCAACCGCCGGATCATCAACAACCAGCTAGCTCGGATCACCCTGGGCGGAAAAGTATCGTTCACGCACCTGATCGGTTGGGCAGTGGTTCGGGCCATCGCCGAGCAGCCCGACATGAACGTTGCGTACAAACTGATCGACGGCAAGCCGTTCTTGATCCGCCACGAATCAGTCAATCTCGGTTTGGCAATCGACGTAGAGCGCAAGGACGGTTCGCGCAGCCTCCTGGTTCCGAACATCCCCAACTCTGACCAGATGAGTTTCCAAGAGTTCTGGCTCGCGTACGAGGAAATGGTTCATCGGGTTCGTGCGAACAAGATCACCCCGGAGGACTTCGCCGGCACAACGGTCAGCGTTACTAACCCGGGGACGATTGGGACGGTGCAGTCGGTTCCTCGTCTCATGGATGACCACGGGTTGATCGTCGGGGTCGGGGCGATCGCCTACCCACCCGAATACTCAGCTGCGAACCCGTCGTTCCTGGCCAGGATGGGGATCGGGCGCATCATCACGATGACATCGACGTACGATCATCGGGTCATCCAGGGAGCCCAATCGGGCCGCTTTCTTGCTCGGGTGCACGAATTGTTACTGGGTGCCGACGACTTCTATGACGACATCTTCCAGGCAATGGGTATTCCGTACACACCGGCGCGGTGGGCCATTGACGACAATCCTCAGATCGGCAGTCCTGCGTGGGCCGAGAAGCAGGCCAGGGTGTTCCAGCTCATCAATATCTACCGGGTGCGTGGGCATCTCATCGCCGACCTCGATCCGCTCCGGCAGTCGCCGCCCGCACTGCACCCTGAGCTCGATCCTTTGACGTACGGACTCACCATCTGGGACCTTGACCGAGAGTTCGCCACCGGAGGATTACTCGACAAACCGGTGATGAAACTTGGCGACATTCTTGGGTCGCTCCGTGACGCTTATTGCCGCACCATCGGTATCGAGTATATGCACATCCAGGAACCGGATCAGAAGGATTGGATCCAATCACGCATCGAGGGCGTCCAACCGGATATTTCGCAGGCCACCAAGATCAGACTTTTGCGAAAGCTCAATCAGGCCGAGGCCTTCGAACGTTTTCTTCATACGAAGTACATCGGCCACAAACGATTCGGGCTCGAGGGAGCCGAAAGCCTTATTCCTTTGCTCGACACGATCCTCAACTCGGCGGTAGATGCCGACATGGACGAAGTGGTTATGGGCATGGCCCACCGGGGTCGTCTCAACGTACTCGCCAACACGATCGGCAAAGAGTACGCCCGCATCTTCCGTGAGTTTGACGATGTCGATGTCGCCCAGACCCAGGGCTCAGGAGATGTGAAGTATCACCTCGGATCACGCGGTATTCACGAAACAGATGACGGTCGCAAACTGGCGGTGACCGTCGTAGCCAACCCGAGCCACCTCGAAGCGGCCGACCCGGTTCTCGAAGGTTTCGTTCGCGCCAAACAGGAACAGCTCGGCTCGACCGGCCATCACAAGGTGCTGCCGGTCCTCATTCACGGCGATGCCGCGTTTGCGGGCCAGGGGGTAGTCGTTGAGACGTTCAACATGTCTCAATTGCGTGGGTATCGAACCGGTGGGACCGTCCACATCGTGGTGAACAACCAGGTCGGTTTCACGACGTCGAGCCTTGACGCCCGATCGAGTTTCTATGCCACAGACGTTGCCAAGACGGTGCAAGCACCCATCATCCACGTCAACGGGGACGACCCAGAGGCAGTTGCCAAGGCAGCCGAACTGGCGTTTGCGTTCCGGCAAGAGTTCAGCAAGGACGTCGTCATTGACATGATTTGTTATCGCCGGCGCGGACACAACGAGGGCGACGAGCCTTCGTACACCCAGCCGCTGATGTACCGGATCATTGACCAGCGCCGTTCGGTACGCAAGCTCTACATGGAGAAGCTCGTCAACACCAAGGAGATCTCCGTCGACGAGGGTGAAACGTTGCTCGAAGAGTTCCGCGGGCTGCTCGATGCGGCGTTCACAGCAACGAGAGATATGGCGGCTGCGCAGCCATCGTCGCCCGAACTCCAGCCTCCGGCCGAGCCGGTCGACTCGACGATTGACGCAGAGACGGTCGAGCTCATCGTGTCGGCCGTTTCGTCGCCCCCGGATGGCTTCACGCTGCATCCCAAGCTCGTGCGACTGGTCGAGAATCGGCGCAAGATGATCGACGAAGGGGTGGTCGACTGGGGAATGGCTGAGGCGTTCGCGCTCGGTTCGATGGCGTTGGATGGGATATGGGTGCGGTTGGCCGGGGAGGACTCCAAACGCGGGACGTTCTCCCACCGCCATGGAAGTCTCGTCGATTATGAGACCGGCGCAGAATGGATCGCACTCCAGGACCTCGCCGATGGTCACGCTCGGCTCCGCCTGGTCGATTCGCTCCTGTCAGAGTTCGGCGCGCTCGGATTCGAATACGGATACTCGATTGGCGCACCAGCCGGGTTTACGGCCTGGGAGGCGCAGTTCGGAGATTTCGTCAACGGCGCACAGGTGATCATCGATCAGTTCATTGCGGCCGGCGAGGACAAATGGGGACAGAAATCCGGACTCGTTATGTTGCTTCCCCATGGGTTTGAAGGCCAGGGTCCTGAACATTCGTCGGGGCGAATTGAGCGGTTTCTTCAATCATGCGCCGAGGACAACATGCGAGTGGTCGTACCTTCGACGTCGACTTCGTATTTCCATGCGCTGCGTCGTCAGGCGATCAACCACGACCGTAAGCCAATGATTGTTTTCACCCCGAAGAGCCTCCTCCGCACGAAGGAGGCGTTCGGGTCTGTTGACGACGTCACCGCGCATCAGTTCGCGCCGGTCATCGGCGACTCGATCGTTGACCCGGCGAGGGTCAAGCGGGTCGTACTTTGCTCAGGCAAGGTGTACTACGACCTCGCCCGACATCAGTCGTCAGATGTGGCTGTGGCAAGGGTGGAACAGCTTTATCCCTTCCCGGCGGCCGAGTTGCAAGCGGAACTGGCACGCTATCCGGATCTGGTTGACGTTGTCTGGGTGCAAGAGGAGCCTGTCAACATGGGGGCTTGGACCTTTGTACGCCCTCGCCTTTCCGATCTTGTTGGTAAGCCGATTGGACTCATCAGCCGGCCAGAGTCGGCCAGTCCGGCTACTGGCAGTCATCAGAAGCATGACCGGGAGCAGGACGCCCTCAGCGAGGAAGCGTTCGCCTAAGCGGCTGCTAGGTCGATAGCGGTGGGCGGTATTTCGCCTTTGTGAACTCCCCGTCGACCGCTGACAGTTTCCATGCGGACGCCTTCTTGGTGTCGAAGGGTTCGCTGAGGCGCATGCCTTGCCGGACGAGACGGTTCATCACATCAGTGATGACGTCGCCGTGCGAACAAACGGCCGACCGGCCGGTGGCCAACTCGTCGAGGAGTTCAGCGGTGGCTTTCGGGTTGGCCCCTTCGGTGAGTGCGTCGCTCTTTTCGATCTCGATCCCGGTGGCGGCCGACAGTGGCTCGACCGTCTGCACGCAGCGCACATACGGGCTCGACACGATTCGATCCAATCCCCGATCGGCGTATTGTTCGCGGATGGCGACAGCCTGCAGACGCCCCTGAGGAGACAGCGGACGAGTTTGGTCTTCGCCGGTCCAGGTCCGTCGGTTACCGGCTTCGGCGTGCCGGATTAGCTGCACCCATGGTTTGCCCACCCACCAAGTGGCGCTCAGTGACCGATAAAAGTCACGGTCCCGTTCGTAGGTGAGCTTTTTGGCAACCTTTTCGGCAGGTACCCAGAGAACCTTGTCGACTTCGCTGTTCCGTTTAAACGTCCCATGCGAGTAAGCCATCTCCCACAGGTGAACTGTCTTGTCCGATCCGCCGCCGGTTTCGTACTCGATGGTTCCGAGCAACTTTCCCAGCCGACAGTGCAAGTTGGTCTCTTCGGCAACTTCGCGCCGGGCAGTCATGCGGATGGCTTCGCCGTCGTCTTGTTTTCCCTTCGGGAAGGTCCAGTCCTTGTACCCAGGACGGTGCACAAGCAACACGTCGACGGAACCGGACTCGTTGGGACGCCAAATGACCCCTCCGCCGGCGTGTATGTGCGTTGTCATGGTCTCCATCGTTATTGCCACATTTGCTTACGCTCACCGAGTTTGGCAGGAACCGTCGATTCGGTCAGATCGATCTCGGTGTAACCGCAGCGCTCACACGTCGTCATGGCGATCCCGCCACCCACGTGAGACGGGCCTCCGAAACTATGTCCTCGCCGACAGGATCGACTAACCCGATGTTTTCCAGCTTTGCCTGACGTCGGTTGTTTCCGCAGCATGAGATGCCAAGCCTACCTAGCGGTGGTGGCGAAGGGCGGATGATCCAGGTCAGGAGCGGATCGGTCGATCCCCGGGTGACAGCTCCCTCCATCCGCCCAACAACATTAAGTCGCGCCGATTATTCAGGTGGGCCTTCTTGAGGATGTTGCGGACATGGGTGGCAGCAGTGGCTTTAGAGATAAACAGCTTGTCGGCGATCTGGACGTCGGTGATCGAACCCTGGGCGATAACACTCACCACTTCCAGTTCGCGTGTAGTGAGGCCCAGTTCGCCTACCGAGGTTGAAGGGATTTGGTCTGAGAGAGCGCTCATCATGCGCTCGGCTTTTCGCATCGGTTCGGCTAGGTCTCGTACGACCCTCAGTGATAGTTGGGCCAGCCAGAACGAGCTGGCCATGACCACAAAGCCGAAAAGGATGGCGCGGTTGATGGACCCGGTCGTGTCGATTTCTAGGTGAGCGAGACCCATGAGAAGGAAGAACGTTCCGACCATCGCCATGATGAGCGAAGCTAATCCGATGGTTCTGAGCAGGCGCTGAAACCGTGGCTCGGTTATCCGGCGGGAAACCCGCACGACGTAGATCCCCGCCCACAAAAAAAGACCGGTCATGACGGCGGCAGTAATCGAGAATGCCCAAACCATCGCAACTCCTCATCCCGCTAGTGGCAGTCTACCGCCGATCGGGTAGTTCACTCTAGCGGTATCTGTACCACGGAAAGTGAAATAGCTGAGGTGGCGTCGCCCGTTAGACTTGCTCCATGATCCGAATTCGACCGGAAGTCGCCTCGCTAAATCCCTACGTAGCCGGTCGGACTACCGCGGCGGTAGCCGACGAGATCGGACTTCCCGAGGCGGCCATCGTGAAGCTGGCTTCTAACGAAGCCCCTGACGGTCCTTTCCCGTCGGCGCTTGCTTCAGCGGCCGGGGCGATCAGTGATGCCAACCGGTATCCCGACAACGCGCTGAGCGACTTGGCCGATCGGGCAGCCCGACATCATGGGATCAACGTTGACAACCTTTGGTTCGCCGCTGGCAGTTCGTCAACATTGCGTGAGTCAGCCCTTGCTGTAGGTGGACCGGGAACAACGGCGGTCTTCCCCCACCCTTCTTTTGTTATCTACCAGATGGCAACCGCACTATCAGGGGCCGTGGGCAAGCCCGTCGCTCTTGACGCTGAACACCGCATCGATCTCGACAGGATGCTTTCCGCCATCGACTCAACGACGACGGTGGTCTACCTGTGTAACCCGAACAACCCGACCGGAACGATCACCCGGACAGAAGACACCCTCCGGTTCCTTCATGCAGTTCCCGGCGACGTCCTGGTTGTTGTCGACGAAGCGTACGGCGAGTACGTGAGCGACCCGGCCTGGCAGTCCATGATCCCGGAAGCCGTCGCCCGCGACAATGTCATCGTGACAAGAACCTTCTCGAAGGTCTTCGCTCTGGCTGCTTTGCGAGTGGGATACGCGGTAGGCATGCCAACGACGCTCGCCGAGCTTCGTAAAGCGCAGGCACCGTTCACCGTAACGACGGTGGCTCAGGTCGCTGCGACTCGATCGCTCCAAGACCCGGATGAATTGGCCCGCCGCCAGAAGGCGAATGCTGCCGGCCGTCGCGGACTCGAGGCTGGCCTCGCCGACCGCTCGATCGCCTACGTTCCCAGTCATGCCAACTTCGTGTACCTGCCAATGGAAGACCCGGAGAGGACCTTTGTTGGCCTTCAGCGACTCGGAATTATTACTCGCTCCACGCCGGGCGGCCTACGGGTGTCAGTCGGAACCGACGAGGAGATCCGTCGGTTCTTTGAGGCGTTAGACAGCCTCAGCTTGGTCTAATCGGTCGCCTCGCGTAGCCTGGGAACTCGGTTTTTGAATGCCGACGTAAAATTTGAATTCTTAAGGGGATCAATCTCGTGAAAGCCCTCGTCCGTTTGTTGTCGCGCTCTGTGCAGCGCTATCCGTGGTTCACCGTCATTGTTGTTTTGGTGGTCGGAATTGGCCTGTCCTACTTCAATCGATTTACGGTGCAAGCGGATCCCAACGACGGGTTCGCTCCGGAGGCTGAAGCATTGGACGCGTCGGCTCGGGTCGGCGAATTGTTTGGCGACGAGTCATCCGGATCGGTTCTCCAGGTCATCGTGTCCGGCGACGATGTCATGTCGGCCGAAGGTGCCGATGTTGTGTCGGCGATCCAAGGAGTTCTGACGGATTCCGAACTTAGCGCCGATTTGCAGGAGTCGAACGGGCAGCCGCCGGTTGTGAGCTTTCTTGCCCCACTCGAAGGCGCAGCCGGCCAGGGTCCCAGCCTTCAGATCGTTGTGAGCGGTTCCGACGTGATCAGCCCGGCTGGTCTGGCGGCCTCACAAGCAATTCAGCAGGCGGTTTTTGCTTCGGCAGCGGCCTCCAAGGTGCCGACCGACGGTGAACAACCACCGGTCACAAGTTTCCTGGCGCCCATGGAAGGCGCCGCCGCCCAGGGTCCCTCGATTCAGGTGGTCGTCAGATCAGTCGACGGCGATGTATTCACGGCCGAAGGTCTGCAAGCGGTGCAGTCGGTCCAGGGCGTCGGGTTCGGAGTGCTCGGCGCCAAGCTTCCTGAGGGAGATCAGCCCCCGGTGACCTCCTACCTGCTCCCCGTTGAATCCGCCATCGCCCAGGAAAGCATTCCTGCTGACATCCCCACGGAAGGTTTGAAGCAAGCCTATTTGGGAGCCGTGCCGAATCTTCCTCCGGAGGTTCAGCCAATCCTCGGGTTCCTGGCATCCAATGATGCTGATCTCTCGCTGCCGTCGGCTGCGGCCGGTCTTGTCTCGTTCACGCTGACCGAGCCGCTGACCCCAGAAGAGCTCGGGGAATTCGAAGTGGCGCTTTCCGGTCTCGATCTCGCTGACGGCTACTCCGTGATGGCACTGCCCGCCAATCCCGGCGACAGCAGTTTTAAGGCCGTATATAACGAGCGGTTAGCCTTTGTCCCTGCCGAGTTCGCTCCGTTCCTGGATTTTCTTCTGTCCAATGACAAAGACCCGTCGGGGCCAAGTGCGTCGAAGGGACTCATCAGCGTCTCGCTCTCCGAACCGTTATCGGCCAGCGAAGAAGAAGGTCTTGTTTCGGCGCTGAGCTCAGCGGAGCTTCCGGACGGTTTTAGCGCCTCGTACCTGCCTACCGATCCGTCAACGGCCCAGCTGAAGGCGGCTTACCTCGACCGACTCTCGTTCATTCCCGCCGAGCAAGCTGGCCTGGTCGAGAATCTGCTCAGCATTGACAAGGACCTTTCTGCTCCCTCGGCGTCGAGCGGTCTGATGATTCTGTTCCTGAACGCCCCCGACCAGGCCGACTCTGCTGCGATTGAGGCATTCTCACTGCGGCAACAAGCCTTTGTCGACGAGCTCGCTCAGCTCGACCTCCCCGCCGGCTTCGAGGCGACGGGATTTTCGTTTGAGCTCATCTTTGCGACCGGTGGCGACAGCACGGCCGAAATCGGCCGCATGTTTGGCCTGGCCGCCCTCATCATCGTCGTCATCTTGCTGTTCAACTACTGGCGCCGATTGAGTGGGTCAAACGGAACTCTCCGATCCGTCCGCCGGATGTTTGCAACCATGGGTTTGACCATGTTCGCGATCTTCCTGGCGATTGGGATTATGAACGGGATCGGGGTCCTGCTCGGCCCTAAGTACCTCGGGATCATCGGAGACTTCAACCAGATCGTTCAGATCCTTCCGATTCTGTTGATCGGGTTGGGGGTCGATTACGGCATTCATATGACGTCGCGCTATCAAGAAGAGTTCGGCCAGGAACGGGGTGTTGAGAAGTCTACGGAGACGGCTATTCGCACGGTCGGGGTTGCCCTGATCCTGGCGACTGTCACGACCGCGGTCGGGTTCCTTACGAACCTGGTGAGCCCGATCCCGGCGCTCAAGGACTTCGGCATTCTGGCTGCGGTTGGCATCGTGGTCTCATTCGCGCTCATGCTCACCCTGGTACCCGCAGTGCGCTTCATTCTTGACCGCAAAGCGGGCGACCGGTTGAAGCCAGAGGACTTTGCCGCAGAGGAAGCCAAGGGCGGACCGATTGGATCGGGCATCGCCGGAGCGGTAGGTGGCGCTGTCGTCTACCTGTTGAGTGTGCTTATCGAGGCGGGAATCCGGGGCCTCGGTTTCGCAGAAGTCTTTGAACTGAGCTCGGTGTGGGTGTTCGGAGCAATCGGTGCGGTGGTAGGTCTCACGATCATCTACCTTCCCAAGATTGTCGGTCCGACTGGAGCTCTGGCGGATAAGTTTGCAGTTCCGGTCGTCATCCTCGCGTTGCTGATTGGAGTTCTCGGTTACATGGGCTTCCGTCAGCTCGAGACCAAGTTTTCGTTCACGGACTTTGTGCCGACTGACAATCCGCTCCTGGCGGCTATCGACGAATTGACAGAGAACTTCGGTGGAGGGTTCGGAGAGTCGACATCCGTTCTGATCGAAGGAGATGTCACCTCGGCGGCGGTCCATAATGCCCAGGCAGATGCCCTGGCGAATCTCGGTACGACCAGCGACGTAGTTCTCTTCGGCGACAGTCCAGCCGCCACGTCGCCATTGTCGGTTATCGCCAGCCTCGTGCAGCCAGCTTCGCCAACGTTCGACCCAACGGTGGCCGCCGCCGCCGAGGAGGTTGGCTTGGGATCCGACCTCAAGGTGTCGGAGTCGGCCGACCTTACGGCTCTCTACGACGCGGCCGCCAGTGCCGACCCGACCGTCTTTTCGTCGGTCGTGCATGTCAGCGACAGTGGCTCGTATGACGCGGCCCTGTGGGCGATCAACACTCAAGCCGGCGACGCCAGAGCAGGCGCCCTCAACGACGGACTCGACATTGCGTTTGCTCCCGTGGAGGGGGTCGGTGCAAGCGCGATTCCCACCTCGCAGAACATCATCGGCGATGTGGTGGTCAAGTCTTTGCAATCGTCGCAGGTGAGTTCGCTGTGGATTACCTTGATCGCTGCGATGATCCTGCTGACCATCAACTTTTGGGTGGAGTCTCGGCGTCCATTGCTGGGTGTGATCACCATGCTGCCGGTCGTTCTCGTCATCCTGGCGACGTTTGGCACCATGGCGCTAACCGGCATTCCTTTCGGTCCCGTGACCGCCACCATCTCGGCCCTGGCGATCGGTATTGCGGTGCCCTACACGATCCACATCACCCACCGGTTCCAGGAGGACCGAATACGGTTCGAAACGACCGGAGAAGCGATCAGATCGACGACCCTGCACACAGGCGGGGCGCTGGCCGGGTCGGCACTGACGACCATGGCCGGGTTTGGGTCATTGGTTACTTCGAACCTGACGCCCTTCCAGCAGTTCGGAGCGGTTACGTTCTACGCCATTGCCTACGCACTGCTGTTCTCGCTGCTCGTCCTGCCGTCGATGTTGGTTCTGTGGGACCGCTGGCACCGTA